>JBGUPW010000190.1:0-18942 GCA_045130495.1 Ruminococcus sp. | reverse complement strand
ATGGAGCTTTATCGCGCGGCCTTCAACAAGCACAGGCTCAAACGCCTGAATACCGAGACGGTGAAGTGTGGGAGCGCGGTTGAGCATTACGGGATGACCCTTGATTACTACTTCGAGGGCGTCCCAAACGGTTTCCTTTGCGCGTTCAACGGCTTTTCTCGCCGATTTGATATTCTGCTCTGCCTTGGTTTCGACAAGGCGCTTCATAACGAAGGGCTTGAACAGTTCGAGAGCCATTTCCTTCGGCAGACCGCACTGATACATTTTAAGCTCAGGACCAACAACGATAACCGAACGTCCCGAATAGTCAACACGTTTTCCCAAAAGGTTCTGACGGAAACGACCCTGCTTGCCCTTTAGCATATCAGACAGAGATTTAAGAGCGCGGTTGTTGGGTCCCGTTACGGGTCTGCCGCGTCTGCCGTTGTCGATCAGAGCGTCAACCGATTCCTGAAGCATACGCTTTTCGTTGCGGATTATGATTTCGGGAGCGTTGAGCTCAAGCAGCTTTTTAAGACGGTTATTTCTGTTTATTACCCTGCGGTAGAGGTCGTTGAGGTCGCTTGTTGCGAAGCGGCCGCCGTCGAGCTGAACCATCGGGCGGATATCCGGCGGGATAACCGGAACAACATCAAGGATCATCCATTCGGGGCGATTGCCCGACAAACGGAAGCTTTCAACAACGTCAAGGCGCTTTAACAGGCGGATCCTCTTCTGACCCGACGCCGCCTCAAGATCCTCGCGGAGCTGAGTCGAAAGCGCTTCCAGATCTATTTCTTCAAGCAGGAGCTTGATTGACTCGGCGCCCATGCCCGCCTTGAAGTCGTCCTCATATTTTTCGCGCATATCGTTGTACTCGGCTTCTGAAAGGCATTGGTACTTAGCCAAATCGCGGCAGTCGCCGGGATCGGTGACAATGTACTGCGAGAAGTAAAGCACGTTTTCAAGCACCTTTGGAGAGATGTCGAGCATAAGCGCGATACGCGAGGGTATTCCCTTGAAATACCAGATGTGAGATACGGGAGCGGCAAGCTCGATGTGACCCATGCGCTCTCTTCTCACCTTTGAACGGGTGACCTCTACGCCGCAGCGGTCGCAGATTTTTCCCTTGAAGCGGATTCTTTTATATTTGCCGCAGTGACACTCCCAATCCTTGGTGGGTCCGAAAATGCGTTCGCAGAACAGACCCTCGCGTTCGGGCTTTAGTGTGCGGTAGTTGATGGTTTCGGGCTTTTTGACCTCGCCGTAAGACCACGCTCTCATTTGGTCGGGGGAAGCAAGTCCGATTTTTATGGAATCAAAAACATTGTTATCTATCATATTCCTTCCTCCTTACAGTTCGTCTGTGCCAAAGTCGTCAAAAAGGTCAAAGCCGTCGTCGTATTCCTCATCGGCAAGCGAGTCGTCAAACATATTGTCTTCCTCACCGCCCTCGTCGAGGGTGTAGCCGTCCATTGAGGTCATGATGCTATCCTCGTCAAAATCGGGAGAGGCTGCGTCGATAATCTCTTCATCCTCGTCAAACTTCTGCTTGATGTCGATTTCCTCGCCGTTCTGGTCGAGCACGCGCACGTCGAGAGAAAGCGACTGCAGCTCTTTGATAAGAACGCGGAAGGATTCGGGGATTCCCGGAGTGGGTATGTTCTGACCCTTTACGATGCTTTCGTATGTCTTGACACGTCCGACAACATCATCGGACTTAACGGTGAGAATTTCCTGAAGAGTGTACGCGGCGCCGTAAGCCTCCAGCGCCCACACTTCCATTTCTCCGAAGCGCTGTCCGCCGAACTGCGCCTTGCCGCCCAGAGGCTGCTGGGTAACGAGCGAGTAGGGACCCGTGCTTCTTGCGTGTATCTTTTCATCTACTAAGTGATGCAGCTTGAGATAGTACATATAGCCGACGGTTACGGGGTTGTCGAACGGTTCGCCCGTTCTGCCGTCGATAAGCTTTGTTTTGCCGTTTTCGTTGTAGCCCGCGTCTTTAAGAGCGGCAAAAATGTCGTCCTCGTGCGCGCCGTCGAATACGGGAGTCATTATTTTCCAGCCGAGAGCCTTTGCCGCGTAGCCGAGGTGGACTTCAAGCACCTGACCGATGTTCATACGCGAAGGAACGCCCAGCGGGTTAAGTACGATATCGAGCGGAGTGCCGTCGGGCAGGAAGGGCATATCCTCAACCGGAAGGATTCTGGAAACAACACCCTTGTTGCCATGGCGTCCCGCCATCTTGTCGCCGACGCTGATCTTGCGTTTGAGCGCCAGATAAACGCGGACAACCTTGTTTACGCCCGGCTGCAGCTCGTTTCTGCTTTCGGCGCGTGTGAATACTTTAACATCAACGACAGTGCCCTGCTCGCCGTGTGGAACGCGCAGCGAGGTGTCGCGCACCTCTCTCGCCTTTTCACCGAATATGGCGCGGAGCAGGCGTTCCTCGGCGGTGAGCTCGGTTTCGCCCTTTGGCGTGACCTTGCCTACAAGGATATCGCCCGCCTTGACCTCGGAGCCTATCTGAATGATTCCGTCCTCGTCAAGATATTTGAGCATATCCTCGCCCACATTCGGAATGTCGCGGGTTATTTCCTCGGGGCCGAGCTTTGTATCTCTCGCCTCGGTGTCGTATTCTTCGATATGGATAGATGTGTAAACATCGTCACGAACGATTTTTTCGTTGAGCAGAACGGCGTCCTCGTAGTTGTAGCCCTCCCAGGTCATAAAGCCTATGAGAGCGTTTTTGCCGAGAGCAATTTCGCCGTTCTCGGTTGCGGGACCGTCAGCCAAAACCTCGCCCTTCTTCACGCGCTGACCGCGTGAAACAATGGGCTTCTGGTTGAAGCAGGTACCCTGGTTGGAGCGCAGGAACTTGATTACTTCATAATCCTTTACGCTGCCGTTGTCGTACTGAACGCGGATGCTGCGGGCGTCAACACTCATAACGATTCCGTCGTCCTCGGCGATAATGCACACGCCCGAGTCGGTGCCCGCCTTGTACTCCATGCCGGTGCCGACGATAGGAGCCTGCGACTGCAAAAGCGGAACAGCCTGACGCTGCATGTTAGCGCCCATGAGCGCGCGGTTTGCGTCGTCGTTTTCAAGGAACGGGATCATCGCGGTAGCCACGGACACAACCATTTTAGGAGATACGTCCATGTAGTCGAACTTCGAGGCGCGAAGCTCCACGAACTCGTCGCGGTAACGTCCTACAACTCTGCTGTGAACGAATCTGCCGTTTTCGTCGAGCGGCTCATTAGCCTGAGCTACATAGTAGTTATCCTCAACGTCGGCGGTCATGTAAACGACCTCGTCGGTTACAACGCCTGTTTCCTTGTCGATTTTACGGAAGGGAGCCTCGACAAAGCCGTACTTGTTGATTTTGGCAAAGCTCGCCAAATATGAGATAAGACCGATGTTGGGACCTTCTGGGGTCTCGATAGGACACATACGGCCGTAGTGGGTGTAGTGAACGTCGCGAACCTCAAATCCCGCGCGGTCACGTGACAGACCGCCGGGGCCGAGAGCCGACAGACGGCGCTTGTGGGTAAGCTCGGCGAGCGGATTTGTCTGATCCATAAACTGCGACAGAGGGGAGGAGCCGAAGAACTCCTTTATAGCCGCTGTCACGGGACGGATATTGATAAGCGAGTTGGGCGAAAGGCTGTCCATATCCTGCGACTGAGTCGTCATTCTCTCGCGAACGACGCGCTCAAGTCTTGAAAAACCGATGCGGAACTGGTTTTGAAGCAGCTCGCCGACGCAGCGTATGCGTCTGTTGCCCAAGTTATCTACATCGTCGGTGTTGCCGACGCCGTGAGCGACGCAGTTAAGATAGTTGATAGTTGCAAAAATATCATCTACCGTGATGTGGTTGGGAACCAGCTCTTCTGCGTTATCGCGCAGCATATCCTTGAGCTCTTCCTCGTTCTGGGCGGAGTCAAGTATCTCGCAGAGCAGCTCAAAGCAAACGTTTTCGCGGATGCCGCACTCAGCCTCCGCGTCAAAGTCAACATACTTTGAAATGTCGACCATGTTGTTGGAGATGATTTTTACAACGGTATCATCGTTGCCCTTTACATAAACGACCTTAACACCGGCGTTTTCGATTTCAAGAGCCTTTTCCTTGCTGACTTTTTCATCGCGCAGCGCCATGACCTCGCCTGTGCGGGGATTGGCTACGGGCTCAGTGAGCACTCTGCCTTCAAGACGGTTGGCGATTCCCAGCTTTTTATTGTACTTATATCTTCCGACGCGCGACATATCGTAGCGGTTGGGATCGAAAAACAGATTATTGATGTGGGTCTGGGCGCTGTCCACCGTGGGTGGCTCGGAAGGACGAAGCTTTTTATAAACCTCGATAAGACCTTCCTCAATATTGTGAGCCTGATCCTTTTCAATGGTGGCTTTAATGCGCTCGTCGTCGCCGAAGAAATCAAGGATCTCGGCGTCGCTGCCCATTCCGAGGGCGCGGATAAAGGAGGTTACGGGGAGCTTGCGGTTTTTGTCGATGCGCACATAGAAAACGTCGTTTACATCGGTTTCGTATTCAAGCCACGCGCCTCGGTTGGGGATAACGGTGGTTGAATAAAGCTCCTTACCGGTTTTGTCGTGATCCATTTTATAGTAAACGCCCGGAGAACGGACGAGCTGCGAAACAATAACGCGCTCGGCGCCGTTTATTACAAAGGTGCCGCTGGGAGTCATCAGCGGAAAATCACCCATAAAGACGTTGCTCTCTTTGATTTCGCCCGTAGATTTGTTCAGCAGGCGAGCGGTCACGCGCAGCGCGGCGGAATAGGTCGCATCTCTGACCTTACATTCAATTACGCTGTAGTTGGGGCGGTCAACATCGAGGGTGTAGTCGATGAAGTCGAGCACAAGGTTGTCCTGATAATCGGTGATTCCCGACACATCCTTGAACACTTCCTTAAGACCTTCCTCAAGGAACCAGCGGTAGGATTCCTTCTGCACCTCAATGAGATTCGGCATATCAATGACTTCATCAATTTTGCCGAAGCTCATTCTCTCGGTGTTGCCAAGCTTTACGGGTTTGACATTAACCATAGGCGTATCACTCCTTGAAATATAATGAAAAATGGGTCTTACCGTACCATGAGAAACAAAAAACGGACACTTTCGGCGGCGCTTCATTACCTTCCGGGGCAAAAACAAGCCTGCCCATAACATCAGCCGACGATTTTTGCGCGCTTTTTATCTTTTCTTAGTACAAACCGCACAAAAAACACATTTAAAAATTCAACAATTTGTATCTTGACAGAGAGAGGATTTTGTGATAATATTCCACTGTTAAAGATAGTTTCTTGCGGAAGATTTCCGTGCTTTTGGCGCATACCCCCATTATGGTACATTATACTATTTTACGCGCCCAAAGGGCTTTTGTCAAGACTTTTGACAAAAATTTTAACATTATTTTAACATTTAGTGCTTCAAAGGAATTTTTAGCCTTTGAAGTTATTTTTTGCGGCAAAAAGAAACACGCGGCAGCGTGTAGAGAATCAATGATAAAAAACAAGCAGGAAAGAGAGAAATTTCCCCTTCCTGCAAAACATCTTTAACCGACAATTTGACTTTTCTTTTATTACTTTCTTATTTACTTTCTCGAATTATAAGCCTCTCTCACCGCTCTGGCAAGCTGGTCGGCGCATGAGGTCGGTCTGTTTCCGCAGGTGTTGCCGCGAAGCTTTCCCTCGATCTCATCAACGGTCATGCCGTCCACAAGCTTTGAAATAGCCTTTAGGTTGCCGTTGCAGCCGCCCAAAAATTTGATGTTGCGCACAACGTCACCGTCGAGATCAAAGTCGATTTCAATGGCGCAGGTTCCTCTTGTTTTGTATCTGTAACGCATATTAAAACACTCCTTTTTCTTATTTACATTCATTATAACTTTTTTTGATTATTTGTCAATCTTTCGGTATTTTTTCAGTTTTATTGACTATACTTGGTACAACGAAAAAAACACGCAGGGGAGTGTAAAATTATGAAACCAAGCGGAACATATATTATAGATACCGCGGACGACTGCATCAACGGAAACGGAACGGTAAGCATAGCCGACGGCGAATACACACTGAATTCAGGCGACGAGGCAATAACGGGCGATACAATAAACATTTCAAACGGAACGTATGATCTCACGACATCCGGCAAGGGCATAAAGGCAACCGCCGATCTCAATGTTTCGGGCGGCAGCTCTACCATCAGCTCCACAGACGACAGTATCCGCTCAAACGGCAACATCACTATCACGGGCGGCAAATTTGAAATAACCTCGGGCGACGACGGAATGCACGCCGATACAACGCTTACGATAAGTACAAAGGTGGAGAATGCAGAGATCAACTACGACAGCTTCTGTTTCAGTGACATCTAACGCAGACGATTTGTCAGCGATATGAGCGGCAGGACAGATGATAAAAGTAAAAGCGACCCCGAGCCGTACTCAAAGCACGATACAACAGAATACCGCCCTCCATCACCCCGTTCCGGAGATCCGAGAGGGTTATGATGAGTCGAGGTCCAAATTTGGACCTCTTGCTTTTTGCTCGAAACAATAGACAAGCGGTTTGATTTCTGCTATCATATGGTTATAGACTGTTTATTTGGAGGAATCAGCGTATGATTACGGAATCCTATTGTGCTGAAAAGGAAGCTTTATTCTCACCGGGAGCGTCTTTGGGAGAGAGAAAAAACATTTGCGGTGCGGCGATCGCAACGTTTTCCGGCGAGATTTATAATGCGGTATTAGAAAAATATGCGCATCGCGTTGTCGGTCAAATCGATACGGTAAACGGTCACATCCCCATTTTTCTGATTGACGTAAATGATAAAAATGTTATATTTTATCTGTCGCCGATCGGTTCCTGCCTTGCGGGTACGTTTATTATCGAAGCGCAGTGGCAGACGGGCTTTCAAAAGCTGATCATTTTCGGCTCCGCAGGCGCTCTCGACAGTGAGGCTACCGACGGCAAATATGTCATTCCGACACAGGCGTACCGTGATGAAGGGCTGTCCTATCATTACGCTCCTGCGGCGGATTATATCGACATCAAAAACAGCGATAAGCTTGCGGAGATTTTCAAGGAACTGCGGCTCCCATATGTGCAGGGACGGGTCTGGACGACCGACGCGATTTACAGAGAAACAAAAACCGCGGTCGCAAAGCGGAAAAATGACGGCTGTATCGCGGTTGAGATGGAGCTTGCGGGAATGCAGGCGGTATGCGATTTCCACGAAATAGAGCTGTACGATTTTCTCGTGACGGGTGATGCGCTCGACGTAGAAAATTATAGCCCGGACGGACTGGATGAAGCAAACCATTCGCTTGACAAGTTTTATGTCGCGCTTAAAATACTTGAAAAGATATAGCAGAGGTGCGGTGGTGAACAAACAGGACTTTCAGAAATACATATTTGATGTTTACGGCGTAACTCCCGATTTTCCGTGGGAGAGAAATCCCACCTTTGCCGTTTACCGTCACTCGAATAACCAAAAGTGGTTCGCCTTGGTGATGGATATTCCAAAATCAAGGCTGGGATTGAAAGAGGACGGTATGATCGATGTTGTCAATCTCAAATGCGACACGGTGCTGATCGGTTCGCTGAGATCGGAAAAGGGCATCTTTCCCGCTTACCACATGAGCAAAGACAAGTGGATCTCCGTTGCTTTGGACGGCAGCGTTGACGATAAACAAATCAAAATGCTGCTCGATATGAGCTTTGAGCTTACGGGCGTTAAGATAAAGAAACGCAGAAAAAGAAACACAGATGACGATCCGACACGCGACGATTGATGATTTGGATATCATTCCGCTGATAGAAACCACTTCATTTCACGAAACTGAAGCAGTTAAAAAGAGAAAATCAATGAACGTTTGGAGCTGAACGGCGATTTCTTTTTGGCTTCTTGACGATTGCGGCGAGGTGCTTGCGTTTGTTCACGGACTCCCGACAAACGCCGTTAACTTAAAAGATGATATGTTCCATACCACCCGGAAATATGATATCGGCGGCGCGGTTTGGTACCAAATGCGGCTGATATTTTAAAATTATAATCAAAAAGGAGTACCTTTTTCGGCACTCCTTTTTGATTTGGTTTTTATTGCATTTTACTTTATACGTTGTTCGCAGATCATGATGAAGCTTGCGAAACGGGATTAAGCCTTTCCGATATAAACAGTCTTGTTGTAGAAATATCCTGTGTAGACAGATCTGTTGTCTGAGGAAGAGAAGGCTTTCTTTTGTCCCGGATTGCTGAGCTCGCAAACCGCGATTTCGCCTTTGGAATTGGATGTTACTTTCACATTTGAGTTGTCTGCGTTAAATTTTTCTGTCGCGTAGAGCTTGCTCTTGTTGAAAGCACCGTTTTCGAGGAAGAAGTCGTCTCCTTTTTCATCACTGCCGGCTTTGTTGTTAAATGCCCTTATAATGCCTTCGAGTTTAACGTCCGCCGCTCTTGCGAGAAGGGTGTTGCAGTAAACGCCGCCGCCTTCAATTCCGGCTTTGTTTTCGGTAAATTTTGAGTTCTTTATGATGTAATATCCGGTTGAGGATTCCAGCGCAACGCCGCCGCCGTAGTATCCGGCTTTGTTGCCTGTGCAGGTCACACCTTCGATCGTGCTGCCTCCTTTGACGAGGTAAGCTCCGCCGCCCCAATATTCTGCGCTGTTGCCGATCATTATAACATTTTCGAGTTTGATTTTTTCGCTTGTATACAGTGCGCCGCCATAGGTGCCCTTGTTGTTTTTAAAGGTGCAGTTCTTCACAAGATTTTGAACAAACATCACCGCACCGCCTTGGAGCATGGAGCTGTTGCCTTCAAATAAGCAGTCTTCCAGTGTACGGGTGCCGAATACAGCGCCGCCGGTTTTTGCCTTGTTGCCGTAAAACTTGCAGTTCTTCGCGTCGATGTGATACGCTGCGCCGCCTTCTGCCTTGGAAGAATTGTTCTTGAATACGCAGTCGGAAACGGAGAAATATCCGGGAGCCTCTCTTTTTGTGTCCAGGCTGACAGCACCGCCTGCGAGACTGTTGTTGCAGTTGATGAAGGTGCAGCCTTTGATAACGATCGCGTTGGGATTCATGTAGTCCGCATAGATAGCCGCGCCGTCTTCTACATTTTCAAATGTGCATTTTTCAAAGATGAATTTTGCGTTTTTGCTGTTGTCGGAAAGCTGAACAACTGATTTCTTGGAATCAATCACATTGACATTCTCTAATTTGATCTCAGTTGAAACTGCCTTGTCGGATTTGTACACGATCAGTGATTCAATGTTTTTGAAGGTTCCGTTTTTGATGGTGAGCTTGCAGGACGGGGATACTTTGAACATGGTAATGTCCTTGTTGCGTCCGTTGATAGTATGTCCGTTGCAGTCGATGGTGATTTCCTTTTTGTCGTTTACAAGCAAGCCATTGACGCCGTCAAAGCCCTTTGCAGCGGAAACGCCGTTGACATTGAATTTCTTTTCTTTACTTTCAACGTTTACGTCGCCGTTAAGCTTGATAAATGATTTTTCTGCAGAGAAAGCAGCCGAATATGCGTCCGCAAAGCTGAAGTATCCCTTGGTAAAGCCGTCAGCCTTGACCTCCGCCTTGATCGTGTCCTCGTTGAGCCAGCTCCTGTCAATGTAGTTGATAACGCCCATGAAATCGTTGTCGAGATCATTTTCGATCGCGTCGATAGCTTCAGTGGTCTGACCTGTATTTACAATGCCGATGATCGACTTGTAAGCATTCAAATACAGCTTGATAACATAGTAGTCGTTTACGGAAAGCTGAGCCATGAGTTCGAGCTCTTTGTTGATTTCACTTCTGACATTGTTGTAATCCAAAGAGTTTTCGGAGAAGATGTGGTTGTCGTTGCGACGAACCTCTGAGATTCTGTTCTTGATATATTGCTCCAAAGCTGCGCTGCGCTTTTCGCCGTTGACCTTCACGGTCTCCTTGTTCAGCTCTGTGTAGAAGTTATTGAACAGACGGCACATTTTGTGGGGATCATGGGTCGCTAATCTCGCCTTGATGTTAAGAGCATGCTCATCCGTGTTTTTGCCGTTTTTGATGTAGTAGAGCTGCTTTGCGAGGTATGAAACCTGCTTCAAACTGAAGTTGTAATCGTTTTCAAGATCGCTGTAAACATTCTTAAAGCGGCTGCTCTTGATAGAATCAATGATAGCGTCAATTCCGCGTGTTGTCTGCTCCTGATTATCGCTCATCAGATTTTCCAGATTGGAGATGTTTTCGATAATCGCCTGAGTATCCTTGGAAAGCTTATTATCTTTTTTATTATCAACGAGCTTTCCAACGATGCTGTCGCCCTTCTTTTTGAGGAACTTGGTGAGATCGGACTTGCCGACGATTTTTTTATACGCCACGCCGATGTAGGTTTTGAGAAGGTCTTCCGTAAAGTCCAGAATCGTATCAACGATCATGTCCTCGCGTTCGGTCTTTTCGTTGATTTCTTTGTTTTCCTTTTCCTTGCGGGCTTCCTCTTTCTTGGCTTTCTTTTCAAGCTCTTTTTCCTTTTCGGATTTTTGTTCCTTTTCTTTGGGAACGATGGTTGTATCCTGAGCTTTTTTGCGGACCTCTTCAAGCTCTTCGATATCCTTCGCAAGATCCTCCGGCGTTTTGTTCAAAGATTTGCTGACTGCTACCGGAGCTCCGGCTGCCGAAACGCTTGTAACGCAAAGTCCTCCGAGAGTTGAAACTGTGGTGATAGCTGCAAGCACAGCCGCGATTGTTTTTGTCTTTATATTATTGTTTTTCATGATTGATCATCCTTTCATTTTGTTGCCCCTTGAGGTGTTTTCCCTTTGAGCTTGACTAAAGTATATCAGACCCTATATGACAAAACAGGGACAAATACGAGGATTATTTTTAAAAAAGTTTTATTTGTACATTTGTACTAAAATTCTCTATGAAATCGTTGAAAAACTAAAGTTTATAATTTTGTATTGCGGATTTTATTATTTTGTGATAATATTAATGTATCTAATTAATATATCTAAATATTATTTTTTAAAATCAATATACAGAGGTATAATAATGCTCAATCTGTTCAAAGGAAAAAAACGAAAAAATATGTCGACGTTCAGGGTAATTATATTCAGCTTTTTTTCACTCATAATGCTGGGAACGTTTTTGCTTATGCTGCCGATATCCTCCAAAGAGGGCTGCTTCACTCACTTTGCCGACGCCTTGTTCACCGCGGTTTCGTCAACCTGCGTTACGGGGCTCATTGTAAAGGATACGGCAACCTACTGGTCGTGGTTCGGTCAGGGAGTTATTATAGCAATGATACAAATCGGCGGTATGGGTGTTATCACCGTGGGACTCGCCATAATGCGCGCCTCGGGAATGAAAATCGGCTTATGGCACAGAAGCACGATGAGAAATTCCATTGCCGCGACAAATATCGGCGGCATGGTCAAGCTTACAGGCTTTATCCTTAAAACAACGTTGATTATCGAGCTGATCGGCGCGCTGCTGCTGTTCCCTGTTTTTTGCAATGATTTCGGTTTTTGGCAGGGGCTTTGGTACTCGCTGTTCCATTCGATTTCGGCATTCTGCAACGCGGGCTTTGACCTTATGGGAGTGCGCGAGCAGTTTTCTTCGCTCACCACCTACAGCGGAAATATTTACCTTAACTGTGTTATAATGTTCCTGATCGTTTCGGGCGGTATCGGCTTCCTTGTTTGGAGCGACATCAAAACTCACAAGCTCCGCCTAAAGAAGTATTCCCTGCAAAGCAAGATCGTGCTTTTGACTACGTTTTTATTGATTTTTCTGCCGGCGCTGTTCTTTTTCATCAACGAATACAACGATTTAAAGCTTTCCGACAGGATCATCAGCTCGCTTTTCCAGTCGGTCACAGCAAGAACCGCGGGCTTCAACACTCAGGATCTGTCCCAAATGAACGATTCCGGCTCGGTGATAATGATAATGCTGATGCTGATAGGCGGTTCACCCGGATCTACCGCAGGCGGTATGAAAACCGTGACCTTCGCGGTGCTGTTCTTGTCGGCAATAACCGTATTCAGCAGAAAAAACGACGTGCAGTGCTTCAAGAGAAGAATATCCGACGAAACAGTGCGCAATGCCGGAGCAGTGTTATTCATGTATCTTGTGCTGTTCTTTACGAGCGGAATAATTATCAGCACCATGGAACACCTGCCGCTTCTCACCTGTCTTTTTGAAACAGGCTCCGCGATCGGCACGGTCGGCTTGACGCTCGGCATTACAACAAAGCTTTCAATGCTTTCAAAGATAATACTGATGGCTTTGATGTTCTTCGGAAGAGTCGGAGGTCTGACGCTTATCTACGCCGCTCTGCCTTCCTCGGGCAACAAAAACTCACGCTTGCCTCTTGAACCGGTTTCAATAGGTTAAAGTGAATCTCTAAAATAGGATTAAACGGAGGAGAATACAAATGAAATCAGTTTTGATTATAGGAGCAGGACAATTCGGAACCCACATTGCAAAGCGCATGGAGGAGCTGCGCTGTGAGGTGATGGTGGTAGACATCAACGAGGATTGCATAAATCAGATCATGCCTTATGTAACGGACGCAAAGATAGGCGACGGCACAAACGAGGAGTTTCTCCGTTCACTCGGCGTAAACGATTACGACGTTTGCTTTGTCACACTCGGCAGACATTTTCAGACCTCGCTTGAAACGACCTCTCTTCTCAGTGAGCTCGGCGCAAAAAAGGTGATCTCGCGCGCGACAAATGACGTTCAAATGAAATTTTTGCTGAGAAACGGCGCCGACGAGGTCGTATACCCCGAAAAGCAGACGGCTATCCGCATAGCCACAAAATACGCGTTCGACAGTATTCTGGACTTTTTCCATTTGGAAAGCGATATTTATATCTACGAATTGAAAATACCGAAGGATTGGTACGGAAAAACGCTTATGCAAATCGACATCCGCAAAAAATATAAAATCAATATCATCACGATAAAGCGCAGCGACGAGGTTCTTATCCCTGCCGCCAACACCGTATTCCAGCCCGGCGACGTCGCATTCGTTATCGGAGAACTGCGCGATATCCAGAAGAGCTTTAAAATCAAAATATAAGTAGCCTGTTTTAACAACCACTGTCCACAACTTAAGAAATCACTGCAAACATTCAGAGAGGAATTGTAGTGACAGCCCTTGCGGCTGTCTTCCCAAATTGCAGCAATACTGCTGCAATTTGGCGGGCGACCGCGAGGGTCGCCCCTACACCTTTAAGGATAACATATGCTTTTATTCTTAAGTTGTGGATAGTGTTTTAACAACAGATAAATCAATATTTCCGCTGTCGACCCGGCAGCGGTTTATTTTTTACGGCGGTTTTAAAGCCCGTATGTGCAAAACCGCTAAAACTTTATTGATATTTTTGGATTGAGGTTTTTGGTATTTTGTGATAAAATATAATTGTAAAATTATATTTTTTCAGGAGGGATTTTTATGAGAAAAAAGCTGCGGGCTATTACGGCGATTCTGCTGGCGGTACTCCTGCTGACGACGGCGCTTCCGTTCTCCGTTTCGGCGGCGGTCGCAACACAGGATTCAGTCGGCGCGTCAAGCGGCACAACGGGTGACTGCACATGGACGCTCGATGATGACGGCACGCTGACAATCAGCGGCAACGGAACGATGAAGAAATATACACAATCTTCATCTTCTTTACCGTGGGGCAAAAGCATCAGCAGAGTTGTAATTGAAAACGGCGTGACGAGGATAGGAGACTATTCGTTTTACAACTGCACAAGCCTGACAAGCATAACCATTCCCGAAAGTGTTACGAGTATTGGCAGTCACGCGTTTGACAGCTGCTCAAGCCTCTCCGGCGTATATATAAAAGATATTGCCGCTTGGTGTAATATTAGTTTTTCAAATCCTACAAGCAATCCGACATCTCAATCCCATAATCTATATCTGAACAATAAGCTTATCACAGATTTGGTGATTCCCGACAGCGTGACGAGTATATTGAATTATGCGTTTTCCGGCTGTAAAAGCTTGACAAGCGTTACCATCGGCAAAGGTGTGACAAGTATAGGCAATTATGCGTTTTATTACTGCTCAAAACTGACAAGCATAACCATTCCCGACAGCGTGACGATGATTGGCAATCGTGCGTTATATAGCTGCAAAAACCTTACAAGCGTTACCATCGGCAAAGGCGTGATGAGGATTGGCAGTGATGCATTTTCAGGCTGCTCAAAACTGATAAGCGTAAATATAAATGATATAGCCGCTTGGTGCAAGATTAGTTTTGAGACAATTCAAGGTGAATCGGATGAAGAGGAAGTAATATATTTATGCTATAGTAATCCTTTATTATATGCCCATAAGCTATATATTAACAATGAACTTGTTACCGATTTGGTTATTCCCGACGGCGTGACGGGAATAAACTGTTTTGCTTTTTTCGGCTGCACAAGCATGACAAGCATAACCATTCCCGAAAGCGTGAAAAGTATTGGCTGGGGTGCGTTTGATTCCTGCACAAGCCTGAAAAGCGTAACCATTCCCAACAGCATAACGAGGATGGACAAATACACGTTTAATAACTGCACAAGCCTAACAAGCGTAAAAATTAACGATATTGCCGCTTGGTGTAATATCGGTTTTTCTAACGTTGAAGGCAATCCGTTGTACTATGCTCATAATCTATACCTTAATAATGAGCTTGTTACCGATTTAGTGATTCCCAACGGTGTGACGAGTATTGGCAATTATGCGTTTTACGACTGCACAAGTCTGTCAAGCATAACCATTCCTGACGGCGTGACTAGTATTGGCTATAATGCATTTTCCGGCTGCTCAAGCCTGACAAGTATAACCATTCCCGACAGCGTGACGAGTATTGGCAGTTCTGCATTTTCCGGCTGCTCAAGCCTGAAAAGTGTAACAATTCCCAGTAGTATGACGAGTATTCGCAGTTTTACGTTTGGGAGTTGCACAAGCCTGACAAGCATAAGAATACCCGACAGCGTGACGAGTATTAGCAGTTCTGCGTTTTTCAACTGCAAAAACCTGACAATTTACGGCTATGAAAACTCCTATGCGCAAACATTCGCAAAAAGTAAAAACATTCCCTTTCTGCTCTATAAATTTTTTGGCAACGTTATGGGTGACTGCACATGGGAGTTTAGTGACAGCGGCGTTCTGACAATCAGCGGCAACGGAAATATGGAGGACGATTATTGTTTTAACGTATTTCCTTGGAAAAATAACATAAAAAGTGTAATCATATCGGATGGCGTGACTGGAATAGGCAGTTCCACATTTTCCGACTGCACAAACCTGACAAGCATTATCATTCCCGACAGCGTGACGAGTATTGACTATTTTACTTTTTCCAACTGCAAGAGTCTGAAAACGATTAAAATTCCCGAATCGGTGATATCTATTCAGGGCAATGCATTTGACGGCTGTTTGAATGTGACTATCATAGGAGCAAAAGATTCATATGCTGAAAGCTACGCCGCGGAAAACCAACTGCGTTTTTCAATAATTGGAAGTAATCCGGTTGGTGATACGAATCTTGATGATGTTGTAAATATCAAGGACACTACTGCCATCCAACGCCATATCTCGGAGCATGAATTACTCACAGGCAACGCGTTCTTCCTCGCCGACACCAACGGCGACGGAGTTGTCGATATAAAAGACGCGACCTATTTGCAGATGTACCTTGCGGAATACGGTGTTACTTTAGGATAAAATTTTAACGGAGACTGCCTGTTTTGAGCGGTCTCCGTTTTATTTTGCTGCTCAATTACAGGGCTACTTTAAAGCACGTATATGCAAAATCGCTAAAACTGTATTGATAATTTTGGATTGCCGTTGTTATTATTCTGTGATAAAATAAAATTGTCAAATTATATTATCCGGAGGTATTTTTATGAGGAAAAAGCTGCAAACTATTTCGGCAATTATGTTGGCGGTGCTTTTGCTTACAACAACGCTTCCGTTCTCTGTTTCCGCGGCGGAAAGTGAAACCGAATCCCTCGGCGTAAGAAGCGGCACAACGGGCGAATGCACATGGACGCTCGACAATAGCGGAATACTGACGATAAGCGGTAATGGTAGAATGGCGGACTATGACAGTTATTATTATGAATCCGAGGGTGGGTTGATGCCCGGCAGTTTACCATGGGGTTTCAATATTAAAAAGGTTAATATCGAGGACGGCGTAACTAATGTCGGAGAATACGCGTTTTATAGCTGCCGTAATTTAAAGAGCGTTTCGATTTCAAACAGTGTAACAAGTATCGGAACCCGTTCTTTTTTCAAATGTGAAAGTATGTCATCCATTACGATAGGTAAATCTGTCTCGAACTTTGGTTGTGATGTTTTTTTCGGTTGTGAAAACCTGACATCCGTGAAAATCAGAGATATCGGCTCATGGTGCAGTATTGATTTTGATTCTTTTTTCAGCAATCCGTTATACTATGCACACAATTTATACTTGAATGATAATCTCGTTACGGATTTGGTTATTCCGGTCGGCGTAACGCATATCGGGACAAAAGTTTTTTGCGGATGCACAAGCATAACAAGCGCAATTGTCTCCGACAGCGTAACCGATATCTGTGAGAATGCGTTTTATAATTGCAACAATTTGAATTCCGTCAGAATCGGAAAATCTATCAGTAGCGTTCGCAGCGACGCGTTTTACGATTGCAGCAGCCTGAGCTCCGTAAACATCAAGGATCTAACCGCTTGGTGCAATATCAGTTTTTCAAATAATCACAGCAATCCATTATATTATGCTCATAATCTATTCCTTAAAAATGAACTTGTTACCGATTTGGTGATCCCCGACAGTATAACTGTCATCGGCGATTACGCGTTTTCCGGCTGCACAAGCATAAATAGTGTAACCATTCCCGACAGCGTTACGAGTATAGGCAGCTCTGCGTTTTCAGACAGCGCGAGCCTTACAAGCGTGTCTATAAATGATATTGTCAAATGGTGTAATATCAGTTTTTCAAATCCTGAAAGCAATCCCTTATATTATGCCCATAATTTATATCTTAACAATGAACCTGTTATCGATTTGGTGATTCCCGACAGCTTAACGAATATAGACAGCTCTGCGTTTTACAACTGCAAAAGTCTGACAAGCGTAATCATTCCCGAAAGCGTGATAAGCATAGGCGATAATGCGTTTAACGGCTGCACAAGGCTTAAAAGCGCGGTCATTCCCGAAAGCGTGACGGTAATAGGCAAAGAAGTGTTTAAAAATTGCAACAGTGTTTTAAAGGTTTACGGTTTTATTGAATCAACTGCGGACAACTATTGTATAAATAACTCCATTAATTTTCTTCCATTATTTGAATATTCGGATCTGGGTAATAACAAGCTAAAAATCACCCAATGCAACTTCGTTGATCATTTAGGTAATTTGTCGATACCTTCATCTCTCGGAGGAAAAACCGTGACCCAAATAGGTGAATGGCTGTTTCTCAACAACTCAAACATTAAAAGCGTTATAATTCCCGACAGCGTTACCCTCATAGGAAAAGGCGCCTTCTACAGTTGCGTTGAGTTAGAAACCGTTACAATGGGCAACAATGTTACGGAAATCGGTTTGAGCGCTTTTGAAAAATGTATTCAGCTTGAAAGCATAAATCTCAGCGTCAAGCTTAAGAAAATAGGCGACGAGGCTTTTTACGACTGCCGCAGACTAAAAGCTCTCAATATACCCGATACGGTCACGTCAATAGGTGAGGAAGCCTTCACCAACTGTCGCAGCCTGCAAAGCCTTGTTATTCCAAACGGCGTGCAGACGCTCGGCAGCGAAAGCAGCACAGGCTTCGGAATGTTCGAGAACTGCAAAAGTCTTGAAGAAATAGTAATTCCGGATTCGGTCACTTTTATTCAGAATAACGCCTTTGACGGCTGCGATAAAGTAACTATCCTCGGCTCTAACGGTTCCTACGCGCAGGAATTTGCCCGAAAAAGCAATTTGCCGTTCAGAGCTTATATAGATGAGCCTTCCGTGGGAGATGTAAGCATGGACGGAGCAATTACCGTTTCCGATGTGACGATTATTCAGCAAGCCCTCGCAGAGTTCAAGGCGCTGACAAATGAACAGATTGCCGCCGCAGACGTTGACGGCAACGGCAACGTTACCGTAGCCGACGCGACCTATCTGCAAATGTACCTTGCTGAGTACGATTTGATTTTAGGATAAAATTTTAACGGAGACCGACTTTTTTGAGCGGTCTCCGTTTTGTTATTCATTATTCACTTATACTCCGTCAGATTCCACTCTTCTTTAAGCTCGTCTTTTACCGGGAAAACTCTGAACAGCATTATGTTGTTTTTGCTGTCGTTTTTGTCCTCCTTGGTGCTGAGACAAAATACAAAGCCTTCATACCAGAGCGTATCGTTGCTCTCTGTAGTGGTGCGGTAAAAAATATCCTGGAGTACGGGGTGGCTTTCGGACGGAAGTCCGCAGGCGACCTGCGCTATAAGCGCCGCCTGTGAAAGAACTATATCGCTGTTGTTTTTGTCGCCTGTCATCCCCATAAAGTTGCTCATGGTCGTACCGCAGCCGATATTTACTATCTTGCCTGTATTGACCTCTACCGACGCGGTCAAGGTCATATTGTTATCGTTGTAATGCCAATACTGCACCTCGATATGGTGGTCGTCCCACTCGGTTTTTTTGTCCGCCACCCACAGCGTGGAGTCGAGCATATCGGTTTCTTTTCTCAAATATTTTTCGGCGTTATACGCGGCGGTGAAGTCCTTTAAGCTCATGTTGAATCTCTTGCCGTTCACGTTAAGACTTTCCTCAACAGCGTTCTCAGCCGGAACATACTCATATTGGTCAGAGGTAGCTGCGGTTTTCGGTTTTTCGATTTCTTTGATTTCGTCCTGATTACCGCAGGCTGACAGACCGCACACAATAACAGTCGCCAAAAATACGGA
>JBGUPW010000189.1:0-15759 GCA_045130495.1 Ruminococcus sp. | reverse complement strand
CGGGGCTGTTTCCTTTACGGTGTCAACGGAAGAAATGCACCACTTTTTAAACTTCATCTTAACTCTGTCGGAGCCTGTCTCGATAATGATCGCATCCTCGTCATCCTTGATCGCGACAACTCTGCCGACGATTCCGCCGATTGTTGTGATCTCGTCTCCGATATCAAGGTTGTTGCGCATCTCAGCCTCTTGTTTTTTCTTCTTTGAATTTGGTCTGAGCAGGAACAGGTAAACCAAACCGATGATAACCGCGTAAATCGCGATCATGCCTATCATTCCGCCGTTCATAATTATCCTCCTAATGCTTATTGTATTCATTCATTGTTTATAACACAACATTTTGTATTATAGCAGTTTTGGCGCAAGGTTTCAAGTGTTTTTTTATACAAAAACCGATTAGATTTATTAACGGCTTGTAAAATAATGCACAAAAATTTCAAATGCGTTTGCCTAAAATCTCACGTTGTTCTCTATAGAACTCCTCAAAACTGCCCTCGTCAAGCTTTTGACGGATAACTTCCATGAGGTTGTTGTAGAAATACAGGTTGTGCAGAACCGACAGCCTCATTCCGAGCATTTCGCCGCTCTTGATGAGGTGGCGGACATAAGCGCGCGAGTAGTTTCGGCAAACGGGGCAGTCGCAGTTTTCGTCGATCGGAGATGAGTCGAGCGCGTATTTGGCGTTGTTGATGTTCCGGATTCCTTCCCACGTGAAGAGCTGTCCGTGCCTTGCGTTGCGGCTTGGCATTACGCAGTCGAACAGATCTATCCCGCGGTGAACGGATTCGAGTATATTGACGGGAGTTCCCACGCCCATTAAGTAGCGGATCTTATCCGACGGCGCGTGCGGTTCCACGACCTCGATGACTTCATACATGACCTCCGTAGGCTCGCCGACTGCCAAACCGCCTATCGCGTAGCCGTCAAGGTTAAGCTCGGCGATTTCCTGCATTTGAGAGACGCGCAGATCGTGGTAGGTTCCGCCCTGATTTATCCCGAAGAGCATTTGACGGCGGTTGAGTGTTTCTTCAAGAGAATTAAGCTCTGCCATTTTTGCGATACACCGTTTGAGCCATCGGGTGGTACGCGCCACGCTGTCCTTTGTGTAGCCGTAGGGCGAGGGGTTCTCAACACATTCGTCGAACGCCATTGCTATCGTTGAGCCGAGGTTTGACTGGATAGCCATGCTTTCCTCGGGACCCATGAAGATTTTTCTGCCGTCGATATGTGAGTTGAAGGTCACGCCCTCTTCTTTAATATTTCTCAGCTTTGCAAGTGAGAACACCTGAAACCCGCCGCTGTCGGTCAGAATCGGACCGTCCCAGCGGGTGA
Source organism: Ruminococcus sp. (assembly GCA_045130495.1). Classification (GTDB taxonomy): domain Bacteria; phylum Bacillota; class Clostridia; order Oscillospirales; family Acutalibacteraceae; genus Ruminococcoides. The sequence continues at coordinate 14,427 of JBGUPW010000189.1, read as the reverse complement.
ACCTGTGCAGACCGCCCAGCTCCTTTACCGCGCCGTCGCCCGGGCGCAGATGAAGGTGATAGGTGTTGCAAAGCTGAACCTGACATTTTATGTTTTTCAGGTCGGCAGCGGACACAGCGCCCTTTATCGCGCCGCAGGTGGCGACGTTCATAAAAGCGGGAGTCTGAATTACACCGTGGGGTGTGTCGAATTCGCCGCGCCGCGCTTTGTTTTCGGTTTTTAGCAGCTTAAACATAATTCCTCCAAAGAATTTTAAAATTTACTCTCAGTGAATCGGATTTATTGCACACGAAAAATTACGGAAAAACAGCGGCGCAAACGGAATACGCCGCTGTATCAAAATTAATCGCTGAGGGTGCCGGTATAGGCTAAGAAAAGTATCAGTTCATTTTTGTTGATCTGATAAATCAGAAGCCAATCGGATTCGATATGACACTCACGAAAACCTGCAAGGCTTCCTGTCAGATTATTGTCTTTATATTTTGCTTCAAGAGCTTAATCTTTTGCAAGCTTATCAACCACATGATCCAAACGGTTAAGATCGTAACCTCTTTTTGAGATGCGTTTTAATTCTTTTCTGAACTGGTTGGAAAGAACAACGTCAAGCATCTTTTAACACGTCCTTCATAGCTTCTTTAAACGAGGAATATCTTTTGTATTTTTCAGGGTGCTCCATCATTTCGTAGTATTCATTCATTGCGATAATTGCTTCTTTGTTCGGCACCTCTGTTGTTATCTCAAAAGGTATTCTCTGCTCCCTCACAACCGTTTTGGCAAACATATTGAAAACCGAGCTGACGGATAAACCGATTTCGCTGCAAAAAGCGTCAAATGCCTTTTTGGTGCTTTCGTCCATTCTGATATTTACATTTGTCTGAGCCATAGTTATACCACCTTTCTGTTGAATATTATACGCTTATTTCTTTTATTTGTCAATGATAACGATATACAATTATTGAAAAATAATGATAAAGAAACGCAAGATGTGTTTTTGCTTTTGTTATTTTGAGATAATTATAACACATAAATCATGCTACTGCAACATCATTGATTGTTTTATGTTCCGCACTGCTCAAGTAAAAAAGGGCAGACCGTGACCGGTCAACCCTCTTTCATACTGTATGCAGAGCTTTCGCTCAAAAGCTCGGTCGGTGTCTGCACGTCTTTCAGCTTGCGTTGGATCTGTCGTGTGCGCACGCCTACGAGCGTGTCAAGCTCTCTGTTTGCCTGGTCAAGGCGCTTTTGGGTGTTTTCGAGCACCTTTGCGAAGGAGTCGAACTCCTGCTTAACGCCGCCGAGAACCTGCCAGACCTCTGCGCTCCGTTTTTGTACCGCAAGCGTCTTAAAGCCCATTTGAATCGAATTCAGCAGAGCCGCCATCGTGCTCGGACCCGCAATATTCACCTTGTATTCGCGCTGTAGCACCTCGACCATGCCGCGGTTTACCACCTCGCTGTACAGTCCCTCAAACGGAAGGAACATTACGGCGAATTCGGTGGTGTTGGGCGGGGCGATGTATTTTGAGCTGATGTCCTTTGCCTCGTTCCTGATCGTTGTGATAAGCGCCTTTGCAGCGAGGTCGATCTCAGTCCTGTCGCCGTTCTCCATTGCGTCGCGCAGAGCGGCGTAGGTGTCGCCCGGGAATTTAGAGTCGATCGGCAGCCAGATGAAACCGTCGTCCTTTGCAGGCAGCTTGACCGCAAATTCGACAACGTTTTTGGAGCCTTTCTTTGTCGCGACATTTTCGGCGTACTGCTCGGGAGAAAGGATCTCGCTCAGAATGCTGCCGAGCTGTATCTCTCCGAGAATACCGCGCGTTTTGACATTTGAAAGCACTTTTTTCAGGTCGCCGACGCCCACGGCGAGGTTCTGCATCTCTCCCAAGCCCTTATAAACCTGTTCGAGCCGCTGACTGACAAGCGAAAAGCTCTTGTTCATCTTATCCTCAAGCGATTTTTCAAGCCTTTCGTCAACGGTTTTTCTCATTTCCTCAAGCTGTCTGTTGTTGTCCTTTTGCAGAGCGTCAAGCTGTCTGTCAATGGTCTGACGGATATTTTCAAGTTTTTGTTCGTTCTGCATCGAAAAAGTTTTCAGCCTTTCCTCCAAGCTCAGCATTCGCTCGTACTGACTGCGCGAAAAGCTGCGCTGGTTCTCCATAAGCATATCGCCCATGTTTTTTACCGAGATTTGAGTCTGCGCCGACATTTCCTGCCTTAGCGCGCTCTGCTGCGAGGATATCTCACGCCGTACAGCGTAAACTATCTCCTGCGTATTGTCCGAATTATTTTTCCTGAGAAGAACAATAATCAGCGTGACAAGCGAAAAAACGCACGCCGCCGCGCACAAAATAATAAGAACGGTCTCCATACTTTTCACTCCTTATGACTATATAATATGACTATATAATATCATAAGAAGCTTCAATAAGTCAAACTGCCGCAGTCCTGTTTATAGCCCAATGCTCAGTTGAAGACGGTCTCAACAACCTTGCGGCAGCCCTCGGGCGAGTATAAAAAGCGGTCGATGTGCCGTGCGTCGGTAAAATACTCCGGAGTCTGCGGGCGCAGCTCCTCGTCGAACGCATCTATTATTATAAGCTTGATTTTCATTTTTTCCGGTATAATGCTTTTGATGTATACGCTTGCCTGCTGACCTATCCGCACGCCGTCCCTGCTCTCGGCAAGACCCGCTAAATTAGGTGTCAGCTCCACAAACGCGCCGTAATTCTCAACGCTTCTAACGATCCCGGCTACGGTTTCTCCGGGCGAAAACCCTGCGGCGTTCTGCTCCCAAGTGCCGAGAAGCTCCTTATGGCTCAGGCTTATCCTGCCGTTTTCGATCGACTTTATGACCGCGCGTATGTCCATTCCCACGGTGAAGCGGTCGCGGGGATGCTCTATGCGCGACACCGAGATCGAGTCGATCGGCATTAGTGCAGCGATACCGCAGCCGATATCCGCAAACGCGCCGAAGGTTTCAAGATGCGTTATTCTCGCGGGAACGACGTCGCCGCGTTCAAGGTGAGAGATGTAGTTTTCAAGACATTTTCTTTGCGCCTCGGCGCGGGACAGAACGGCACGCTGTTCGCCGTTTTCGTCGGTTTCGATCCTGCTCACCACAAAGCAAACGGGACGGTTGACGCGTGAAATGACGGCTATATCCCGCACGCTGCCTTCTTTCATGCCCAAAGCGCCTTCTTCGCGCGGTATAATTCCGCGCATACAGCCCAAATCGACGCAAAGATTATGCGACGCGTCGCAAAGGCTCGCTCTCGCTTCAAGTATGCTCCCCTTGCGCACAGCCTCGCCGAGCAGCCGTGCCGAGCCCGTCACCGCGCGGTTCGCGGGCGTATTGATCAGCTTTCCTTCCGGAAGATATTCTGACATTTTATGACCTCCGTAATCGTTGTCTTTCGGAGAATTTTATGAGCGGCATTGGATAATTATGAGGGTTTTCAGGGCTGAAATTCACGTTTTGCGCATTGTACAGTTTTATGCTTCCTTGGCAACGGGTTGATTATTGGTTTGGTTTGTGATATAATGTATGCTGATTTAAAATATCTGTCGGAAAAGGAGTGATCCGTATGAAGGTCAGCGCAGGCGACAGAGTGGAAATGAAAAAAACGCATCCCTGCGGCGGCAAAATATTTACCGTGCTGCGCGTGGGAATGGATTTTAAGCTGAAGTGCGAAACCTGCGGTCACGAGATAATGCTGCCGCGCTCAAAGGCTGAAAAGGGCATTAAGAAAATCATGGTGGTGTAAATTATGTTTGACAGAATCGAAATTTTTGACAAGAGATATTCCGAGCTTAACCGCAGACTTTACGAGCCCTCGGTTGCCGCCGATCCCGACGAGTACCAAAAGGTCATGAAAGAAATCAAGTCGATCGAGGAAATCGTCTTGACCTACCGCGATTATAAAAAAGCCCTTGAATCAGAGCGGGACAGCCTTGAAATTTTAAATGATAATTCTGATACGGAATTAAAAGAACTGGCTCAGCTTGAGCTTGATGACGCCAAGGAGAAAATCGAGGCGTACTCCGAGCAGCTCAAGCTCCTGCTTCTCCCCAAGGATCCCAACGACGAGCGCAATGTAATAATCGAGATACGCGGAGGCGCTGGCGGCGAGGAAAGCGCGCTGTTTTCGGCTGTGCTTTTCAGAATGTACTCCATGTACGCCGAGCGCAGGGGCTATAAAATCGAGATAGTCAATCAGAACGAAACCGAACTGGGCGGCTACAAGGAAATCTCCTTTATGATATACGGCGAGGGCGCTTACTCGCGTTTTAAGTACGAAAGCGGAGTTCACCGCGTTCAGCGCGTTCCCGAAACAGAGAGTCAAGGAAGAGTTCACACCTCAACAACGACCGTAGCTGTTCTTCCCGAGGCGGAGGACGTCGAGCTTGAGATAAACCCATCCGACTTGAAAATCGACACCTTCCGTTCGAGCGGAGCGGGCGGTCAGCATATCAACAAGACAAGCTCTGCTATCCGGATCACCCACCTTCCCACGGGAATGGTCGTCGAGTGTCAGGACGAGAGGAGCCAGTACAAAAACAAAGACAAGGCTTTAAAGGTGCTGAAAAGCCGTCTGCTAAAGGAAAAGCAGGATGCGCAGGCGAGCGAAATCGCCGCCGACAGGAAATCGCAGGTCGGCACGGGAGACCGAAGCGAGAGGATACGCACCTACAACTATCCCCAGGGCAGACTCACCGACCACAGAATCGGTCTGACGCTTTATAAGCTTGAAGACATTTTGAACGGCAACTTGGACGAGGTGATCGACGCTCTCATCACCGCCGACCGAGCCGAAAAACTGAAAGAGAGCATGGAACAGGGCTGATGAAAACACAGGTTTTAGATAAACACCAAACCGACGTCGCCGCCGAAATACTCAAAAACGGCGGAGTTGTGGGTATCCCCACCGAAACGGTTTACGGGCTGGCTGCCGACGCGCTCAACGGAGAGGCTGTCGCAAAGATTTTCAAGGCGAAGGGGCGGCCTGCCGACAATCCGCTGATCGTACATATCGCAGAGCTTTCGGATATCGAAGCGTTCGGACTTGTCCGCGAGCTTCCCAAAAGCGCGAAAAAGTTAGCTAAAGCCTTTTGGCCGGGTCCCCTAACAATGATAATGAAGCGCACCGACGTAATTCCGCGCGAGGTTTCGGCGGGGCTTGACACCGTGGCAATACGTCTCCCCTCTCACCCGTTGGCGCGCGAAATAATAAAACTCGCGGGCACGCCGCTCGCGGCTCCGTCGGCAAATCTGTCGGGTTCACCGAGTCCCACAACCGCCCGCCATGTTTTGAACGACATGGACGGCAAAATCGACGCGGTGCTCGACGGCGGACAAAGCGAGGTCGGGGTGGAGAGCACGGTCATCACGCTTGCCGGCGAAACGCCGCGTCTGCTCCGTCCGGGCGGAATAACAGTTGAGCAGCTGAGAGAGGTTCTCGGGGCTGTCGAGGTTGACGACGCGGTGCTCCACCGACTTGCCGACGGCGCCGAGGCTGCAAGCCCCGGCATGAAGTACAAGCATTACGCGCCGCGAGCCGACGTTATCCTGCTGAAATGCGGCGACGAGGTTTTTATTGACTACATAAATGAACACGCCTCCGACGGCGTTTGCGCCCTGTGCTGCGACGAGGATCTGCTTTTGCTGAAAACCAAAACCGTTTCGCTCGGACGCAGAGGGGATTATCTTACGCACGCGCGTCACCTTTTTGACTGTCTAAGACGTATCGACGAAAACAAAACGATACACACCGTCTACTCCCGGCTGCCTTCCACCGAAGGCGTAGGTCTTGCGGTGTACAACCGTCTTATCAGAGCGGCCGGATTTGAGGTGAAAGAGTTGTGAGAAGCTATTTCTTGGCGGGCTTAACGGGTCAGAGCGGCGCGGGAAAAAGCACAGTTTCGCGCGTCTTTTCCGAGCTCGGAGCTAAAATCATCGACGCCGACGCTATTGTGAGGGAGCTTTATGTCCCCCATTCGCCGTGCGTCACGACTGTGGCGGCAGCGTTCGGAAGCGATTGTCTGCTTGAAAACGGCGGGATAAACAGGAAGGTTTTGGCAGAACGCGCTTTTTCATCGCCCGAAAGCACCGCTCTGCTCGGCAAGATAGTTCACCCGTTTGTGACGGCACGGTTTTTTGAGCTTCTTCGCGGGTGCAGCGGACTTGTTGTTTACGACGCTCCGCAGCTTTTTGAGTCGGGGGCAGACATAATCTGCGACTGCGTTATCGCCGTTACAGCGGACAGAGGCATCCGTATTTCGCGCATAAGGGAGCGAGACGGTCTGAGCGCTGAGCAGGCTGAGGCGAGAGTCGAAGCGCAGCTTGATGAGGAATTTTTTCGCGGCAAAGCCGATTATATAATAGAAAACAACGGCGGAACGGATTCGCTGCGGCAAAACGCCGCCGAGGTGTTCCGAACGATCAAAAAAGGGGTGAGATAATGGCGCAGTATCACGCCGACAACAAAAAAGTATCAAATCAAGGCAAGAACAAGAATAACAAAAAAAATAAGGGCAATTCAAATAAAAAAGGCTCAAGGCTTGCAGTCATTTTGATTTGGGGAATCGTGCTCGCGGTTGCAGCGGGAGTGATTATTTTTGCCGTTTCGGGTTTTCACAATCGAATAAAGGACAAGATCAAAACAAGCCAATATCCGCAGAGCTACAAAGAGTATGTCGATAAGGCAGCAAAAGATTACGACCTCGATCCTGCCCTGATATACGCAGTTATCCGCACCGAAAGCGGCTTCAACGCCAACGCGGAATCGCACGCGGGAGCCTACGGGCTTATGCAGATCACTGACGACACCTTTGAGCACTATATGAATCTGCGCGGAGAATCGGGGAATTATACCGTTGAGGATTTATTCACGCCCTCGGTAAATATCGACTACGGCTGCAACATACTCAGCGACCACATAAATACCTTCGGCGACGAGGAGTGCGCCGTTGCCGCCTACAACGCGGGTCCAGGCAACGTCGAAGCATGGCTGTCCGATCCCGTAATCAGCCCCGACGGAAAAACGCTCATCGTTGAAAATATCCCGTTCGACGAAACGCGCAATTACGTTGAACGGGTCGAGGAATCAAAGAAAGTATATAAGGAGCTTTATTATTAGAGTGGAGTTTGGAGAGTGGAGTTTTAAACTATAAACTATACCCATAAAAATGTACACAAGTAAAAGTGGAAAACCACTGACAGCACCGTTAAAATGGACACTTAAACTATAACCAAGAAAACGGACACAGGTAAAATTGGAAAACCTATTGGCGTAAAGCGCCGAATTTGAAATATTTTGGGATTTGGGGGCTGCTTTTCGCGCATTGAGTAAATTGAAACCTCAAAAATCCCAAAAAAGAAAGGAATAATCATCATGTCAGAGGAAAAGACAAAAACCGCGCTTTTGCGCGAAGAGCTTATGAACGAGCCAAAGGACGCCAAATCTCTTTCGGCAGAAACAATAGCCGAGGCTGACAGCTTCAGCGAGGGCTACAAGGCGTTTTTGAACGATGCTCCCGTTGAGCGCGAGGCGGTCAGCTTCGCTCTTAACGCAGCGAAAGAAGCGGGCTTCACCGCTTTTGACCCGAACGCGTCATACAAAAGCGGCAACAGGGTTTATCTTGTAAACCGCGACAAGGCGATCGCGTTGGCGGTCATCGGCAAAAACGGCGTCAAAAACGGCGCGCGTCTCGCTATCGCGCACATCGACTCACCGAGAATCGACCTCAAGCCCAACCCGCTTTACGAGGCGAACAATCTCGCGCTCTTCAAGACCCACTATTACGGCGGGCTGAAAAAATATCAGTGGACGGCTATTCCGCTCAGTCTGCACGGAGTCGTCATCAAGCTTGACGGCACCCGAGTAGATGTTAAATGGGGCGACGAGCCCGACGAAAGCTGCTTCTGCGTGACCGATCTGCTGCCGCACCTCGCACAGGAACAGGTGACAAAGCCAATGGCGAAGGCGTTTACGGGCGAAGACCTGAATGTGCTCGTCGGCTCGCGTCCTTATCCCGAAGCCGAGGATGAAAAAGAGCTTGTAAAACTCAACGTCATGTCTATCCTCAACGAGAAATACGGCATTACCGAGGGCGATTTTCTCTCTGCGGAGCTTTGCCTCGTCCCGTCATTCAAGGCAAAGGACATCGGCTTTGACCGCAGCATGATCGGCGGCTACGGTCACGACGACAAGGTTTGCGCTTACCCCGCGCTCATGGCGGCGATAAACACCGCGGAGCCCGAACAGACCTGTATAACCTATCTCACCGACAAGGAGGAAATCGGCAGCGACGGCAACACCGGCATGCAGAGCGATTTCCTGCGCTATTTCATCTATGATTTAGCAGCTCAGGACGGTGTAATTGGCTACCGCGCCTTGTCGCAGAGCACCTGCCTTTCGGCTGACGTAAACGCGGCATTCGATCCCACATATGCTTCGGCTTTCGAGGCAAAAAACAGTTGTTACCTTGGCAGCGGCGTTGTGATTTCAAAATACACGGGTCACGGCGGAAAATACGACACCTCGGACGCTTCGGCGGAATACATGGGCAAGGTTCGCGCCCTGCTTGAAAAGAATGATATCCAATGGCAGATAGGCGAGCTCGGCAGAGTTGACCTCGGCGGCGGCGGAACAATAGCGAAGTACGTCGCAAATATGAACGTTGACGTCATAGACCTCGGCGTGCCCGTGCTCAGTATGCACGCACCGTTTGAAATAGTAAGCAAAACCGACGTTTTCATGGCATACAGAGCGTTCTTCGAGTTCTTCGCCCAAGCGTGACGCTTGACCCAATCCCCGATTCAAAAACTTTACCGCGTCCTAACGCGTTTTTGAATTGAAAATTGCAAAACGGCGTTTTGAAGCGAGAATTGCATTCCCGTGGCAACGACAAAAAGGGCGTTCCTTTCGGAACGCCCTAATTTATTTGCGATCTTTGCGATCAATTATTTGTTTGCGGGAATGATTGTGCCGTCTGCAAGAAGCTTTGCTCCTGCCATGCCGGTGCCATTGTCAAGATACTCCGCAACATACTTCTGAACGCAGGTAACGTCGAGAATGGAAACTCTGCCGTCGCGGTTAACGTCGCCGAGCTGCTCCTGAACTTCGTCAAATTCGATAAGCTCGATGCCTCTCTGCTGAATGAGAGTTGCGTCGTCAACAGTAACTTCGCCGTCACCGTTAACATCGCCGATGATGCCGATTTCTTCTACGGGCTCAGCGGTCTCGATAGTAAGTGTGAACTTAGCGCCTTCCTTGGTCGTGAAGTCAAACTCGCTGAGGTCGAGCTGGAGCTTAATGGTCTGGAGGTCTTCTTCTGTATCGAAGGTGATGTTGTCGCCGTTGTAAACAGCGTCGCTCTGAACGCCGCTCGCCTCAAACACACCGCCGAAGTTGTGTGTCCAAGCGCCGTCGATAGCAAACTTGACCTGACGCTCAAAGCCGTCGGGTACATTCGTGAACTCGATTTCCCAAACATCATCTGCAACTTCTTTCATCTCGTTCGCTTCATATTCAGGATCCCAAGCTGCGCCGTTGAGCCATGCGCCTTCGCCGTTACCGACAGCGAATACGGTGGCATATTCAAATGGAACATCCGGATTAATAACGCCTGTTACGGTGATCTCGTTGGTCTCAGGGTCAATAGTAACTGTGAAGTCGCCTGCGCCTGTGACGTAGAACATAATGTTGTTGCCTGTGGAATCGCCGATCCACTCGGAACCGTTCTTAACAACCTTGAGCTGAATTACGTCCTCGTAAGCTCTCTCAACTGTGAAAGTCTTTTCGTACTTGCCGTCGCCGTTCTTAACCATGAGGTTGTCTTCATTGGCTCCATCCCAAGCTGTGCCGAAGATCTCAGCCTCGGAGCCTGCTACTACAAAGGTATCCTCAACAACGGGAGCAGAACCGATCTCAAACGCGAATGTAGCAACGAGCTTGCCGTCAACGATCTGCGAATTCTGAACATAAGCTAAAGAGCCTTCGCCAACATTATCAAGATAAACGGTGGTATCATTGGTGAACTCAAAGCCCTCGTTAGCGGTGAATTCGGCTGTGAGTGTGTAGGTCTTGTCACACTCAAAGGTGGCGTCCTCGGTTCCCCAATCGGTAACAACAGTGTAGGGAGCGCCAACAATACCGAGAACAGCTTCGGGAATAGCTTCGCCGGCAGCTACAACAGCGTTTTCGAGAGAAACGCGAGCTGATTCAATAGGCTGTGTTTCGGGCTGATCGGGAAGGTTGAGTCTTTCTCTTACGAGATCAAGGGTGGGATACTTTGTAACCTTTTCCTTCGCAATACCGGTTGCTTCGTCGATCTCGGTAGTTGTGATGGAAACGTATCTGTAAACGTCCTTGAGTGTTCCGTCGGGCTTGAGGTCGGAGCCGTCGCCTACGGGCTCGTAGGGAACGCCTTCTGCAAGCTTGTCAGAGAACTTCTCTACATACATATCGTATACTTCCTGAGCGGTCGTGCCGAGCTTGGGAAGCAGGGGCTCGATCTTAGCCCATGTGAACGAAGGCTCGTTTACGGGGTTGGGCAGATAAGACTGCAGTCTGTTGGCAAGCTCAACCGACTTGGGAGCGTTGCCGGGATCCATGCCGTCAATGTAAGCGCAAAGGCTGGAAACCTTTTTGAGCGATCCGCTTACGCCGTTGGAAGAATGTGCGCGGTAGTCGATCTTCTGCGAGTTAGCTGTGTTTTCACGGGTCGAAACGGGTGTATCAATGTAGAAAGTGTCACCCAGGCAGGTCGTGTCAAAATACAGGTCGCAGGTCTGATAGCCGTCGGTGTTGGGCTGGAGCAGGTCTGCCTGACCGGCATTTGCCTTTGTTGAGAACAGAATGCCGTAAGCAGCGCCCTCTTCCATCTCACCCTGGCCGCTCTCGGTAATGTCGAAGTAATAAAGGCTTGATTCAGCAGAATCCTTGTACATCGAGGTAGAAGGAGCCTCCCATGCTCTTTCTTTTACTTCGTTCTTGTTGCCGTAGATAGCGTAGTAGCTGCAGAAAACGTTGCAGGTGTGTTTTTTCTTATTGTATTTTACGTTTGCGTTGTCTCCCCAAGCGGTGTCGGGGAACTGGAAAAATACAATCTGATGACCTGCGTCGATACGCTCTTGCGCGGTCATAACACCTGTTTCCTCAGAGTCAGCGGTAGCCGCCGACGCCGAAACAGCCGCCATGCTAAAGCATGAAGTTGCCATCAAGCCTGAAAGAAACAAGCTGACAGCCTTTGATGATTTTCTCATCTTTGAATTCCTCCTTTTTGATAATACTCATATTTTGAGTAATTACATTATATCTTAAATTCTTATAATTTACAATACTTTTTTAGAAATATTGTATTTAATTTTATTAAAATTTTTATTGCGGTTTCGCGGTCGGAGCAATAAAGGATATTAATAGCAAAAATGAAGGAAAATTTTACCGTCGCACGACAAAAAAACTTGACAAGCACAAGGATAGAGAGTAAAATCAATAAGGTCATTTTATTTCTATTGCGTATTGCTTACGTATTGCGCGAATTATTGGTAATAAACACCGAAAAGTGAGGTATATTAATGGATAACTCTAAAAAAACAATGGAAAAAATCGTTGCTCTCTGCAAGGGCAGAGGCTTTGTTTACCCCGGCAGCGAAATCTACGGCGGCCTTGCAAACACATGGGACTACGGCCCTCTCGGCATGGCTCTTAAAAACAACATCAAGCAGGCTTGGCTCAAAAAGTTTGTTCAGGAAAACAAGTACAATGTAGGTCTTGACTCCGCTATTCTGATGAACCCCCAGACGTGGATCGCCTCGGGACATCTCGGCGGCTTTTCCGACCCGCTGATGGACTGCAAGGAGTGCAAGACCCGTCACCGCGCCGACAATCTTATCGAGGATTTTGACGGCACGAATACAGCGGGCTGGACAAACGAGCAGATGACCGACTATATAAATGAAAAGAATATCCCCTGCCCCGACTGCGGCAAGCACAACTTCACCGAGATCCGCCAGTTCAATCTGATGTTCAAGACTTTCCAGGGCGTGACCGAGGGTACAAAGAATGAGCTTTATCTACGCCCCGAAACCGCGCAGGGCATATTTGTAAACTTTGCTAATATTCAGCGCACCACCCGCAAGAAGATCCCCTTCGGCGTGGCTCAGATCGGAAAATCCTTCCGCAACGAGATAACGCCCGGCAACTTCATTTTCCGCGTTCGCGAGTTTGAGCAGATGGAGCTTGAATTCTTCTGCAAGCCCGGCACTGACCTTGAATGGTTCGACTACTGGCGCAGCTTCTGCCGTGACTTCCTCTACGGACTTAACATCAAGCCCGAAAATCTCCGTCTGCGCGACCACGAAAAGGAAGAGCTGAGCTTCTACTCAAAGGCTACGACCGACTTCGAGTACCTCTTCCCGTTCGGCTGGGGCGAGCTTTGGGGTATTGCCGACAGAACCGACTACGACCTAACCCAACACATCAACACAAGCGGAAAGTCGCTCGATTACTTTGACAACGCAACCGGAGAACGCTATGTGCCGTACGTCATCGAGCCGTCGCTCGGCGTTGAGCGCCTGTTCCTCGCGATCGTTGTTGAAGCCTACGACGAGGAAAAGCTTGACGAAAAAGACACCCGCGTAGTTATGCACCTGCACCCCGCACTCGCTCCCTTCAAGGCAGCTGTGCTGCCTCTCTCAAAGAAGCTCTCGGAAAAAGCTGGCGAGGTTGCCGATATGCTCAGCAAGGACTTTATGACCGACTTTGACGAAACAGGCTCGATTGGCAAGCGCTACCGCCGTCAGGACGAAATCGGCACGCCGTTCTGCGTGACCTACGACTTTGACTCGATCGAGGACGGCTGCGTTACAGTCCGCGACCGCGACACAATGCAGCAGGAAAGAGTCAAAATCGACGAGCTTAACGCGTACATCGCAGCAAAAGTAAAGTATTGATAAAATTATAGATATAAAGCATAAAAACCGCACCCTAAGCGTGATGCATGGGTGCGGTTTTTGGTCATTTTTCCATTATAGAATAATAAAGTTATAAATCTTTCCTTTATTTCATTTTTCAAAAACAATTGACTTCTCTAAAAAAATGATTTATCATTTAATCGGATTGATTAAATCGCAGCGCACGCCTTGCTTGAATCTTATTCCGTCAGACTGTCAAAAAAATCTGACGAAAAATATTACTTCGCGATCCGCTCACCGTAATTATGCGGTATTGCCTAAACATTGAAATCAAACGGAGGTATATTATGCTCAATACAAGAGATTACGCAACACCTGTATTTAACTCTTTAAACGAAAGTCAGCTCATGGACTTTTTAAGACTTTTCGCCGACGACAACACGCTCGCAAGAATCGAAAGCGATATGATCGCTTCCGGAGCCGAAAGGAAACGCTACGGCAGCTTCAAAGAGCTTTTACAGGAAATTGAAGATGAGGATGACTGGGATGATTAACAAAGAGCCCAAATATCAAATCGAACGCACTGCTGTATTTCGTAAAGACCTGAAAAAAGCTAAAAGACGCGGATTAGATCTTACTCTTTTGGATGAAATTGTAACAACCATTCAATACGGCGAACCACTTCCCGAAAAAAATAAAGACCATGCGCTAACCGGAAATTGGGTCGGACACAGAGAATGTCATATCCAACCTGATTGGCTTCTTATTTATCGCATTATAGATGATACCTTGATCCTGTCCCTTGTGCGAACAGGATCCCACAGTGATCTGAGGTTTTAGTATCCCGCATTGAGCACCCACGCCCACGTCTAAATCATTCATCTTTTCCTGTTAATCAACATCAGAAAATAGAATCATTTAAAAATCGCACCCTAAGCGTGATAAACCGCACCCTAAAGCGTGATGCATGGGCGCGGTTTTTTTATTAAATTTTAAATTTACCGTTTTCTGTTTTTCGGTTTTGTGGTATACTATAGTTATCAAGGCAGGTAAACAAATATTTTTATGAAATTTACAGAAACGGGGATAATTATGAAAATCACAAGGGCTTTGGCAGGATTTTTGGCGGCGGCTTTATTATTAATGGCTGCGGTGACATCGGGAACGGCGGAAACGGCGGCTCCGGCTGACGATGAGATCGCCATTGAAAAAATCGAGTTTAATAATCCCGATTTTATCAGGGGAATGGATATTTCGTCCGTGATTTCACTTGAAAACGCGGGAGTGACATTTAAAAACGAAAACGGATCTGAAGAAGATATATTCAAGCTTCTCGCCGATAACGGCGTCAACTACATTCGCGTCCGCATTTGGAACGACCCCTACGACAGTGACGGTAACGGTTACGGCGGCGGAAACAGCGACCTCGAAAAAGCCAAGCAAATCGGCAGACGCGCCGCTGAGCACGGAATGAAGCTGCTTGTCGATTTTCATTATTCCGACTTTTGGGCT
>JBGUPW010000188.1:0-6201 GCA_045130495.1 Ruminococcus sp. | reverse complement strand
AATATTAAAGCCGTAATCGCAGTAAAACGGCGGATTGATAAATGCTTCGTCCGACTTGCCGAGCAGCTGTTTAACTACTTCCTTTATACCGTCAAAATCGGAACGATCCATAAAATTGAGCTGCTGTAAAATCTTACGGCACTCCGCCTGCTGAGCGAATGCTTCGTCGTCGCAAACATATGCCATACCCTTATCTCTGCGTTCAATCTGATTCATAGCGTCCTCCAAATATTTACTGATTTTATGATACCAGAAATCAGAATAATTGTCCACAAAAAATCTCCGCTTGGATTTAATCCAAACGGAGATCGGTTTATGGTTCGCATTTGCCGCAGCGGGTACAGCCGTTGCAGATTGTTTTCATTCCGCAGGTCTGGCACTTCTCGCTGAAATATGGTTTGTAGAAATCCTCATCGGCAATTTTGAAGCCGAGCTGACGGGTCAGCTTGAAGTTAATCGGCCTGCCCTGATAGCTCAAACCCGATTTATACGCCTGATTTGCCTGTAACTCGCTGCCCTCAATATGATACGTTTTGCCGTCCTTAACGAAGCGCCTGCCTGTACCGATAAAGGCAAAGGTAACGCCGAACTCTCTGCACTCATCGCTGAGCTGTTTTACCGATTCATAATGACAAGGACGGGCTCCTGCGTAATTCTCACCGTCGCAAATCACCTGTTCGATCTGTCCTGTTGCGAGATATTTTCGTATGCTCACTGCTCCGATAAACGGGGCGCACATAATTCCCTTGTGCTTAAACGGCAGGGAGAGCAAAATCGGAATGCGCTCGTCGGCTCTCTTTTGATTCTCACAGCTCACATTGAAAAAGACATTCTCCCAGCCGTCGCCCCAATCATCGGGCAAACAGTCTTTTACTCTTTCAGGGCGTTTTGTCAGCAGAAAGAAAATAACATCAGGGCGTTGGCGGATAATATCCCACGCTTCATCACGCCACTTATCCGCTTCTTTGAGAAAGAAGTCCGAGGTCATACACACGCGGAGTTGTTCGCCGCTTTTGATTTTGTATTGTCCGCTTCTGTCCTTTGACAGCGGATAGTTGAACCCTGCTTTTGTGCGGTAGATATCTGCGCCGTTTTTGCCACGCTGCGCGTCAAGAAAGTACATATAACAGTTCTCACAGCCCTCGCTGCACTTCTTGCAGCCGTGCCACGGATTCCAGATATCGTGCATAACCTCACCTCCTGAAAATATTATACAATATCGTTCGTTTTCTGTCTATGAAAAGCTCCGAGTTTTTTCACCCGGAGCCTTTGTTAATTCAAATCGGTTATTACTTTGCCAATGTCGGCGTTGACGCAAACGGATCGGTCTGCGATCTCATCGGGGCAATAGCTCTCGCCGAGGTTCACGCAGATATACGTGGCGTTCTCATTCTGTGCCGTCAGCTGCCAGAAAGGATATTTTATGATAACAGGCGTGTTGCCGCCGACTCCCAATTCAAGATAGACAATATTTTTGTCCTTGTTCTCGTCAATGAAAGAGTTGTACCGCTCAGCCGCCTTGTGCCAGCCCTCGTCCTCGACAAATTTGTCGTCGCTTCTGAGGTTCATTGTCATCGGCTTTCCGCAGACAGGACAGTGCGGAACAAGCTCTGTCGGGATTTTCATATCCTTCTGCTGTTCGATCATTGCAATAACCGCGTCATAGTTGTCGTAGTTTTTGTCGTGACAGGGAACGGAGCATTGGAACAGTCCGTAATCACCCTGCGTATAGAACAGTCGCTCCTTGTCGAAGCCTGCCATCTGAAACTGATGATCGACATTCGTTGTAAGGACAAAGTAATTCCTATCCTTAACGAGCTTTAGCAAATCATCATATACGGGCTTAGGCGCTTTTTCGTAGCGGTTGAAATATATATGTCTGCTCCACCACGCCCAGAAGGTTTCGTTATCGGGGAACGGGTAAAACCCGCCCGAATACATATCGATGATTCCGTACTTCTCGGCAAAGTCGGAAAAGTGTTTGTAAAAACGTTCGCCGGAATATGTCAGCCCCGCGGCGGTGGACAACCCCGCGCCCGCGCCGATAACAACCGCGTCGGCGTTATTGAGCTTTTCTCTTATCTGTTCAATCTGCTGAGAGTAATTCTCGGTAGAGTTCGTAATCGTAATCCTTGAAAACATTGAATATCACCTCAATTTCGTGTTCTTTCTGATATTCTTTTACGGTATTGACCGCGATCTGCGCGGCTATATCGTTTGGGAAGTGAAACTCGCCCGTGCTGATACAGCAGAACGCTATACTTTTCAGATCATTCTTCACAGCTTCATTCAGGCAGGAGAGGTAACAGCTTTTGAGCAGCTCGCAGTCTTCGTCCGTGAGCCTGCCGCTGACAATCGGTCCTACTGTGTGGATAACATACTTGCACGGCAAGTTATAAGCGGGTGTGATTTTCGCCTGACCTGTCGGCTCCTCGTGACCTTGCTTCCTCATCATCTCATAACAGGCATTACGGAGCTGAACGCCCGAAAAGGTATGGATTGCATTGTCGATACAGCCGTGACACGGGCAGAAGCAGCCGAGCATTTGTGAGTTCGCGGCATTAACAATAGCGTCGCATTTCAGCGCGGTAATATCACCCTGCCAAAGATAGATGCCCTTTTGCACAGGCTTTAAGTCAGCAATATCGGTAATGCCCTTGTGCGCGTTTTCTTCCTGCAAATACCCGTCCTGAATTGTTGTAAATTCCTCGCTGACTGGTTTCGGCATACGGATATTGAAGAGCGAGCGCAGAAGTCGCTTTTGACTATATTCATCTTGTGGAATAACAGTCGCTTCGCCTCGTTCAGCAAGTATATAATTTAATAAAAATATCCTTCTTTCTGCCTGTGTCATAGTATCATCTTCTTTCTGTTGATCGTTTAGAAACACCTTTGCTTTCGTTCTTTTTTGCAGCGCTCAATATTTCCGCAGCGATAACACAACTCGTTATCGCACATTCCGTCGTTGTTGTAATATGAAAGGATGTTGTTTACGGTAGTCTCCGCAATATTGTTCAACGCATCTTCGGTAAGGAACGCCTGATGTGACGTAACGATCACGTTCGGCATCGAGATAAGGAGCGAGAGCAGTTCGTCATCCATAATATGTCCTGAACGATCTTCAAAGAAGATGTCAGCTTCTTCCTCATATACATCCAGACACGCCGCACCAATCTTTCGGCTTTTGATACCGTCAAGCAGTGCCTCAGCGTCGATGAGCGCACCGCGCGAGGTGTTGACAATCACAACGCCCTTCTTCATCTTCTCAATAGCGTCTTTGTTGATCATATGCTTCGTGTCATCCGTCAGCGGACAATGCAGAGAGATCACATCGCTTTCGGCGAAAAGTGTTTCGAGTGAAACGTAGTCAATGCCATCAACCGGATACAGATCGTATGCGATCACCTTCATTCCGAAGCCGCGGCAAATATCAATGAATATCCGCCCGATCTTTCCCGTGCCGACAACGCCGACGGTCTTGCCGTGCAGGTCGAAGCCCGTCAGTCCGCTGAGTGAAAAATTGAATTCTCTCGTCCGGTTATACGCCTTATGGATACGGCGCACGGAAGTAAGCAGCAGAGCCACGGCGTGCTCGGCAACGGCGTATGGGGAGTACGCAGGAACATGAACAACGTGTATCTTTCCGAAAGCCGCACGGACGTCAACGTTGTTATACCCTGCTGAACGCAGAGCAATTAGCTTAATTCCGCAATTATACAACTGCTCGATCACATCAGCGTCAACCGAATCGTTGACGAAAACGCATACCGCATCACAGCCCTCAGCGAGTGCGGCAGTATCCTTGTTCAGTTTCGTTTCAAGAAAACGGAATTGAATATCGTGTAAAGCGCCGTAATGCTCAAATGACGGCTTATCGTATGCTTTGGTATCGTAAAATGCAACCTTGATCATTTCGTTATCCTCCGATTCTTTTATCTTTTTTCTACAGCCCCAACGGGACAAACATATTTACAATTGCCGCAACGCAGACAGTTCTCCTGATGGATGACTGCTGGTGTTTTACTGACATCAATACATTGCTGTGGACAGACCTCTAAACAGCTCCCGCACCCAATACAGTTATCATTGATAAAGTATCCGCTTTGAGCGGTTTCTGTTTTTCCAAATGTAAAGCTCGCGCGCTCGATCGGTATTTTACTGAGATCAAACCATTCTCCGCTGCCCTCGTATATCTGAAAGACCGTCAGCGCCTTTCGGGATTCCTCTGTCGGGTATATCTCATTCATATACGGATTCTTTTGGAAAAACTCCGGTATTTTCTCAAAGCCGATTTCTCTGACCTTGCCCCGAACAGATACCGCCACGCTCGACATCGTATCCTCGCCCTTCATAGCGGTAAAAGCAAGATACTCTCTGTTGATAAGCCTGTCATAAAAAGCCTTGCCCTTTGCGGTGAGAAAATACAGGCTGTTTTCGTCACAATCCATCATATCGATTGCACAGGTGACGGGTAACCCTTCGCTATCCACTGTTGCGACAATGGTTCTGTGTATCTCGTTGACGATATATTTCAGATAATCTGCTGCGATCATAGTTATGCTCCTTTGTATCGCATAATTGTTTTTTCTATTATACAGAAAACCCCGCGATTATTCAACCGCGAGGCTGCATTTTTGCGAAAACTTGGTTACTTTCTTACTACGCTGATTCTCTGCTGAATATGGTCGCCGTTTTCGATTTCATCAACCATAGCGATAGCGTAGTCGGCGTAGGAAATAATGCTTTCGCCTTTTTCGTTGAGAGTAAGCTCCTCGCCGCCGAGGATATACTCGCCCGTTCTCTCACCATCAGCCTGAAAATCACCGGCGGGGCTGATGAATGTCCACTTAACATCGTTTCTCTTACGCAGCTCGTCAAGCTCCGCACCCTGCGCGTTCGCTAAAGGAAGGAACATAGCCGGGAAGTCGGGAGCGTCCTTGACCTGAACAGTATGCTCGGGATTCACATAAAGAGAGCCTGCGCCGCCAACGATCAACAGACGGGTATCGCTGCCTCTGAGAAGATCACACAAATACTGAGACGTCTTGATGTGCATCGGCTGCTCTTCGTCTGTCCACGCGCCGAAGCCGTCAACTACAGCGTCAAAGCCCGCAAGATCTTCCTTAGTAAGATCCATAATGTCCTTTTTAACATAATCCTTTGCAACGGTTTTGTTTTCATCGTCACGTCCGAACGCCTTAATCTTAAAGCCTCTGTCAAGCGCTTCCTTGATGACTTTCTGTGCTACTCTGCCGTTTGCTGCTACAACTGCGATTTTCATAATATTTACCTCCGTAAATTGATTTTGTTTTATTGTAACCTTGCTTGTTACAATCATAATATAACACACATTTATTGTAATGTCAATAGTTACAACAAAAGTTTTTCAAAAAATTTTCGCACCCTGTTAAGAGTGCGAATTATCTTCTATATATTTTTTGGTATCTGCAAAGATATCTGCAAGCGTAATGCTCTGCATTTCTCTTTCCATAGCTGTTTGAATCTGGTCAAGCCGTCCATCAAGAACAGGATGTATACTTCTGCCGACCGGACATTTCGGATTGGGATTTTCGTGGAAATGGAAGAGCTTGCCGTCCTCAATACTCTCAACAGCATTAAATACATCGAGCAGCGATATTTCATCGGGTGCTTTCGCAAGACTTGCGCCACCCGAACCGCGCTGTACGGTGATAAGCTCGGCTTCTCTGAGCTGCCCGAGAAGCTTACGGATAATAACGGGATTAACTTGGATACTTGAAGCGAGAAAATCGCTTGTTATCTTATGCTCTTCAGAAAAAGTGTCAATACACGAAAATATATGGATCGCAATAGTAAATCTGCTTGAAATCTGCATACTCGTCATCCTTTCAATGAAGAAAGTATAGCACAGCCGTGTTGTAAAGTCAAGTGTTACAACCGTGAAGGTATTATATCTCAATTATTCCGTGTTTTTCCTCATACTTCTCGATTGCGTCACGAATCAGAATCAATATCTGACTATTCGCCGAGCGACCTTCATAGTCAGCGACAACGTGCAGCTTGTTCAGCATTTCCTCATCAATTCGTATAGATAAACTCTTTACAGCCATAACAAAACCTCATTTCATATTTATTATGACTTTATTTTATGCCTATAATGTGTTATGATGTTTGATATAGGCACATAATATATCTAAAGTGTATCTAACGAGGCTGCTATGA
>JBGUPW010000187.1:0-9262 GCA_045130495.1 Ruminococcus sp. | reverse complement strand
GGTTGCTTTGAGCTGTTCGGTGCAGCCTTCTTCCTTTGCGAAA
Source organism: Ruminococcus sp. (assembly GCA_045130495.1). Lineage (GTDB taxonomy): Bacteria > Bacillota > Clostridia > Oscillospirales > Acutalibacteraceae > Ruminococcoides. The sequence goes on along the minus strand of JBGUPW010000187.1, from coordinate 9,219 downwards.
GCCTGCACAAGCTCGTCGTACATCTTCTGCGCCTGTTCATCAATGTCGGCAAGGTATTCGTTCAGCCTACATTTTGTGAGCAGGTTGGTATAAAGAATCGGGCGACTTCTTTTGATATAGCGAAGGTGTTGTTGTCCCCACAAGCCGATTGGTCGGTTATCCTGTTCGGGAAGTGTTAAATTCGGCAGCAAATAATCTCCCTGTTGTGTGTATGTGATTTTTGTAGCCATAACTCAAACCTCCTTAACTTTGATTCTCTTGACTTTGGCTTTGGTGAGCTTGATCAGCAGCTCGTCAATGATGTCGGTGTATTTGTCCCGTGAAATGAGATCATTCCTCAAATCAATCAGGCTATTGATGACCGTGCGCCGCTCATCGGGCGTTAGATAGATGTGATACTTTGGATTTCTCATTGCATTACCTCCGTTTGTTTGATATAATCAGTATAAACGAGGACGCTTGATAAATCGAATGTGTGGATTGGTTTTTGAAAAAATATGGGGTGCGTAAGCCTGCCTCTTGGGAGAGCGCCAGGTTCGCAATCTGGAGGTCAGGGGTTCGATCCCCCTATGGTCCACCAGAAACGCTTCACTGACGTGAAGCTCAATGAATAGTGAATAATGAATAGTGTATAGCAGATGAAACTTTATGGCGTTTCTGGTGTATTATTCGTTATTCGTTATTCACTATTCTTTATTCATTTTAAATGGGGTTACTCTCTTTTTCTTATCGTGAGTTATGTGTTATACTTTCGGTTAGATAAAACGCAATTTATAAAGATAGTTGTATGGAGATTTTAGCTGAACATTTATTGCCTCTAAGGATGAAAGCAGATATTACTCAGGAAGAATTATATTGAAGAAGATTCATTAGTGTATGTGAGTATACCTGAAAAAGGTGGAGAATCAATTATCATTGGAAAAGACGGTGATGTTCTGTATGCTGATTCATCAGTAGGATATCTACATAACCGCCAAGCAGAGAAATTCAAGATGGTTCATTGATGAATCCGAGCCTGTAAAGTCTGTAGATCGCAGGAAAAAGAAGAATTAATTAAAAATCTCCGTTTGTTATATCAAGCGGAGATTTTTTAATGGTAGTTTAGTGATTGAAATAGTATTCCCAATTACTTGATTTTGGACGAGCAGAAAAAGGGATTGATTGTTCAGCTTCTTTTTTGTTTGCGTATAATCTGCTTGTTCTAATCTTGATTATTGTGCGTGAATCAATATATCTAATCGTACAGAAATCGCGTGTAACACGCAAAATTATGACCTCGCGCAGAAAACGAGCATTGTCCACTATGTATGCTTTATTGCCTTGTTGAAACTTATTAGCCATCTTCTCTACCTCTAATAAAGGACTAATATCATTATACGAATATTTGTTCTAAAATTCAAGAGGATATTTGAAAATAAATGATAATAGGAGTGTTTGCGTTTTAATAAAAGATAATTACTGAATTTTTATTGTTTTGCCCTTTGTTTCGACAGAATAATCAGGTAATCCCTGCTATGATATATAGCAGTGGAATTTTATACAAGATTTTACAAAAAGACAGAATATAAACAACGAACAAAAGGGGAATATGGAAATTATAGCAGAATAACAGATGATTTAGGCGTTGTGTCGTTGAAGGACGATACAGCGCTTTTTTCATCGACAAAAATATACTCTATCTTTTGTGATTTTGCTTTTTCGTACATAAAAGAACAGAATAGCATTTTAATTCGCGCTCCTCCGCTCAACTTGAAACCTAACCATTTCAAGTTGAACGGAGGACTTATAATTGTCAATCTTTTTTATTGAAGATAAAAACGGAAATTACTTCTCTGCCGATGGAAAGAGAAGATTTATTAGATTAAAAGGAAAGGCGGCTTATGACTACCTGAAAAGCCCCAACGGACGTGGCAAGCGTTTTTATAGGCTGTCAGCCGAGGAAGAAACAGAGGAAGATGTCTTTATTGAGATACCTTCCTCTAAAATCGGTCATATCCGCAAAGCGGAACGGCGCACACAGTATGTCGCTGATTGCAAGAAGGAAAGCGGCAGATATGAAATATCACTGTATGCTCTCGAAGCGAACGATCACGGTGAAAGATGTTCGGGCGAGGAATTGATTGAGGACACAGCCATTGATATTGAGAGTACGGCTATACATAGAATTGAGCTTGAAAAGCTCTATCAAGCTGTTCAATCACTTTCCGAGGAAGAACAGGAGCTTGTTGCCCGCCTGTATAGCAAAAAGCCTGCAACCATTATTGATTTGTCAAAGGAATGGAACGTCCATTATTCCACTATTAGCCGCAAGCATAAGGCTGTTTTGAAAAAGCTGAAAAGAATTTTGAAAAATTCTTAAAAAAGTCTGCAAAAAATTCTGAAAAAGTGTGGAATAAAGGGTGAGAGGGTAATTTACCTCTCCTGCCAATGAATACGGCAAGCCCTTTGACAACCGAATAACAGCATATCAGAAACTTTCCCTTTGTTGTCCGGTACGGACAAGCTACAGAAGCGAACGCTGCTTTGCAGCCTTCAGGATTTCGACCTTGATAGGCACAATCAAGGAGGGCGATGACAGACAAAGGGCATAATGATACTTCCGTTTAGTCACAGCCCGAGCGTTAAAAGCGTCGCAGGCAATGAGAGCGGCTACGAGAGATCCTTGTAGTATGCCGTAAGGCTGATGAGGTCAATATGCGTTGACCGTCTGATGTGTTCCCGTTCGGGGGAGTTGAGAACGAATACCGAACAAAAAGTCGCAGTACAGCAGAGCCATTCATTACACAGCTCGCGGCAAACTATGTCCTCAAAAGGAAAGCAACCACAATGCCGCTTGTATTGCGCTCTGTTGCGACTTGGCATCAAAACGGACAGCTACCCAAAATTGAGCTGTTCGTTCAATATGGATGCAATAAAACGAAAACAGCGCGTATCTGTGATGGGTGCGCGCTGACTACATAATACGGAGGTATTATTTTGAGAGTTTACAGAGGTGAAGTCTATTTAGTGGATTTCGGTATAGGCTATGGCAGCGAACAGGGCGGCGTTCGTCCGGCTGTCATAGTCCAAAACAATATAGGCAATAAGTACAGTCCCACGACAATCGTTGTCCCTGTCACATCAAGACAGACAAAGGCACATATCCCTACGCACGTTAGAGTAAAAGGCGCTTGTCTGACGAAAAAATCGTTGGCGCTTACGGAACAGGTTGTGACCATTGACAAAAGAAGGATTATCAGAAAAATGGGCAACATCAAGCTCAAATCACTTTTCAAAGTCGGTGCTGCGCTGATGATCGGCTTGGGACTGAATAACAATACATTCAAGAAAGGAAGTCACAAATGATAGAATTTATAGTTGGCTTATTCGTCGGCGCTTTTCTCGGAGTAGTGGTTATGTGCTGCTGCTTTGTAGCTTCAAAGGCTGACGACGAGATGGAGAAGATGAAAACAGACACTTTTGGCGAAAAGGATGACCACTGAATATTAGCATTTTGTGCTGACAATACTACTCTTACGGTGATTAAATACTATGGAGGTTATATGCGAATTAATGATAATAATACCGTACTCGAAAGTGCAGGATGTAATGTTCAAAATAACGAAGAATATCAAATCAATCAAGTGCTATATCAAGTGAATCGCTTTTTTGATGGGAATAAGACAATCAAAGAAATTCTTTCCCTAAAACTTTCCAGCGAATATAGCGCATCGCATAATTGATAAGCAAAACAACTTATGATATACTGTTGTTGTTGAAGTTAAGAAACAGCAGTATGGAGGAGATGACTAAATGAAAACTGCTGTTGCTTTAGCTGATATTTACTTGAGATTATCTCGTGAAGAAGCAAGCTCGGGCGAATCTCAAAGTATCAATAACCAACGAAATATCATTAGACAATACTGTAGTGATCACGGTATCACAATCGTCAGGGAGTTTGTTGATGACGGCTTTTCGGGATCGAATTTTATCAGACCGGGATTTCAAGCGATGTTAAATCATATTAAAACCGGTTTGGTGAATATGGTTATCACCAAAGATTTATCCCGATTAGGCAGAGATATGTCGGAATCAAGCTATTATGCGGAATCGTTCTTTCCCGAACACGATATTCACTATCTCGCAATCAGCGACGGATTTGATTCCGAGCAAGTCAACCTGATGGCACCTTTCCAATTTGCAATGAATGATGTCTATCTAAGAGATTGCTCACGGAAGATAAAACAGGTTATTAAGCAAAAGCGAGTACGCGGTGAATACTGTGCTTGTCCGCCGTTTGGTTATATGCGTAATCCGAATGACAACACAAGCATTGTTCCCGATCCGAATACAGCTCCGATCGTGCAGCGCATTTATGCTCTTGCGGTTAAAGGGTGTTCTGCTCATTCAATCGCCAATATTTTGACTGATGAATCTGTTATTACGCCATTAAAGTACAGAGTTATGTATCGTGATAATTTTAGCGACAAAGGTGCCGCACACGCTACAGATATTTGGAATCATACTACTGTAAAGCGTATTCTCAAGAATCAGGTCTATCTTGGGCATACCGTCTTGGGAATGACGAAGAAAGCATCGGTTAAATCCAAAAAGAAAGTCAATATTCCGGAAGATGAATGGTGTATCACTTATAATACGCACACGCCACTCATTACTCAGGAAGAATATGATACAGCTCAATATAATATGGGTATGAATACAAAGAGTTGGAGCAAATATGACAATGTCCGAAAAAGTATTTTTAACGGATTGATTTTTTGCAAAAACTGCGGTTCTGCTCTATGTTCATCCGGTTCTGTTTATAAAGGTGAACGAGTAAAATATTGGTATCTTTCCTGCCTGAATATTCCGAAGCGTTCAACCAACCATTGTGAACACGGGGCGCGTATCAAATACGCTGACTTAGTTGAGATTGTAAAATCTGAGCTGAATCAATTTATCTCTCTCAGCAAAAAGGATATTGATGAGATTATTGATGTTGCTATCAAGGAAAGCTCAAAAAATGCTTATCAGGAAAAAGATAGTCTAAAGAGTATTGAAAAGAGAATCGGAGACATTGACAATATCATCTTGAAACTCTACAACGATAATGCTCTTGGAAAGATTTCTGATGAACAATTATCTTTAATGATTGCAAAACTAAATAAGGAATCAGCATCATTAAAGGAAAGAGCTAAAGAGCTTCAGAAAAAAGCAGATGAACAACCGATTGATGAAGCATATAAAACTTTCTTCCACCTTATTGAGCAGTACAACCACATCGACGAATTAACGCCTGAGATCGTCAGAACATTTATTGAACGAATCGAAGTCGGTGAGAAGATACTGCCCGATGGCTATAAGGTAGCTTCGCACAGTATTCCGTTTAGACAAGATGTGAAAATCACATATCGGTTTATTGGAACCATCGGTAAAGACGAAAGAGCTTTTAATCAGGATGATTTACCGTCAAAAATCGCTTAGTTTTTGATGTAATTGAACGTCAAGGGAGGTAGGCGTAAACCTTAAGCAGGGCTACAACGGCGACCTCAGCTCCAGAGAAGCAGGTTCCGTCGGCGGCCAGATGGTCAAGAGAATGATCGAGTCTTACGAGAACAGCATGAAATAATCAAACGGAGATAATACGCTCCACAAACGGCTGTGCCGGGCGCTTGCCTGACACAGCCGTTTATTGGGTTTATAAAGTTTTTTGTCAAAATCCGCGTTCTTTCTCACAAAAATCAAATCTCTTATTGAACTTTTGAAAAATTTTTGATATACTGTTATAGGAAATTTAAAGAATAGAGGTATAGATATGGCAGTTATCAAACCGTTTAAGGGAATGCGTTTTGACATCGAAAAGGCGGGAGAGCTTAAATCGCTCTGCTGTCCGCCCTATGACATCATCAGCGAGGAACAGCGCAGGGAGTTTATCGCGCAGAATGAATACAATGTTATCCGTCTTGAGCTTCCGCGCGAGGGAGAGGATGTTTACGCCCGCGCCGGAGAGGTTTTGGATCTGTGGCGCAGTCAGGGAGTTCTCATTTATGAGGACCGTCCCGCTATATATGTTTACGAAATGGAGTTCAACGCTTATAACAAGCGCAGAAGCGTCAAGGGAATTATCGCCCGCGTCAAGGTCGAGCCGTTTTCAAAGGGAGTTATCCTTCCTCACGAGTTCACTCTTTCAAAGGCAAAGACCGACCGCTTTAATCTTATGAAAGCGACAAACTGCAATTTCAGCCAGATTTACGCGCTTTACATGGACAGCGAGCACACCACGCTCAATACCATTGACGAGCTTTCAACGGGGGACGCGCCCTATGAGTTCACCGACGACGACCGCATTACGCACCGTCTTTGGATCATTACCGACGAGGACGTGATTGAAAAGCTCTGCGCTGACTTTGAGGACAGAAAGCTCTATATCGCCGACGGTCACCACCGCTACGAAACCGCCGTCAACTACCGCGACTACTGCCGCGAGAACGGCATTTCAAAGGAGGGCGACGCTCAGGATTATCAGATGATGTATCTTGTCGATATGGAGCACCCGGGGCTTGTGGTGTTCCCGACCCACCGCATGGTTCGCGATTTGCCGAGCTTTGACAAGAATATTGTGCTTGACGGCTGCAAAGAATATTTTGAGACGGAGAAATTTGATTCCGTCGGCAACATGAACACCCTTCTCTCAAAGAAATACAAGGAGGGCAAAAAAGCCTTCGCGTTCTATGTGGGCAAGGGCGAGTGGTATATGCTCACGCTTAAGGATATCGGCGTAATGAGCAGCGTGCTGCCCGATTTGAGCGCCGCGTCGCAGCAGCTTGACGTCAGCGTGCTCCACAGCCTTATCCTTGAAAAAACTATGGGTATCGACAAGGAGAACATGGCGAATCAGATCAACCTGACCTACACAAAATTCTTTGAGGAAGCGATCATTAAGGTCGATAAGGGTGAGTTCCAGTGCTCGTTTATCCTCAATCCGACCCGCGTTACAGAGATCCGCGACGTGGCGGCTGAGGGTGAGAAGATGCCCCAGAAATCCACCTATTTCTATCCCAAGATGATCACCGGCATGGTGATGAACGATATCGGAGTGGACTGATAATATATGCGTATTTTGACCGTTCTCACGGGCGGAACTATAGGCAGCAGCGTTCGCGGCGGAGTTATTTCTCCCGTCGCGGATATTCTGCCGATGACTGAAAAATATCAAAAGCGCGGAGCGGCGGTGTTTGACGCTGTCGCTCCGTATACTATATTAAGTGAAAATTCGGACGCCGATCACCTGAAAATGCTGCGGCAGTGTATTGAAAGCCGTATGAGCGGCTATGACGGGGTGATCGTCACCCACGGAACCGATACTCTGCAATATACGGCGGCATATCTTGACCTTGTGCTCGGCGCTCAGCCGGTGCCGGTCGTACTTGTCTCGGCAAATTATCCGCTTGAGGACAGCCGCTCGAACGGTGCGGACAATTTCAACGCGGCGGCGGATTATATTCTCGGCGGTGCGGAGCGCGGAGTGTTTGTGTCCTACCGCAACAGGGGAGACGGCTTTGTCACGGTTCACCGAGGCAGCGAGGTCTTGTCTCACGCCGCGTTTGACGACAGGGTTTTCAGCGTTTTCAACAATTATTTCGGGACGGTTCAAAACGGAGAGTTTGTGAAAAATCCCCTGTACAGCGAGCCTGAGCGGGTCGATATGTCCGGCTGTGAGCTCAACGGCAGAGTGCTGTTCCTGCGCCCGTATGTCGGCATGACCTATCCCGATATCCCGAAGGACACTAAAGCCGTTCTGCTTGAGGGCTGGCATTCGGGAACGCTTCCAACGGCTTTGAAGGAGTTCAGAGACTTCTGCAAAACGGCGGGGGAGAGGAGTGTCCCAGTTTACCTAACGGGCAGCGAGGCGGGCTTTGAGTATGAGAGCAAGTTAGAGTATGACTCGCTCGGAATAAACGTTTTGCCGCCGTGCTCGCCGGTTTGCGCTTATATGAAGCTTTTTTTAATGGACAGTTGAGACAAGGGACAAGGGACAATTAAGGGGCGCTGCGCGCCGGATTTGTAATGCTGTGGGTTATAAAGGAAACCATGTGCGCCCGTTGCCACGGTCGGCTGAGGCAGCGTGACGCTTGATCCAATCCGCGCTTCGCAACGTCATAAAAAAACTTCCTCCAAATCCCGCGTTAAACCGCGCTTCATAACATCATAAAAACCTTCCCTCTATACACTCGTTTAAACGCGTGTATAGAAGGAAGGCTTATTTTATAGATATTTATTAATAGGCGACGAAAGCGCCCACCGGCGTGCAATGACTCAAACCGCCCGAATTGCTCCGGGCGGTTCAACTGAAAGTGCTAAAAATCAGTGCGCGGACTCGCCGCGGGTAATTGCTTCGCGTTCGGCAGAGATTTCCCGATACAGCTCATACGGTGTGAAATTCACATTAACGTCTGTCTTTACCGCTTTAAGCGCGACAGGCGTTTTTTTGCGCCTGAGCTGATCCAAAAGAATACTTAAAACGCCGCCGTTTATGTCGGCGAAGTAGAGCATCTCCTCGGAAAAATCCGAATTCACAGACCCTTCTCTGTTCTCTGACAAGCCGAGAAGGTAGGAAATTTTGCAGCCGAAATCCTCTTTTGAAACCTCAGTGGCTTCCACGAAAAACTTGCGGCAAAGCATTTTTATCTTTGCTGCCTTGCTTTTTTCGATGTTAAACATTAAGACCTCTGCCATTGTTTCACCCCTGAAGCACATCTCTCTATCATATTTTAAGCCTTATTAACCTTTATTTCAATTGATTAATTGACTAAAAAATAAAAGCAGGCAGCATGATAAAAGATAAATAGTGCCAAACGCCCGTGCATAGCACAGGATATTCAGGTTTCTCGGATTGGTCAGAGAAGTCCTCCGAAGCCCCCGACGGCTCGTCCGCAGGGCTGAAGAAGATAAAGTCAAATTTAAAAAATGATAAAAAAGCGAAATCAGAAAGATTATCGGTTTTTCGGAACCTTCTGAAGCATTGTGATCTTTTGCACGTTATCAGCATATAAGATGATGTACCGTTTGATACTATAAATATTATACAATATTGCTAACAATATGTCACTGGTATTATTATATAATCTTTTACAAGATTTTGCTGATTAGCTGTTAAGTACCCACTGATTAAAAGCTCATATTTCCATTATAAAAAGCTGTCAAGTGAAAAAAACAGGGAAAAAGCGCTCTTAATCAATG
>JBGUPW010000186.1:0-3437 GCA_045130495.1 Ruminococcus sp. | reverse complement strand
TTATGATTGAACCGCCGTGTACCGAACGGTACGCACGGTGGTGTGAGAGGTCGGCTGCTCAATTAATGGGCAGCCTCCTACTCGATTGAAGCAAAGGAGCTGATTGCGCAGGCTGCCGCTGCACTTGACAAAGAGGTCATTTAGATGACCGATATACAATAGGGAGGCGAGTTTATGGATAACAAGGATTTCTTTGGCGGCATGTTTGATTTCAACGGCGACGGTAAGACCGATCTTACGGAAGAAGGGCTTGCTTATCAAATGATGGACGATTTCGACAATCAGTTCAGGGAAAAGTCCACTTCCTCAAGCTCATCATTTTCGGGCAGCACATTATTTGCCATTATTGGTACAATACTTGTTTTATTGCTTTTGGGTTGGATTGTATCTGCCTGCGAGAATAGCTCCCACAGCAGCACCGGCAGTTATAGTTACTCGCGCAGCTACAAATCCTATTCCGGCAGCTCATCCAAGTCCGGTGGTTCGGCATACTCATATCAACGCAAATCGTATTCATCAGCCATTCAGCCAACCACCAAGAAATCTACATACAAATCCTATTCCTCAAAATCCAAATCAAGCAGGTCTGTAGACGAATACAGTGCTAAGGATTATGTTGACGCTGATGATTTCTACTACGACCATTATGATGATTTCTACGATTATGAGGATGCGGAGGATTATTATAATGAGCACGCAGATTAAGGAAGTGACGAGATGAGCATTGGATATGGCGGTGGATGTAGAAAGTACGGAGAAAGTGCTGAATTCGTCATTTACGAATACTATGCCTATGATTGGAATACAGAGGGATGCGACAATCCCAAGCGAATATATGACGGCATCATAAAAATCGAAAAGTCCGCTTTTATTGAGCCGGAAATCCATCAAAAAATCAAGCGTCGTCCAAGCGGTCGAAAAATGCTTGTTACCAAAAGGATCGAGCGAGATGTCCCAATCAGTGAGTATTTTGAAAACGGCAAGGTCGAATTGGTAAACAGCTCTTTTTGCGGACGTATATGCAATGGTCATGGTTATGTAGGATTAAGGCTGATTTATAAAATATTTAGCGAATATCAGAAGAACGGAGAAATACCACATATATTAAGCATACACGCTTGAGGCAAGCATAATTATTATATTATATTGCGTTATTTGTCTTGAGATATTTCCCCACAAGAGTTATAATAAAGGTATCAAAATTCCCGGAGGTCAGGTATGAGAATCGTAGATACCACCTGCACAAAATGCGGGGCAAATTTATATATTGACGCTGACCGTAAGATCGCGTTCTGCAAATACTGCGGCGCACAGCTTTTGATTGACGACGAGGTGCAGCACCTTCAGATCGACAACGCCGAGAGCGCGGGATATGCGTTTGAAAAAGGGCGTCAGCGAGCACAAAACGAGGCACAGGCTCAGAGGTATTATTCCGTGCAACCTCAGCCTGCGCCTAAGAAGAATAAAATGATAGTTTGGTGGGTGCTCGGATGGATTTTTATTTTTCCTATCCCGCTGACTATCATCATATCACGTAACAAAAAACTGAAAACCGGTGCGAAGATAGGGATTATCGCCGCTGCTTGGATTGTATATCTGCTAATAGGCATAGCGGGCAATGCAGCGAAAGAAAACGAGCAGACCGAATCTCCTTCGACACAGACAAGCTGTTCGGAACATACAACAGAAGGCGCAAAATGACTGACATTCAATCTCAATTGGAGCAACTGAAAACAGAAGATTACCGGCAGGATCAGACGCGCATCTATAAGGTCTGTCCCAAATTTTGAGTTTACACAGAATTTGTGACAGACCCAATATAATTTCTAACTTCCCCAATAACGTCTGTGTCGCCTTGGCGATTTCGCCGGTGTACCGGACGTTTTTGATTTTAGTCTTTTGAATATACTTAAGGTAGTTGCGAAAGTCGGAAACTGATTTTTTTAATCTCCTATCATCTTTTGTCATCGAGTATTAGGAGGATTTTGAAAATCCTCCGACCTCTCACACCACCGTGCTTACGGTTCCGTACATGGCGGTTCAATAGTTAAAGTGCAGTAGCTTGTATCTGTTGAATATACCATCATACCCCGACGGACACAAGGTAGTCGTTTGTTAATGACTTTGCAAAAATATGACTGCGTGCTATTCGCGGTAAGCTTTTCTGTTGTTTGCCTGTTCCCACGCTTTTAATTGTTTATACCGGACCGCACAAGGTTATCGTGCTTTGTCTGGATTTTCTTCCACTGTTTCCAATATATCTGCCGTACTCTGAGCCTTGTCGATTCATTTAGGCGTTTGATGCCTTTGATTTCTGTTCGTCAGACCGAGAATTTTTAGGCTTAGTTCAGATTCCGCATCACAGCGGTCATCTTTGCCCTAAGCTAACACTTCCTGCTGCAAGCGTGCAGCGGACTTTCACCGCCCGGTTACTGATCATTTCGGGCAAACTAAAAATCAAGCCGACGGGAGCTCCCATCGGCTGAAATATTATGATAGATTTTTTCAAATGCTTTTAAATTCGGAAAAGGCAGTAGCACTCTTGAATATAATGTTCACTGATAATTTGCCGAAAACCGCATATAAAATGGAACTAAACCGCCTCCTGTTCGTCTGCTTGCGTCAGAAAAATTAACCGAATTATTTCTTTTTTCTCAGTTGTTCAGCCCGCGCCCTATCTGCGGCGGCTTTTTCTGTTTCATTGAGTGCTGTGTATGCTTTGGAGCGGTTTTCGTATATATCGGCTTCCTCAACTCCCAATTCAATCGCCCTTGTAAAGCTGTCAACCGCCTCTTTTGCTTTGCCTGTTTCCAACCGCAAAACGCCGAGACTGTCATAAGCACAGGCGTTATCGGGATCGAGCTCTAAAGATTTTTCAATGTCTTTTTTTGCATTATCAAAATCCTTAATAAATATATACGCAAATCCTCGGTTATTATATGCCCCGGCATCATCGGGATTCAGCTCTATCGCCTTGCTGTAATCCGAAATAGCTTTGTCATAGTCCCCGTTTTCTGCAAATTCAACGCCTCGATTAAAATATGCCTCAGCAAAATCGGGATTCAGCTCTATCGCCTTGCTGAAATCCGAAACGGCTTTGTCATAGTCTTTTTCGTCTGCAAATGCATTGCCTCGATTAAAATATGCCTCAGCATCATCGGGATTCAGCTCTATCGCCTTGCTGTAATCCGAAATAGCTTTGTCATAGTCCTTTTTTTTAGCAAATGCATTGCCTCGGTTATTATATGCCTCAGCATCATCGGGATTCAACTCTATCGCCTTGCTGAGATCCGAAATAGCTTTGTCATAGTCCTTTTTTTTATCAAATGCATTGCCTCGGTTATTAAATGCCTCAGCGAAATCGGGATTCAGCTCTATCGCCTTGCTGTAATCCGAAATAGCTTTGTCATAGTCCCCGTTTTCTGCAAATTCAACGC
>JBGUPW010000185.1:0-23145 GCA_045130495.1 Ruminococcus sp. | reverse complement strand
TCAGCCGACTGACCCAACCGATCCTACTCAGCCGACCGATCCGACCGACCCGACTGAGCCTACCGATCCGACTGAGCCTACCGATCCCGACAAGGGAAGCTATAAATTCACCCATATCGACCGCTACGGCAACCCGAGAACCAAGACGGTAGAGGTAACATTAAAGGATGAAGAGATAGCGGGCTATTCCGGCAACAACTATCAGGGCGGCGTGCCGACCTATCTCTGGACTGAGGAAGCGAAGGCGCTCTACAGCAAGAATCCTCTGATTGCAGCGTCTTTGGCTGTGACCGGAAACGATGACGACGAGCAGAAGGATGTATCGGTATACAAGAGCGATGTCGAGTGGGATCTGCTGAAACACTCAGCGGCAGAAGCGACGAATATGACTCCCGATCCTGCGAACCACACTTTGACCGTCTTAGCGGAGACAAAGCCGTACACCTTCACCTTCAAATACTATTTTGTGAAGGACGGCAAAACCGAATACCGCGGCACGAGGAAGAATATTGAATACGGAAAACCGGTCACGTTCTATCCGAAATATTCCGATCCGAATAAGTATGTCTATATCAACGACGACATACCGTCCGATAAATTCTGTTACTGGTCAGCCGATGAAGCGGGCTTGATACCAATTACCACCAATCTCACCTTCGGTATGCTGCTGCGCGGCAAATGGCTGAATGAAAGCGACACCGACCGAGTCGTTAGCGTATATGCGCAGTATGAAAATAAGATGATGGAAGAGTGGAAGCCCCTGATCGAAGAGGCGACCTTAACCCACATGATCGAGGATAACTACGATTGGGTCTACCTCGATTACATGGTCAACTACCTGAGCAGAGACGGCAAGGTTGTGCAGGATATGCTGGCACAGGGCAACGGTAACATCCGCTACGGACTTATCGCGGTCAGGTATCCCACCGATTCAAGCGTTCTCAGTCAGAGTAGGATGGAAGCCATTACGCAGGCGATGATAAAAAACAATTCGACATCCGCTTATCTGGACGCAGGAAAAACGACCGCCGCATATCGGTTTGAGTACGGACAGCAGGGTGATACGATCAAGCCGATCTCCAACTTCAACCGCGTGCTGTACACCCTGCGATCCGATACAAAGCTGGCTGTAAACAAAAAATTCTCCGTGATCGCCTATATCACCATTGACGGTAAGAACTACTTCTACTCCGAGGTCAACAGCGATATCGACGTGCATGAAATTCTTAAAGAGTGAGGTGTATTATGAAAGAACCCTACAACCGACTCCTAATAGACATTACCGAGTTCGATAAAGAAGACGTTATAACAACAAGCGCGCCTATTGAGGTCATGCCCGACCAAAACGGCGGCGGTGTAATAGATGAACCGGATGATATCCTCCCGTTCTCGTTCTGAGGAAATGCTATGGAAAAAATATTATCAATAATTACATTCATCGCCTTTGCGATATGCTTCCGCACATCATGCGGCGCGGAAGCATTCTACCGCTGCGGCGACTGGACTCTGACCATGATAAACGGCACAGAGGATTACACCTTCGGTGTAGATTCCTATACAGGCGAAGCCGATGTTGTGACCGTTCCCGGCGACTACGGCGGATTTCCAATAATCGCCATTAACAGCCACGCATTTGCGGCAAATACCGTTCTGCGCGACGTTACCCTGACAGATCAGATCGTTACGATCGGCAAAGGGGCGTTCCTATCCGCATCAAATTTGGAGAGGGTTAATCTAACCTCGTCCGTGACCTCGATAGACGAGAGCGCCTTTTCCTACACCTCCGCTTTGAAGGAGATCAATCTTGCCGACAGCTCAATCTCCGCCGTTCCCGAGAACACCTTTTTCGGCAGCGGTATCGAAAATGTCGTCTTGCCTGAGACTTGCGTATCTATAGGCGACAACGCTTTCGCAAATTGCGGCGATCTTGCGACTATCAGGATTCCCGACTCCGTAACCGAGATCAGCGACAGCGCGTTCCTTGACAGCGACAAAGTCGTGATCTGTGCTACATCCGGCAGCTATGCGATAAGATACGCAACAAAGCACGGAATATTCCGCGTATTCACTGACGAGGTATCATACGTTCTCGGAGATACAGATGAAAACGGCGAAGTCACAATAAACGATGTGACCGTTATCCAACAATACCTTGCCGATTATTCGGTTTCCAATCAGGACGCAGTAGTGCGAAACGGTGACGTCGAAGGCGAGGGACTCAACATTTCAGACGCCACATTGATCCAGATGTACATCGCGCAAATGCAAACCATCTACCCCATCGGCAAATCAGTCGAGATACAGTAAAACGTCGTGTATTTCCTTGGCTTTTGTTCTAAAATCAAAGCTTAGGTCAAGCGTGACGGTCGGCTGAGCCGACAATAATTACTTGCAACCGATACCACAAAAACCTTCCTAAAACTCCCGCGATAAAACGCGCAGTTAATGGAAGGTTTTTGATTACAACAAAACACTTAACGCCGCACTTGTTTTTCCGTGCAGCGTGTTATTTTATTATAGTATAACGAAAATATTTTCGAGCCTCCGAGCTTATCGATATTGTATGCCGACCGCGTCACCGCCGTGAGGATGTATTATTGCACGGTGAGTAGGTAGCAGCAATTACAACTAACTCTTTGCTTTACGACATTCCCTGCGTGGTGGGTTATGGTGGGTTTTAGCCGCTTTCCAAAACCCCCTATATATTTTATTATTCTATATTAGAATTTTAATTTTCCGTACAAAGAATTATAAAAACCCGTAAACCCACCACAACCCACCACAACATACCTCGTTTAATTATCTGCTTTGGCAGCGACGTTGAATTTGAAAAGCGTACTAAACCAATTGTCCTATTGAATAGTTTTTATCGCAAAGCATCTTAATAAAACGAGATGCTTTTTTGCTTCGGTTGTATTATTGTGTTTTATCGAATACCCTCAAAAATGTCCGAAAACAGCAGGAACAAATTTTGCTGTTGTATTGATACAAGGGATATCCGCGAGTTCAATAATCTTATAGGATTTCTTCTGTCTTGCGACCTTAAAAGACAAACATGATCGCAAGATAAAAGCCATTTCAAAAAAACTATAGTTTGAAAATGAACCGAGGGATCATATGGAAGGAAAATCACAAAAACGTATTATCAGAGGCGCGTTTTTGCGGCTGATGATCATTAATGTATTCATTCTTGTCGCGACCTGCGCGTGCGGACTTATCGATAATATCTTCGTCGGCAGAATGTTGGGAGAGAACGCGCTTGCGGCAATGGGCTTCTTTTCGCCCGTTACGGTCGCGGTGGGATTATCGTATGTTATAATTCTCGGCACGCAGGTACTTACGGGAAATCTGGTCGGCGCCGGGCAAACGAAAAAAGTCAATCAGCTTTTTGTAAGCGCATTCATCACACTGACCGTTTTGTTTGCGGTGTTTTCGATTTGCTGTTTCGTATTTAATGAAGGTCTTGCACGGCTTCTCGGTGCCGACGAAGAGTCTTTCGACCTTTTATGCGATTACATCAAGGGATATGCGCCGGGTATTGTTCCGCAGACGCTTGCTGCAATGCTCATGGCGCTCTGCTCCTTCAATAACGATATAAATCGTTCTTATATCGGCATTGGCGCCATGATTGTCGGAAATACTGTCAGCGATGCTCTGCTGATCGAGCCGCTCGGGCTTTTCGGTATCGGTCTCGCCTCGTCAATAAGCAGTCTGGCGGCCTTTCTGGTGCTGTTTCACGGATTCTTTAAAAAGGACAAGCTGTTTCATTTTCAGTTCAGTGACGGCTTGAATTTCGGGCTTGTGCTTCAGGCGGCGCTGCGGGGACTGCCGTCCATGATGCTCTCGTTCGGTGTGATAATCAAAAACTATTGCTTCAACTACGCCCTCGTTCATTATACGGGAGCCGCAGGCGTAGCGGTTGCAGGAATTATGGCTACCGTAAATTCATTGGCGGCGGCTATTCCGTCGGGCTGTAACAATGCCTTCTCTTCCCTTGCGGGAATTTACTTCGGTGAGGAAGACCGCGAGAGCTTGCTGGATCTTTCGCACACGGCACTGCGGATCGGAGTCGCATTGAGCGCTGCTACAATGGGGCTTATCATGGCTCTGTCAACGCCCCTATCAAAGCTGTTTGTACCGAAATAGGGCTACGTTCAGGATCTTGCGTGCCGAATGTTTATCATCAGCTTTACTTTCCTTGTTCCGAATTTTTGCTATAATATGTTCCTGCAGGCGTACAGGGCACAGAACAGAATGTTGCTCGTTAATATTATGTCCTTTGCCGAAACCACCGTGATAGGTTTATTGGTACTTGTTACCGTAAAGCCCTTCGGCACGGACGCCGCATGGCTCGCCAACACTATAGTTGACATTCTTTGCGTTATCGTCGTTATGTTCACCTTTGGACGAACGGCACAATGATCAACGAGGAAAACGCTCCGCTGCTAGCAAATTACTGCGATATGATAACAATATCGCTCGACAGTCCCGAGCCCTCGATCAACGATTTTTCCCGAGGCGTCCCGGGCACAACGGAAAGGGCTGTTGCGGGCTTGAAGCTTCTTAGAAAAAACAGCGACAGTCTGTTTCTCAGGATCCACAGCGTTATTTCGGCGATGAATATCGACAGCCTGAGAACTATCGCGGATTTCGCGGCAGAGAATAAAGTAACCGAGATCGGCGGCGCGCTTATTGCTCCCTTTGGATTTGTCCCCGAGCGTATGAAGTTTTCAAAGGAGCAGATAGGAACGCTCAGCAACAAAATCGAAGACTTATGCGAATACGCGAAAACAAAAGGTGTGGCTCTTGCAGGCTGCTACGCAAATGTTTCCGCAAAGATCATTGAGAATCTTTCGCATATCCACGCTATGTATGCCGAACCCTCCGAACCCTCGGCAAGCCATATCACCTGCATGGGCTTATGGGGACAGGCGACAGTCAGACCGAACGGCGATGTATCTGTCTGCTGCTTCACATATAAGCCCATCCTCGGCAATCTGCATAATAATTCTTTTAGCGAAATATGGCGTTCCGAACGCGCAGAGGAACTGCGAGAAATCGCTAAGAGCGGAAAATATATCGACTCCCCGTGCGTAGGCTGCGATACCGGCCACCCTGTATTCACCAGAGACCTCGAACTGACAAATTCTCTAGACAGCTATTTTGAAATGAGCATTAACGGCAGATAGGCTCAATCACCATTTACTCGCTCCGCAGCAAGAGCGCTTAAATAAGGCAAATTTCTACTCCCCCGACGGATTGTAGCGTCGGGGGAGTTTTTTGTCGTTGCGGACTTTTTTCGCAGGTCAGACGTTATTCTTTTAATTTTTTAATTTTTTATGTATTTGCATTTTCGTATTTTCATAGTTATAAGCGACTTTTCGGAATTTTTCACTGTATGCTCATATTAAACGGCGTAACGTCGATTTTTTACTGTTCACTCGGCAGCGTGTATTCGTAATTGATTGTTTTTAAAAAGTTGTATAGTTGTATGCAATTTTTTTCGTTTTTTCGCTATAAGTGAGGGGGAGTTAATCCCCCGAATTACGAAGGAGGAAAGCCTTAATCTCACGGAGATAAAAACGTGACTGATGAACATTCCCGAGGATAAGCAAAATGCTCCCAAAATAGCAAAATAGCAAACGCCGGATTTCCGATGTTGACGATAACGTTTGTTAACCCGGTGCAATCGGCGTTTTAACTTGGGACGAAGTGGTTTAAAAAGGATTTTATCTTAAAAAGAAAAGGAGTTTTATTAGTATGAAAGATTTTATCCACATTCTTTTTGCCGGAGCATTGGGTGCTCTGGCGGCTTATTTCAACGTTCTGCTGATTCCGTTGGTCGTGCTGACGGCGGTCATGCTGATCGACTACATAACCGGCATGGCAGGCGCAAGTGTCACCGGCAAGCTCAACAGCCGAGTCGGTGTAATGGGAATCGTCAAGAAAGCAGGGTATCTCGCACTGGTTGCCGTCGGCATGGTGGTCGATTATTTGATATCGAACGCGCTTGTTTCAATCGGGATCAATCTGCAAATCAACTATTGCTTTGGCATGATCATCACGATATGGCTTATCATCAACGAGCTGATCTCCATACTCGAAAACTTAGGAGAGCTGAAAGTACCGCTCCCGTCGTTCCTTGTGAACATGATAAAAACGCTGAAAGGCAGAGTCGAGGAACAGGCAGCGAGGAAGCATTACGATAAGAAGTCTTGAAAATTATCATCGCCCGTTTGAAGTGATATCGCTGTCAGCATGGCGACATCATCATTATCGCAGAAAATTTTAACGCATTTATATGCGAAAGCTTTTTCTTTTTCCATGCTGCCGTTTTGAATATGATATGCTTCGATGATAATCACTAAATCAAAAATGAGGAGCAGAGTTTGTTCCATTTATTCCAATTTAGGAAAGCCTTCCTTTTTCTGTTCCGAAAAATGTGCGGCTGTCTAATATAAGGGACGAACCGCTGTATGAAATCTTTGTACTTACGGGAAAAGATTTATTTGTGTCTGACTGCCTTTCTTAAACCAAGAGGATGTTACCGTTGTTAAGGCAATACCGCATAATTACTGTGTGCGAATTGAGAAGTAAGATTTTTCGTCAGATAGTACAAATAGATTGAGGTAACGCCGGCGCCTTGCCAAGATTATTTGGACAGTCTGACGGAACAAGATTCAAGCAAGACGTGCGCCGCGAATTATGCGGTGTTGCCTTTAGTAAAAAACAAAAAAGCCCAACCGCTTATTTCTAAGACGATCGGGCATCAGTCGGCGTTTGCATTACTTTTGGAATTTTATTGTGACAAAAAACATGGAAGCGCCAAGAATAGCCTGTTTTTAAGGCACTTTAGGCGTAATATGGTAAAAAAATAGGATTGCTATTTTTTAAAAAACAGCAATCCTATTTTTATGGCTGGGCCGGCGGGATTCGAACCCACGGATGACGGAGTCAAAGTCCGTTGCCTTACCGCTTGGCGACGGCCCATTTTAAGAAACAGCCGCACAGCGTAACTGTGCGGCTCTGGTGACCCATCGGAGATTCGAACTCCGGACACCTTGATTAAAAGTCAAGTGCTCTGCCAACTGAGCTAATGAGTCATGGGGTGGAATGACGGATTCGAACCGTCGGTCTTCAGTGCCACAAACTGACGCGTTAACCAACTACGCTAATCCCACCATATATGGCGCGCCAAAAGGGACTCGAACCCCTGACCTACTGCTTAGAAGGCAGTTGCTCTATCCAGCTGAGCTATTGGCGCTTATCTGAACAAGTCAGCCTTTATATTATAACTTCAAAAACCAATATTGTCAATAGTTTTTGAAAAATTTTCTAAAATTTTCGGAAATTTTTCGCGAAAAACAAATCACACTGCAAAGAATTTATGATACAACACCGCCAGATACTTGTTTCTGAACTGCTTTTCGGTCGTAACGTCTCTTATAAGCGTCAAAAAGTCAGGCAGCTCATACTCCTGATTTTCGCTCAGCAGCTCAATTTCAAGAGTCGCCTTGTCGATCCAAAACGGATATACGTCAAGCTCAAAATACTGTCCATGCCAAACAAGGCAATATCTGTCCTTGCTGATGATCCCCTCAACATATTCTTTTTGGTCGAGATAGCTGTTATATTCTTCTTTGGAAATATAATCCTCGATCTCGATACGCTTTATATCGTTGATTTTATGCTTTACGGTTTTAATATAAAGAGCGTCGCTTCCCTCTCCCCTTTTGCGCACGCGAAAAAGTCCTTCATCAGGAGTATTCAGATACGCCTGGGTGATCGGCACTCTGCGGCAGGCTTTTATCGAGTTAAGCTGTTCCAAATCGGGATACTCGATCAAAAACTTGCGCTCGATTTCCAACGGCTCGGGTATACCGAGAACCGCCACGACCTCCGCGAGAAGATGCTTGAGCTTGTCCGCAAAAGAACCGTGATTTTCGATCACTCTGAGATGAGTCGCTCCGACCCACAGCGAAAGGATCTCCATGTCAAGCGCTCTCGCCTGCTCCAAATCCTCGCTTCGCGCGTCATTGTTTTGAAGAGTATAATACTCCTGTGCGCCGTCTGCGGCTGTAACCATATGGAACACCGCGTCGTATCGGTTGCGCAGCTTCTCCTCGTTCAAACCGAATGACGAAGAATATCTGTCGAACTCCTCCTTGGTAACATAAGCTCTGCTGTCGAGCAGGCCTCTGTCACAGGCTATGAGAACCTTAGATTCTTCACACTCCTCAGCCTGCCTCAGCGCCTCTTCTTCCTCGGCAAGCTGATTTGCGAAAAGCAGGCTGTGGAACTCATACGAGCCCATATTTTCGGGGGTTTTGCCGCTCTGTTTTAACGCCGTAGCCTGCTCCCTGACCTCTATGACCCTGACTCCGTACCGCAAAAGCTGCTCGGTGAGAATAGTCATCGCGGAGGTTTTTCCTGCGCACGGACCGCCTGTAAGCACAATTTTAGTAATTTCTTTCATATTTAACACCCTTAATTATTATATAATTCATTTATCTTATCATATTTCTAATATGGAATTATAGTAAGAAAATAAAGTGATAAAATATAAATCAGTAGATTTTAATTCATTTTAAGGAGTAATATATATGGCAAAACAAAACATTGACTGGTCAAATATCGGTTTTGGCTATATGCCCATCGGCGAGCGCTACGTTGCCGAATACAAGGACGGCAAATGGGGCGAAGGCAGAATGACAACCGAAGCAACCATTACAATGAGCGAATGCGCCGGCGTTCTCCAATACGCCCAGACTGTTTTTGAAGGCTTGAAGGCATACACCACCGTTGACGGCAAAATCGTTGTGTTCCGTCCCGACCTCAACGCTATGCGTCTTGAGGACAGCGCAAAGCGCATTGAGATCCCTGCTTTTCCGCAGGAAAGATTCATTGAGGCAGTTGAGCATGTCGTCAAGGCAAATGCCGACTATGTGCCTCCCTACGGCACGGGCGCTACACTTTATCTTCGTCCGTTCATCTTCGGCTGCGGTCCCGTTATCGGCGTAAAGCCCTCCGACGAATATCAGTTCCGCCTTTTCGCGACTCCCGTAGGTCCCTACTTCAAGGGCGGCGCAAAGCCGATCACAATAAAGGTATCCGATTTTGACAGAGCCGCACCCCACGGCACCGGCCACATCAAGGCGGGTCTTAACTACGCCATGAGTTTGCACGCGATCGTAACAGCTCACGAAGAGGGCTTTGACGAAAATATGTATCTTGACGCGGCAACACGCACAAAGGTTGAGGAAACAGGCGGAGCAAACTTCCTGTTTATTACAAGGGACGGAAAGGTTATTACTCCCAAGTCAGACAGCATTCTTCCCTCGATCACCCGCCGTTCGCTTATGTACGTAGCCGAGCATTATCTCGGTCTTGAGGTTGAGCAGCGCGAGGTTTATTTTGACGAGGTAAAGGACTTTGCAGAGTGCGGACTTTGCGGCACGGCTGCGGTTATCTCCCCCGTCGGCAAAATCTACGACCACGGAAACGAAATCTGCTTCCCGAGCGGCATGAATGAAATGGGTCCTGTTACCAAAAAGCTCTACGACACTCTCACCGGAATCCAGATGGGCAGAATCGAAGCTCCCGAAGGCTGGATCCGCGAAATTTGCTGATTATCCACATTTTTCATTGTTTTCTCCTATATTTTTACAGCGGCTATGTGATTTTCACATAGCCGCTGTAATTTATATAATTATTTATTATTTTATTGTAAGGAAAGCTTTAGTTTTCGCTTTTGACAGACTGTTAAATTATTAACGTCTGCCGCCTCTTCTGCGGTCGTTTCCGCCGGGTCTGCGCGGGCGTCTTGCCTTTTCGTCTCCGCTGTCCTCGGGTGTCAGACCGTCAACATCAATGAGCACCTGACGGCGGCTCAAATTGAGTCTGCCTTTGTCGTCGATCTCTGTAACCATTACTCTGATGATATCGCCAACGTTGACAACATCCGTGACATTCTCGGTGCGCTTGACGTCAAGCTGCGAAACGTGAACAAGTCCCTCTTTGCCTGGGGCGATCTCGACGAATGCGCCGAAGTCCATGATTCTTGTCACCTTGCCGAGATACATTGCGCCGGGCTCGGGATCGCTTGCAATAGTCTGAATGATATCAATAGCGCGCTGACACTTACCTGTGTCAAGACCCGCAACGAATACCTGACCGATCTCGCCTTCTTCCTCGATGTCGATCTTGACCTCGCACTCAGTCTGGATCTCCTTGATGACCTTGCCGCTCTTGCCGATAACCTCGCTGATTTTGTCGGCAGGAATAGTGGTGGTGAACATCTTGGGAGCATAGGGAGAAAGCTCGGGACGCGGCTCTGCGATAGCCTTGAGCATTACCTCGTCGAGAATGAACAGACGCGCCTTGTGAGTCTTTTCAAGCGCTTCTTTGACCATTTCGGGAGTAAGGCCGCTGATTTTGAGATCCATCTGGATCGCAGTGATACCCTCGTGAGTACCAGCAACCTTGAAGTCCATATCGCCGAAGAAGTCTTCAAGACCCTGAATATCGACCATTGTCATCCAGCGCTCACCCTCGGTGATAAGACCGCAGGAAATACCGGCGACAGGAGCCTTGATCGGCACGCCGGCGTCCATAAGAGCAAGTGTGGAGCCGCAGATAGAGCCCTGAGAAGTCGAGCCGTTGGAGGAAAGAACTTCGGAAACGAGTCTGAGCGCATAGGGGAAGTCCTCAACCGAGGGGATAACGGGCAGCAAAGCGCGTTCGGCAAGTGCGCCGTGACCGATCTCACGTCTGCCGGGACCGCGGCTGGGCTTGGTTTCGCCTACCGAATAGCTCGGGAAGTTGTAGTGGTGGATATATCTCTTTTCGGTCTCGCCGTCGATTCCGTCAAGAAGCTGCTTGTCGCCGACGGAGCCGAGAGTCGCGACGGTGAGAACCTGAGTCTGACCTCTGGTGAACATACCCGAGCCGTGAACTCTGGGCAATACCGCAACTTCGCTTGCGAGCGGACGGATGTCGTCCATTCCTCTGCCGTCAACGCGCTTCTGCTCGTCGAGGAGCCAGCGGCGGACGATGAACTTCTGAGTCTTGTAGAGGCACTCGTCGATCATTGCCTCGCTCTCGGGATAAATTTCGTCAAATTTCGCGTGAACAGCCTCATAAATCGGCTTCAATCTTTCGTCGCGAACATTTTTATCATCGGTGTCGAGGGCGATTTTAACATCTTCCTCGGCAAACGCCTTAATAGCCTCGAACATATCGTGGTCGGGTTCAAGGCTTACAAACTCAAACTTGGGCTTTCCGATCTCCGCCTTAATCTCATTTATAAAGTTGATGATCTTCTGGTTAGCCTCATGGCCGAACATGATGGCGTTGTACATTTCCTCGTCGGAAACGCAGTCGGCGCCCGCCTCGATCATGGCGATCCTATCCGATGTGGAGGCGACGGTCGTAGCCATTTTGCTGACCTTTCTCTGCGCATCGGTGGGGTTGATAACAAACTCGCCGTCAACCATGCCGACGGAGCAGCCCGAGATCGGTCCGTTCCACGGAATATCGGAAATTGAGATAGCGATCGAAGCGCCGATCATTGCGATGATCTCCGGCTGGCAGTCGGGATCCACGCTCATTACGGTGCAAACGATTGAAACGTCGTTGCGCATACTCTTGTCAAAAAGCGGACGGATGGGGCGGTCGATAACACGACCGGTGAGGATCGCGTGCTCGGTGGGTCTGCCCTCTCTCTTTAAATATGAGCCGGGGATCCTGCCCACTGAATACATTTTTTCCTCATAATCAACCGAGAGGGGGAAGAAATCAACGCCCTCTCTGGGCTTTGCGGAAGCTGTTACGGCGCAGTGTACTGTCGTATCGCCGTAAGTAACAAGACAGGCTCCGTTTGCGAGCTGTGTCATTTTGCCTGTTTCCACCTTAAGGGGACGACCGGCAAATTCGGTTTCAAATACTCTGTACTTGTCAAAAGTCATAAATTTGTTCATGCTAAAATCCTTTCATACTTAAATTATAGAAACGGGATTTTAACGCTGATTTAGCAATAAAACCAACAGGCGACGGAGCACCCGCTCGTTTTACCGCTAAAAAACAGCAGATAAATCCCGTTATATTTGCTTAAGGCGTACCGCACAATTCGCGGCGCACGCATTGCTTAATGGAATTTAGGGCAAGCGGGATTTGACCCTGCTTGCCCCGATTGATTTTATTTTACTTACGGATTCCGAGTCTGCCGATAATCGAGCGGTATCTCTCGATGTCAACCTTCTTGAGGTAGTTGAGAAGGCTTCTTCTCTGACCAACCATCATCAAAAGACCGCGTCTGCTGTGGTGATCCTTCTTGTGGATCTTGAGGTGCTCGGTGAGGTCGTTGATTCTCTTTGTGAGAAGCGCGATCTGAACCTCGGGCGAACCCGTGTCGCCCTCGTGAATGGCATATTCAGCCATTATAGCTTGCTTTTCTTCTTTTAACATTTTTTATTCCACCTTTTTATTTTATTCGCCCAAGTCTCAGAAAAAGGCTGTGAAATTCCGCATTGCGGCTTATCCCAAGATCCGTGGCTTAGGTCAACTGTTAGATTATATCATATAAATCTGTCTTTGTAAAGAATTTTTTCGGAATAAATTTTTATCTCGCATTTAACCCGAAAATACAATCAAACGTTCAATTGATTAATCAGCTTGTAAACCTCTTCCCTTTCATCGCGGGGCAACGCTCTGTAACCGATAATAAGGTTGCGAAGCTCAGGTTCAAAGCCTTCGAGATCATCGTTCTGAGAATCGCTGACTTTAGCGGACTCCTCATCGGCGAGGATAGATGCGACATCAACGTTTAAAATAGCAGCGATTTGCTTTAAAATCTCAATACTCGGCTCTGAGGCTCCCGTTTCGTATTTAGTGTATGTCGTGCGGTTCAGATTTAGCTTTTCGGCAACCTGATTCTGGGTAAGACCGGCAAGCTTCCTGAAATACGTCAGATTGCGCCCCAGGGAAGCGTCTACCGAACCGCATTTTCTTTTTGGCATTAAACCTCACCCCTATGCTGATATAGTTCTATTATAGCACATTATTTTATTCATAAGCTAAATGTGACAATACTTCACATTTTTGAAATCAGCCTAAAAAATTTCATTTGCATAAAGCTTATGGGTTTCGGTTCGACTCTGCGGTAGAAATATTCCGAAAGAGGCAAAGGCTTGAAAAAAACGGGAAAGCGGATAATAATACTCTTGCGGTTTAATTCAGCTCCTTAATTCAGCTCCGACGCGAAAAAGCGAACTGATTTTATTCTGTCCGAGCTCAGAGCTGTCATTCTTAAAAGATATATTTTATATTTTCTCGCTGAGTATCCATTTGCACACTTTTACTCAAGACAGACAAACAAAAAACACACGGCTGCCGCAAATCAAAGGATTTAAAGGCAACCGCGTGTTTTTAAGTAGAAAGTTATTTGTTATTTAATCCACATCAATACAAAATAAGACGGAGGATAAGACAGAGGATTTTTAGTTGAATCAAGAATTGCTTCGATAAGCAGACAATTGCGCTGCACATTTACTTTAACCGCAAAGCTCCATAGCCCTTTTCATCAGCGCTTCCTTTTGATTTGGGATTGTTTCATCTATGACCTCATTGAGCAGCGTATTGAGGATTCTTCCGATCCTCTCCCCCTCCGGGACTCCCGCTTCAATCAAGTCGCCGCCGCTTATTTCAAGCTGCTTCAGCGAGAAGCATTTTTCGTTCGCTATGATATCATCAAGCTGAGCACCGGCTGTTTCTATGCTGTCGAGCTTTTCTTTGCGCAGATAATCCGACTGCGCCAGCGTGTCGGCTCGCTGAACCTTGAAAAGACGGCGCATTTCTTTTTCGCCTATCCTTTGCAGCAGCCGCTTGATTTGCTTTTGAGAGCCGCTGTAGCGGACGTCGTGGTACTCTATAAGCAGCAGACATTCCGACGAGAATTCGTTTGAGTATTTCAGGCGGCTCAGTATATTTCCCGCCATTTTCGCGCTGATTGCAGGGTGTCCCTTAAAATGGGTCGCTCCGTTACGGTCAACGGTACACGCGCGCGGCTTTCCGATGTCGTGCAGCAGCATTGTCATGCGCAGAACCGGGTCAGGCTCAACTCCACCCACGGAGCGGATTATGTGCTCCCACACATCGTACCGGTGGTGAGGGGTGCGCTGAGGAAAGTCAAAGGTCTCGCTCAATCCGGGGAGCACTACGGCAAAGACCTCGCGGTACTCCCTCAGAACAGCCTCAACATTCCGTCCGCAGAGGATCCTGTCAAGCTCGGTGTGGATCCTTTCTCCCGCTATCCTGTCCAGCAAATACGCGTTTCTTTTTATCGCTTCCGATGTTTTTCTTTCGGGCAAAAAGCCGTAAACGGAAGAAAATCGTAATCCGCGCAGGATCCTCAGAGCGTCCTCGTTAAAGCGGTTGTCGGGATCTCCGACGCAGCGCAGCAAGCCGCGTTTTATATCTCTCACTCCGCCGAACGGATCGATCAAGCCGTCCGCGTCGTTGTACGCCATTGCGTTGCAGGTGAAATCGCGGCGTGACAAGTCGAGCGTGAGGTCATCGGTGAACGTCACATTCTCGGGGTGGCGGTTATCGGCGTAAACGCCGTCAATGCGATAAGTCGTAACCTCAAACTTTTCGCCGCCTGAAATCACCGCGAGTGTGCCGTGCTTCAAGCCGAAGTCAACGGTCTTATATCCGCTGAATATTTCCTTCATGCGGTCGGGCGTCGCGTCGGTGCAGATGTCCCAGTCCGCCGCCTCAATGCCCATTACCGCATTGCGTACGCAGCCGCCGACGGCGTAAGCCTCAAATCCGCTGCTTTGCAGAGTATGAATGATTTTGTTCGCTTCGGGTTTGATTTTGATTTTCATATTTTGTCTTTCATTCAATATATCTTTCATTCAATATATACTTATACTTAAACAATATATAATTTTTATTTTTGTTTGAACTTTTCAATAAAATAATCGGCTATATTATAGAACACATTGAAAAACAGAGCCATAGCCACGGCAAAAACCGCCAGCATGATTATCGCGTTTGTACTCAGCGGTTCGAGCATAAAGAAGTTTCTGAAGAATATGAACGCTATCGCAAGACCTGCAACGCTTACGACTAACATTGCCACGCGCAGCGCATTAAACGGAATTGACAGCCTGACAATGAGCAAAAGGCAAATCAGTGAGGTTATATATACCGCGATTGTGGAAAGCTCCTCCTGAGTGATCCCGAAAAATCCGCTCAGAATGGCGGTCAAAATAATACTAAGCACTACGCATATCGCGGCGGGCGCGGCGCGTGCGATTATATTGAACGTAAAATTGCCGCGCACAATGTTTTTGTTCGGCTGCAAGGCGAGCACAAACGAAGGGAAGCCTATTGTAAGAGCGCCGATCAGACTGAGCTGGATGGGCTGGAAAGGATAGGTAAAGTGCGAGAACATGAAGAACAAGGAAAGAAAGATGGAATAGATTGTCTTAACCAAATAAAGCGATGAGCTGCGCTCTATGTTGTTTATCGTCCGTCTGCCCTCGGCTACAACGTGAGGCATTGAACCAAAGTCGTTGTTTACAAGCACAAGCTGCGACACATTTCTTGCCGCCTCGCTGCCCGCTGCCATGGCAACCGAGCAATCGGCTTCCTTGAGCGCGAGAACGTCGTTTACACCGTCGCCCGTCATAGCTACCTTATGGCCGTGAGACTTAAGCGCGATAACCAACTTTTTCTTTTGGGCGGGCGTCACTCTGCCGAAAACGTTGCAACGCTCCGCCGCCTCGTAAAGCTCCTCGTCGGTTTTAACGGTCGTCATATCTACCGCGTTTTCCGCTCCTGCTATTCCCGTATCTATCGCAATGTTTTTGACCGTCTTAACGCTGTCGCCCGAAATGACCTTTAGCGTAACGCCCTGCTCCTTAAAATAATTTACGGTTTCGCAGACGTTATCACGCAGCTTGTCCTTTATCAGGATCAGCGCCATCGGCTGCAAATCTCCCGGCAAGCTGCCGTTCTCGACGGGCTGCTCTGATGTTGCGAGAACTATTATTCGGACGGTCTCCTGAATTTTGTCTATCTTCTCAAATATTTCGGGGTATTTTTCTTTATCGGAAAAAACAAACTCGGCAGCGCCTATTATGTAGGTCTTTCCGTTCGCAAAGCAGCCTCCCGACCACTTTGTTTCAGATGAAAACGGAACAAAGCTTTTGCACTTCACAGGCTCAACGCCCTCGGTGTATTCGCTTATCGCCTGCAAGGTCGCGTTTATCTCGTCGCTCGCCGCAACAACGGAAGCGAGAGCGTTTTTGATTTGTTCATGGTCTGAGTTGAGGTTTATCACATCATGCACATTCATCGAATCCGCTGTGAGCGTGCCCGTCTTGTCAAGGCAGATCACATCGACGCGTGCGAGGGTCTCGATGCAGTACATTTCGTTAACAAGGACTTTTTTCTTTGAAAGACGGATAACCGAAACCGCAAGCACGGTGCTCGTCAGCAAGATCATTCCGCCGGGTATCATTCCGACAAGCGCACCGACGGTAGAAACGACAGTACGCTGGAGGCTTTGATTGTGAACAAAATAATCGGAGATAAAAAGCATCGTGCCGACCGGGAAAATAATAGCGGTGCAGATGTTGATAATAAACTTAAATGATCTCAAAATCTGCGAGTTGTTCTTCTTTATATATTTTGCCTCGTTGTTGATTTTGGCGGCGTAGCTTTCCGCACCGACGCGGTTGACCCTGCAATAGCAGGTTCCTGCCGCAATGAAGCTTCCCGAAAGCAGCTCGGAGCCAAGCTCCTTTTCAATCAGGTCTGACTCGCCCGTGAGCAGGCTTTCATTCGCCTTGCAGCTTCCCTGAACAACAACGCAGTCGGCGGGCACCTGATTTCCTCGCGACAGAATAATGATATCGTCCAAAACAAGCTCATCCTTTGTAAGCCGAACGACTTTTCCGTCGCGAAGCACATCAAGCTTGCTTTCGGTTAGGATAGTCAGTGTATCGACGCTCTTTTTGGAGCGGATCTCCTGAATGATACCGATGATCGTGTTTGCAAACACTACGCCGATAAACAGCAGATTCCTATATGAGCCGACAATCAGCAGCGCCAAAAACAGAATAACGTTTATCGCGTTAAACAAAGTACAGATGTTGTCGTAAAAAATCCTCTTGATTGATTTTGTTTTTACGGTTGACGCGGTGTTCACCTGACCCGCCTCGACGCGGGCGCGAACCTCTTCCTCACTCAATCCCGTAAAATTTGTTTTGTTTTCCTGCATAATGACCTCAACTTGAAAATGATGAAAAAATTGAAAAATTTTTGAATTCACTCCGCTTTTTACGAACGGAACAAACTCTCCGCTTCCGGTCATTTCCAATAACAATAATAATATTAAAAAACGACCTTATTTATTATTATAATCGGAAATAATAAGAAAGGCAACGGAAAGAAGGTGATTTTTTGAAAATTTTTAACGGAAGATTTGCGTCTGCCGAGACAGCGCGTTCTCGATTCATCTATAATTCTAAAAAGGAAAATAATATTTTCCCCCGCAAAACAAAATTCATTGCCGCAGCGCTGTCCGTCATAACAGTTCTCAACGCTTCATCAGTTCTATCGGCGGCAGCGGAAGAAACACCGCACAAGACCGTTGCACTCGGCGGTCAGCCCTTCGGAGTTAAATTTTTCAGCGACGGAGTTATGATAACGGAGCTTGAAGATTTTTTCAGCGAGGGCAGATATATTTGTCCCGCGCGTGAGGGCGGACTCGCCGTGGGCGACGTCATTAAAAAAGTAAACGGAACAAAGGTTGCAAACAACGAGGACTTACAGCTTGCGGCATTCGGCAGTGACGGAGCGTCAATTGATTTTACCGTGGAACGCGAGGGCAAGGAGCTAATAAAGACCGTAACCCCCAAAAAGAACATGGCAGGCTCATATCTGCTCGGTGCGTGGGTGCGCGACAGCTGCGCCGGCATAGGGACTGTGACCTATTACGACCCCGACAACAATTATTTTGCCGCGCTCGGTCACGGAATATGCGACAGCGACACCTCGGAGCTTATGCCGTTGGGCAGAGCGGAGGTTGTGAGCGTCAGCATAAGCTCAGCAAGCAAAAGCTCAGCCGGCAAGGCGGGCAGTCTGAACGGGTATTTCACCGACAAAGTGCTCGGAAAGCTGACAAAAAATACCGATTGCGGAGTGTTCGGGACAACAAACGACAATAATTTGCAAAGCGGCGTTTCGCTTGAGCTTGCGGAAAACGGAGAGATCCACGTGGGCAGGGCTGAGGTCTACACCACGCTGCACGGAAGCGAATGCGATTCGTATGAAGCCGAGATCACAAGCATTTGCGACCTTGACAGCAACACAAATGAAAACTTTGTCATAAAAATTACAGATTTGAAGCTTATTGACGAATGCGGTGGGATCGTGCAGGGAATGAGCGGAAGCCCCATCATTCAGGACGGCAGGCTGGTGGGAGCCGTCACCCATGTGTTCCTGAACTCACCCGAGGAGGGTTATGGCATTACAGCGCAAAATATGGTGTCGAAATACGAAGAATAACACAATATATAGTTTTTTTTTGTTATTTGAATATTTGAGCGAAAAAGTTTTTTAAGATTTTTTTAAAAAATTTTCACGGAAACTATTGCCAAGTTTACCATTTTGTGGTAAAATCAAATCACATTAAAAAATTGATGGGAGACTGAACATGGACAATAGCATTAAACTGATGATTACCGAGGACGCTGCCGAATTTGATAGAGAAAATCTTGAAAAGTTTCAAAATTTTAATATTTCTATCGCCTTTTGCTCCAAGGACGGCGAGGAGCTTTGCAGCCGCATTATACAGGAGCAGCCCGACGTGGTGCTTATGGAGTCGTTTATGACAAGGCTGGACGCGATAGGCGTCATGCGCAGCATTAAACGACAAAATTGCAAGCAGCCGCTGTTTATAGTTTTTTCTTCCTTTCACAGCGCGGTGCTGGAACGAGAGATCATGAACGGTGGGGCGAGCTACTTTGTGTTGAAGCCGTATGACGTGGGACAGCTTTGTGAAAATATCCGCCTTATGGTCAAAAAGAGCGACCGCCTGCTCCGTATGCCGATTAGCGTTGACGCGTTCGGCATCGAGCTTAAGGTGACGGAGATCCTGCACGAAATCGGCGTTCCCGCTCATATAAAAGGATACCACTATCTGCGCGACTCTATCATCATGGCGGTAGAGCGTCCCGAGATCATCAACGCCGTGACAAAACAGCTCTATCCCTCGGTTGCCAAGAAATATGAAACCACCTCGTCGCGTGTGGAACGCGCTATCCGTCACGCGATCGAGGTGGCGTGGGATCGCGGAGATATCGACGTTCTCAACTCGTATTTCGGGTATACTATCCACAACGACAGAGGCAAGCCAACCAACAGCGAGTTCATCGCCATGATTTCCGACCGCCTGCGCCTGCAAATCAAAAACGCGTCGTGATCAAGGCAGTCGGAAATAAACAAATCAACAGAAGATATAATTTAACTGACTGACAAATAAATCAGCAACCGACTTTGCGCCCTTTAGGAGTGTGACTTCTAAAGGGCGCATTTTTGTAAAAAAGCTAAGCTATATAGTTATTATGCATTATTCAATTTTATCAAAATATTTAGGCTGTTTGGGTTGAACTTACGGCTGTTTTTTGGAATGATTAAAGTGACTAATTATTTGGCGACAATCCGAGCTGTATTTCAGGGCACATTGCTTCGGTAGGGCGTCATTTTATTGATATCTAAAGGCATCAAAACAACTGCCGACACGGGAATGATCGTGCCGGCAGTCGTTATATATCAATGATAAAAAAGCTTACTTCTTTGTATAAGTGACAGAAATGTTAGCTGCGTCTGTCATTGTTAGTTTGTCGCCTTCGATTGTGTATTTGGATGTCTGGTGATAGTCAACATTTGCAAAAATCAACTCAACTGTCGAACCGTTAACAACATAGGTGAATGATGTTTCAATAGACCCCGCCTTGGTTGAGCCCGTACCGTCGGAATTAAAGGTGAAGGTCACGTCTTCCGTATCGCAAGCCCAAGTACCCACAAGAGAGGAAGCGTTTTCGGTTGCGGGTTTGCTGCTGTCGGTGGTTTTTGCTTCGCCCTTTGTGTATGTGAGTGTCGTTGTGTCTTCCGCGTCTGTCATTGTCAGCTTATCGCCCTCGATGGTGTAATACCAAATTAAAGCCGAATCGGTTCCTTCGTTTGTCATTTCAAGTGAAGCACCCTTATCAACATAGGTGAAGTTCACTGTGTAACCTTCTCCGCCGAGAACACCTTTTCCGTCCTCGTTGAAGGTGTAGTACGTGCCGGGAGCTTCTACGGAATCCCATGTGCCGATAAGAGCCGATTTCGGGGCTTCGGTTGAAGGAGCTGCAGTTGTTTCTGCTGCTGCGGTGGTGGCTGCTGCGGTTGTCTCCGTGCCTGATGAGCTTTTGTCTGAACTGCCGCAGGCGGTCAGGCAGAATGCCGCGGTTATTGCGGAGAGTGATACAGCGATTACACCGATCGTCTTTCTTTTCATTATGAAGTACTCCTTTTTCATTTTGAATTTAAAATTGAATTAGCGTTAAATGAGCGGATCCCGCTGTCTTTTCGCTGACAGCTCGATAAGTATATCATATATTTATTACAATTGATACAAGAAACCCGGTCGGCTTGAAAAAATCTCCCTTTTACACAGTATCTCAAAAAGCGGTGCGATTTCTTATTGCAAAATATACATCGCTAAATTTTTGTTTATCTAAAACTCCGCTGTTCACAGCTCCAAAGGCGGCGGAGTTCGCTGCCGATACAGTAATATCAGAAAAAAGCAATTATTAGTAATAGTAAAGCAAGATTTTCAATTAGTATTATTGCAACATCCCCGCTGTTTTGACTTTGTTCCGTAAAAACTGAGGATTTATGTTTGTTTTTTTCAAAATCAATTGACTTTATCCCAAAAATATTTATAATAGATAATGAATAAAACTGTAAAACTAAGGATAAATGCCATGGAAACTTCTATTCTAAACCGACTTGACAAAACAGCCGAGGCTTATGCCGAAAAGATGATGTTCAAGGACGAAGCCTCCGAAATAACCTTCGGCGAATTTAACCGCCTCACAAAAGCCGTCGGCACCTTTATTGCGAATAAGGTTCCCTGCGGCTCGCCCGTCGCTGTGATGTCGGGCAGACACGTTCTTACACCCGCCTGCTTTTTGGGCGCTGTAAGAGCCGGCTGCTTCTACGCACCGATGGACGGCGATATGCCCAAAGCAAGGCTCAATCAGATAATCGGCGTTATCAAAGCCGATTTCATGCTCGTTGACAGGGCGCACCTTGAAACCGCGCAGTCGCTCGATTTTAACGGCGAGATCGCGGTGTTTGAGGACATTTGCGACACGGCTCCCGACGACGCGCTGCTCGCTCAAAGAGAAGCGACTCTCGGTTGCACCTCTCCCCTTTACGTCATTTTCACCTCGGGCTCTACGGGAGTTCCGAAGGGAGTTATCACCTCGCACCAGTCGCTGATGTGCTATATCGACGCGGTCGCAAAGGTGCTCTCGATAAATGATACCGATATTTTAGGCAACCAGAGTCCGCTCGATTATATCGCAGCTGTCAGAGATATCTATTTACCGATAAGCTTCGGCGCTTCCTCGTATATCATTCCCAAGAATGAGTTCGCAGTTCCCGCCGCGCTGTTTGAAACCCTCAACCGTGAGAAAATCACTGCGCTTTGTTGGAGCGTAGCAGGCGTTGAGCTTCCCGCCAAGCTGGGCGCTTTTGATATCGGCAAGCCCGAATATCTGAAAAAGCTCTGCTTCTCGGGTTCGGTCATGCCGTGCAAATACCTGAAAATCTGGCAGGAGCATCTGCCCGACGTTCTCTATGTGAACCAATACGGCCCCACCGAAGCAACCGCCTCCTGCACCTATTACGTCGTCAACGAAAAGGTGACAGACGACACTGTGCTTCCGATCGGCAAGCCCTATGACAACTACAGGGTCATGCTTCTCAACGAGGACAACACCGCCACTCCTGCGGGAAGCACCGGCGAGATCTGCGTGAGCGGACCGATATTAGCGCTGGGCTACTACGGAAACACGGAGCAGACAGCTAAAGCATTTATACAGAATCCGCTCAATAAGAATTACCGCGAGCTGATTTACAAAACAGGCGACCTCGGTCACTTTGACGAAAACGGCGTTCTCCACTTCCACGGAAGAAAAGACCGCCAGATCAAGCACTTGGGTCACCGCATAGAGCTGGGCGAGATCGAAGAAACCGCCAAAAAAATAACGGGCGTTACAGACTGCTGCGCGCTTTACTATAAGGAAAAGGCTACGCTTTACCTGTTCTACACGGGAGAAGCGGCTTCAAGGGAAATCGTGATGTATTTCCGTCAGAATATGCCCGCCTTCATGGTTCCGCGCAAGCTTATAAACCTCGACACTCTCCCGACACTTCCCAACGGGAAAACAGATATGCAGACATTAAAATCATACTTCAAGTGAGCAGCGTGACGCTGCACCCAAGCCCGCCTATGGTAAAATCATTCGTTTGAAAAACCTCATCAACGGCGGGGTCAAAACAACGCAATTTCCCCATAAAGTAAAAAAACTGAATTGATAAGTATTTTCACGTTATTATTCGGCGGTATGATCCGCTGTTTATGATAATAATATTTTTTTAAAAAGGAGACAACTATCATGGAAGAATTAATGCAGATTTTGGAAGAACTCAGACCCGACGTTGATTTCGCAAACGAAACCGCTCTCATCACCAACGGAGTGCTCGATTCATTTGACATTGTTGCGCTCGTAGGCGAGCTGAACGACGCTTTTGACATTGAGATCAAGCCCAACAATCTCGTTCCCGAAAACTTCAACTCAGCCGAAGCTATGATGAAGTTGATCGAGCAGCTTCAGGACGAATAAGCATGAATACTCAGGTATTAAAAACGCTTGCCGCTCAGCTTGACACGCCCTCGTACATCTTTGATTTAGATGAATTCCGCAAGCGTGCCGAGCTGGTGCGCAAATATTTCGGCGATAAAACGGGGCTTTGCTTTTCTATAAAGGCAAATCCGTTTTTGCTGGGCAGACTTCC
>JBGUPW010000184.1:0-3281 GCA_045130495.1 Ruminococcus sp. | reverse complement strand
GCGCAACGACGAGCAGATCACCACAGAGCCGGGAGATGTTATTCTGTACCAAGGCAATCAGCTGACGATTTATTATGACGAGAACACTTGGGATTTTACGCGTATCGCAAAGATCGGTAACACCACAAGGGAGGAACTTTTGTCGGCTTTCGGTGAAGGCGACGTGAGCGTAACGATGAATCTCGAATGGAGCGAGTGATATGATTATCAGAAGATTTAATGAAGATGACGCAGAAAAGGTCTCGGCACTGATTATTCACACCTTACAAACATCCAACAGCAAGGACTATTCCGCCGAGACTATTATTGCATTGGAAAAGAAAATGCAGCCTGCCGGCGTGTTGGAGCGTGCAAGTTGGACGCATTTTTATGTTGCCGAGGAAGGCGGCGACATCATCGGATGTGGTGCGATCGGACCTTATTGGGGCAGCGAGACGGAGAGCAGCCTGTTCAATATCTTTGTTCTGCCCGAATATCAGGGCAAAGGCGTCGGCAGAAAAATCATCGGAACGCTTGAGAGGGACGAATACTTCCTCAGAGCAAAGCGCGTCGAGGTTCCCGCGTCGATCACAGGGGTGGGATTTTACAGAAAGCTTAGCTATGAATACAAAAACGGCATTGACCGTCCCGACGAGGAGCGGCTGTACCGTTTGGAAAAGTTTAGAGATATCAAACAGGGATAAAACGTTTAGTTAAGGAGTCTTCCAAATTCCGGCATAGGAGAAATTCTTTTGAATGATGCGCTTGAAAAAGCAAAAACGCTCGGCTGCCGGGTAATGAAGCTGAGCATCGTTGAGGAGAACACTGTTTTGCGAAAGTGGTATGAGGCGCACGGATTCATCCATACCGGTACCCAAAAGTTTGACTTCTTTCCCTTTACCTGCGGCTATCTGGAAAAGAAATTAAGGTCTGATTTAAGGGATAATGATAAGGTTTAAGGAGCAGAATGCAAATGAAGATCATAAGACAATACGCATTATTTCTTATTGGGTTATTTATCGCCTCGATGGGCGTCGCGTTTTCGACCAAGGCAGGACTCGGCACATCGCCTGTTGCATCTTTGCCGTATTCGGTGTCGCTTGTCAGCAGCTTGCTGAGCTTTGGCGGCTGGCTAAATGTTCTGAGCGTTATCCAGATAACCGTGCAGGTTATTCTGCTGCGCAAAAAATGCAAGCCGCTTGAAATCGTCATACAAACGATTTTGGCGTTTGTTTACGGCTATCTGACGAATCTGTCCTGTTGGTTAATCAGGGATATCCCTGTCAACAGCTATCCCGAACAGCTTTTGTATATGGCGGTCGGCTGTATCGTTCTGGCTTTCGGTATCTGGCTGCAGCTCAAAGGCGGCGTCGCTATGCTGCCGGGCGAAGCGATGAACCGTGCCATCAGCGAGGTCACGGGCAAGCGTTATGAGAACATCAAGATACTTTTTGACATCATTTATATCGCCTTGTCAGCGGTTATCTGTCTCGTGTTCCTCGGCGAGCTAAAGGGCGTGCGCGAGGGAAGCATTATTGCGGCTGTATCAGTCGGACTGATCATCAAGCTGTATAATTTGATATTTGATAAGCTGAAAAGCGGAAAGCGAGAGAATAATGGTTAGAGAACTTATACACGACCCATTCTTTTTGGGAATAAAATCAAAGCCCGCAACTAAAGATGATGCTTCCATCGCGAGTGATCTGCTCGATACCCTGAACGCTCACCGCGAGACCTGCGTCGGTATGGCGGCGAATATGATAGGCAAAACGGTCAAAATCATCGCCTTTATCGACGGCGTGAGACCGACCGTTATGTATAACCCCGAGATTACCTTTAAAGCCGCGCCGTATGAAACCGAGGAGGGCTGTCTGTCGCTCCTCGGCGCGCCGAGAAAAACCACAAGATACAAAACGATCAAAGTGAAGTATCAGGACGATAAATTTCAATGGAAAACCAAATCTTTTTCGGGCTTCACCGCACAGATCATCCAACACGAGATCGACCACTGCAACGGGGTTTTGATATAGAATGAGCAAGTACACATATATTCTCAAGTGTTCCGATAGTAGGAGCTAAAACTATGATTTTTGTAACAGGCGATTGCCACGGAGAGTTTCAGAAATTATCAACTGCCGCATTTCCCGAACAGCGAGAAATGACAAAGGACGATATTGTGATTATCTGCGGCGATTTCGGTGCGATCTGGGATTGTGACGGCGTGAGCAATGCGGAAAAATACTGGCTGAATTGGCTTGACGAAAAGCCCTTTACCACAGTCTTTGTTGACGGCAATCACGAGAACTTTGATCGTCTGAACAGCGAATTTAAAGAGGTGGTTTTTCATGGTGGCAAAGCACATAAAATCAACGACAGCGTGTACCACCTTATGCGCGGGGAAATCTTCAACTTTGAGGGAAAGATATTCCTTGCGTTTGGTGGTGCGCGTTCGCACGATATTGACGACGGTATTCTCTCGTGGGAGGATTTTGACACGCAGGCGGAGTTCAAGGAAACTGTCCGCAAATGGAGAAAACAGCGCAAGGTTTTCCGTATAAAACATGTATCGTGGTGGGATGAAGAATTGCCAAGCGACGCGGAAATTCAAAACGCGGAAAAGAATTTAGCAAAGATTGATTACAAGGTGGATTATGTCATCTCCCACTGTGCGCCACAATCTATCGTTTCATGGCTCATGGGCGGATATACACAGCCCGATAAATTAACCATGTATTTTGAGAATTTGGCGCTGCGTTTGAATTTCAAAAACTGGTTTTTCGGACACTACCACGACGACAGAAAAATCATGAGCAAATACATCTTGCTCTATGACCAGATTGTGAGGATACTCTAAAATGAATCTATCGAGAGTCAGTAAAACCATGTCTTGGATGCTGCGACATTGTCAGGAGCCGAGATATATCGACCTAAAAGGAGGCTGGGCGAGCGCAACAGATATCCTCGCCGCTTTGAAAAAGAAATACCCTGACGTAACAATCAATACCATTGAGCAGATAGTCGCTAAGGACGAGAAGGGACGTTATTCATTCGACTCCACCGGTACAAAAATCCGCGCGAATCAGGGGCATTCAATTCCGGGCGTTGTCATTGAAATGGAGGCACCCGAACCGCCGGAGTTTTTGTATCACGGAACAGCCACGCGGTTTTTGGATACGATCATGAAGGACGGACTGAAGCCGATGACGCGGCAGTTTGTTCACATCTCGCCTGACTACGAAACGGCGGTCAAGGTCGGCAGCAGACACGGAAAGCCTGTTGTACTGAAAATCCGCGCGAAGGAT
>JBGUPW010000183.1:0-3233 GCA_045130495.1 Ruminococcus sp. | reverse complement strand
GTCCAGGTTGGAGAGCGGCTCGTCCAAAAGGAATACCTTAGGATCACGAACGATAGCACGACCCATGGCAACACGCTGTCTCTGACCACCGGAAAGAGCCTTCGGCTTTCTTTCGAGGAACTGCTCGATGCCGAGGATTCTGGCTGCTTCTTCAACTCTTCTTCTGATCTCTTCCTTGGGAGTCTTTCTCAGCTTAAGACCGAAAGCCATGTTATCATAAACGGTCATGTGAGGATAAAGAGCGTAGTTCTGGAATACCATGGCGATATCTCTGTCCTTGGGCGCTACGTCGTTAACGAGTGTGCCGCCGATGTAGAGCTCGCCCTTGGAAATATCTTCAAGACCTGCGATCATTCTCAGGGTTGTGGACTTACCGCAACCGGAAGGACCTACGAAGATGATGAACTCTTTGTCTGCGATTTCAAGGTTGAAATCCTTAACGGCGGTTACGTTGCCGTCATAAATTTTGTAAATGTTTCTTAATGATAAGCTTGCCATTTAAATACCTCCGTTTTTTGTAATAGCTTTATTACATATTAATAATATAGCACTTTTTGCAAACTATTACTATACTGATTTTAACTAAATATTCACCCCGTATTTTATTAAAAATTATTATAAGGTAAAATTTCGAGCCTCATTTTAGTGTATATTGCCTATAAAAACTTGCTGAATTTCCAAATTTGTCAAATATTTACAACTTCCTATGGGCATTTTGCTATCTAAATACAAATTTCCTATTGAAATTCGTTTAAGGTGCACAACTTTTCGTCCGCATACGGCAAACATCTTTTTTACCTGGTGAAATTTGCCCTCGCATATTGTCACGATGCCGACCGTTTTGCCTTTTTCGGGCGCCGCTTCAAGCTCGGCGGGCATACATTTCACCCCGTCGGCAAAGACGATCCCCTCTTTAAAGCTTCGGATCATGTCCTCTGTGATCTCTCCGTCAAGCTCCGCCTCATAGCGCTTTTCAACGTGCTTTTTCGGCGAGAGCATTTTGTGGGCGTAGTCCCCGTCGTTTGTTA
Organism: Ruminococcus sp.; assembly: GCA_045130495.1. Classification (GTDB taxonomy): domain Bacteria; phylum Bacillota; class Clostridia; order Oscillospirales; family Acutalibacteraceae; genus Ruminococcoides. The sequence continues at coordinate 2,205 of JBGUPW010000183.1, read as the reverse complement.
TTATCAGCAAGCCCTCGGTATCCTTGTCCAGCCTGCCTGCAGGAAACAGCCCCTCGCGCCGCAGCTCCGGCGGAAGGATGTCAATGACGGTCTTGTCCCGTCTGTCCTCCGTAGCCGACACAACGCCCGGGGGCTTGTTCATCATTATGTAAACATATTTTTCACCGACAGCCTGTCCGTTCACAAGAACCGTTGAGCGCTCGGGGTCAACCTTGGCGTCGGGCTGTTTGGAAACGGCGCCGTCCACAGTGACAGCGCCGTTCCTGATAAGCTTTTGAGCCTCCTTGCGGCTTTCGGTTCCGCGAGAGGCGATGTATTTGTCAAGTCGTTCCATACTCATAACCGTTTAATGCAGCTCTGCTGCAATTCATGTGCCAGGGGCACTATTCATGTGTCAACGACACAATTCATGTTGCGGATGCAATAATTCATTCCTGTATCAATGCTTTCCGATGTTAATAAAGATTGAGATATTATTTGAGATATCATCACATCCCGACCGCCGCAATAAATTGACCATAGGTCGTGAATTTAGCAAGTTGCGCTCACGCTATATCAATGGCAGCATTTCACCGCCGTACTCTCCGTTTGTTCTGTGTCCGCCGATAACTCGCCCGTCAGAAACAAGGATAACGGCGTACCACTCTCCGTCGGGTATGAGCGGAAACGTAAGCTGGGTCGCAGGCTTTCCCTTGTACGGTTCAAGCTCCATGCCCGCGTGCTTTTGCAACTCGTTGTATCTGCCGTAAAACTCATCGAATTCATACGGCACCGTGACCTCGGTCTCCCGAACAGGCTCAGGCTCGGCGTCAAGCCCTATCCGCGCGAAAAAATCGCTGTATTCTCCGTCGGCTATCACAGGGGAATACTCCGTTCCGTCTGCGGCTATAAGCGTCTGCGGCGGCTTGGAGCAGCCTCGGAAAGCGGCGAACGCCGCAACGATCACCGCAAAAACAATTGCGGCGGCAATAATCGGTTTTTTTGAAATTTTTGGCTTTTTAAGGGAAAAATGAACCGAGAACATAAACATCACCGATTCATTTATATTCCGTTTGCCGCCCGTTTATGTCAAAAGCGACTCCACTTCTGCGGGTGTTTTTGCGAACACCGTCGCTCCCTCTTTGCGCATGGCTTCCACGTCACCGTAGCCGTATTCAACGCCTATGAAATCCACTCCGCATTCAACGGCGCCGCGCGCGTCATAGAAGGTGTCGCCGATCATAGCCACTCTTGATTTTTCCCTGTCGAAATCTCCTCCGAGCGTTTCAACCGCATAGGGGATAAGGTCGCGCTTGTCCTTGCGGGTTCCGTCGATATTGGAGCCGCAGACCGCATCAAAGTAATCGTATAATCCGAGAATTTCCGTTATTTCTTTAGCGAAGGGCTCAAATTTTGAGGTGCAGACAGCTAATTTTATTCCCCTTTCGCGCAGATCCGCCAACAGCTCCGCAATGCCGTCATAAGCGTAGTTAAGCTCCTTGCCGCGTTTGCTGTAGTAGCTGCGGTAAAGCTGTGCGCCGATCTCAGCCTGAGCTTCGTTGAGCCCGACAAGATTTTTGAATGTGTCAATGAGCGGCGGACCGATATAGCGAGTGTAGTCGTCCAGATCGGGCATTGGAGCGCCGATCCGATTTATGGCGTATTCAAGCGAGGTGCGAATACCCTCCGCGCTTCTGCTGATGGTTCCGTCAAGGTCGAAAAGCACGTACTTATAGCGGTTGAACTTTTTGTCAGCCTTTTCAATGAACCTTTCCGCGTCCACGCACACGCGCGTGTGTGTGCCATGCGCGATCTCTCCGCAGCGGTCGGAGGCGCTCACATCAAAGTAAAACATTCTTCCGTCGCGGCGGGTCAGGCGTGCCGTGGCAGTTATCTCCGCGCCTTTCGGCGTGGGGCTTGTGTGCTCAATGGAAATCGCTGTTCCGACAGTGGTAAGCTCCGCGCTGTCGAGAATGTCCGAGGCAAGCGACATCGCTGCATTTTCCATAAGCGCGGCAACAGCGGGCGTTGCCAGCACGTCAAGGCTTCCGCTTCCCATCGAACTTGCGAGATTATCTTCTCCAACTTTTAAAAAGACGGTTTTTTCTGTCATAAAATCACCTTTTTCTTGTAATTCCATCATTTTTATGATACTATATTATAGTGAATTTCGCAAGCATTTTATATTGTTATAAAGGAGTAAATAATTATGAAATTGGGTATTGT
>JBGUPW010000182.1:0-19387 GCA_045130495.1 Ruminococcus sp. | reverse complement strand
AAGTGTCGGATAGGAACGGCAAAATTTTTTGCACTTCTATTGCTTCTTTATCACACATAAGCAAAATCTCAGGGTATCAAGCAGCTCATGGCGGGCGGCGGTATCGCGGTAGTGGGCGCGACGCTGATTCCGATGCTTTCAAGTCTGTTCAGCTAAATCATGTTTATAATCGATCAACTAACCGATTGGATAAAGACGGGCATGGTTGACGCGATAGAGAGCCAGTATCAGGGTATATTCAGTTCGGTCAACAGTCAGGTTTCCGACGTAGCCACGCAGGTCGGTCAAACGCCGCAGGGCTGGAACGGCAGCGTTTTCACGATGATCCAAAATCTGTCCGAAACCGTTGTCGTCCCGATCGCCGGAATGATCCTGACGTTTGTGCTTGTGTATGAGCTGATCCAAATGATTTTGGAGAAAAACAACATGCACGAGTTTGATACGTTCAACATATTCAAATGGATATTCAAAACCTTTGTCGCGGCGTATCTGCTGACAAATTGCTTTACGATCGTGATGGCGGTATTCGACCTTGCGCAATCTGTGATAACGCAAGGAGCCGGTCTGATCAACAGCAGCCTCGACGTCAGCGCTTCGATGGCGAATCTGCGCACTCAGCTGATGAATATGGGTGTGTGGGAGCTGATCGGGCTATGGCTGGAAAGCAATATCATCTATCTGTGCATGTGGATCCTCTCGATCATTATTTTTGTTATCGTTTACGGACGAATGATTGAAATTTATCTGACTGTCAGCCTCGCGCCGATCCCGTTCTCTACGCTGGCAAACCGCGAGTGGGGTCAGATCGGACAGAATTATCTGCGCTCTCTTTTCGCGCTGGCATTTCAGGGATTTCTGATACTTGTCTGCGTCGCGATCTACGCGGTGCTGGTGCAGACGATCCCCTCGTCCGACAATATCCACGGCTCGATTTGGGGCACGGCGGGATATACCGTGCTTCTCGCGTTCGCCTTGTTTAAGACAGGCTCTCTGTCAAAATCCGTCTTTAACGCTCACTGACGAAGGAGGAATTGAATGAGCGAAATTTTACACCTTGCCGGAATGAGTGAAAATAAACGCTGATGACCGGCAGCAAGAAATATAACATTATTTACGCCGATCCGCCGTGGCGGTATGAACAGCGCACCGTGCAGGGCGGCGCGGAGCAGCACTATCCGACGATGACGCTGGACGACATTTGCGCCTTGCCGGTGGCAGAGCTTGCGGACAAGGACTGCGCCTTGTTTCTCTGGACGACCTTCCCGAAGCTCAAAGAGGCGTTTCGGGTGATAGAGTCGTGGGGCTTTGTTTACCGCACCCTTGCTTTTCTCTGGCTGAAACAGAACAGAAAAGCCGATACATGGTTTTACGGCATGGGATTCTGGACGCGCTCAAACGCGGAGGTTTGTCTGCTTGCGCTCAAAGGTCACCCGAAGCGTCAGTGCGCCGGTATTCATCAGTTTGTGATAGCGCACCTTGAACAGCACAGCAAAAAGCCCGACGAGGTGCGCGACAAGATCATTAAGCTGATGGGAGACGTGCCGCGCGTAGAGCTGTTTGCCCGTCAAAAAACTTCCGGCTGGGACGTTTGGGGCAACGAGGTGGAATCGGATATTATTTTACACGAAAGGAGCGCATGATATGGAGTTTCGCGAGTCGCTGGAGCTTTTGCGGAGACGTTTAGACGGCAGTCTGAAGAATCACGCGGAGAAAACAGATTACAACGACATCGGCGACATTTACCGGTTACAAGAATATTCCGAAACACATTATTACATGAAAGCTGCACACGACTACACGCCTGCTGAGGTTGAGGCGCTGCTTTCCTTTGTTGATCCGCTGGAAGTCGCTTTTTGGTGCAGAGAGGAAAACACCCATAAGGTCGGGCTGCCTATCTGCGAAATAATCAAAGAAATCAATGCCGACGCTCGTTTTGAAAAATTCGAGCCGGAGCTGTCCTTAAAGGAAAAGACGGATAAGCTGATCAGTAGATTAGATAATAATCTGTATTCCTTTTTGGATATTCTTAATCAGTTGGATTTTGAGGATATCACACAACGCAGCGAGAGGATCGCGGCGACATGGGCGGCGCACAGCTATATGACGGACGAGCTTCTAAGCGATAATATTGACGAAAGCCTGATAGATCATTTGCTGAGCAAAAACGATCCTCTGCAATATCTAACCGACCATTGGCCTGAATGTACCTTGTTCGGTGTGGACGTCATTGCGGATATTCAGGACGAGATCAAGGAAAAGCAGTCGCAGCATGAGCAGCCGAAATCCGTCCATGAGCGGCTGAAAAATGCCTCCCGTACTGTTTCGGAGCAGGTAAAACCGGAAAAACCGCCGCGCGGCGACGGGGCACGCTGAGCGGCTGACAGGAGGTGATGATTTGCCCTATGTACCCGTACCGAAGGACTTAACAAAGGTTAAAACAAAGGTCGTGTTCAACCTCACCAAGCGGCAGTTGATTTGTTTTTCTCTCGGCGGCGTCGCCGGACTTCCCACGTATTTTCTGACGAGGGGCTTTATCGGCAATACGCCCGCGCTTCTGATCATGATCGCGCTGATGGCGCCGTTCTTTTTCTTTGCTATGTATGAAAAGGACGGTCAGCCCGCCGAAAAGCTGTTGAAAAACAGGCTGCGCTTTATGCTGTGGCCGAGGGAGCGGCCGTACAAAACACATAACATTTACAAATCCGAAAAGAAGGAGGAATTGATGATTGGCAAAAAACAAGCGGCAGTTAGCTCAGGAAAAAAGGTTGGAGCTGGAAGTAAAACAGTCAAAAAAGCTCCGCGCCGAGGTTAAATCAAAGGGAAAAACCGCCGTACAGAGCAGCGCGAAAAAGCCGTCCGGGAAAAAGGACGGCTTTTTCGCTAAGATTTTCGGCACGGCTCCGCAGAGCGTTCAGGAGAGTATTCCCTACCGGGATATGTACCGCGACGGCATTTGCCGTGTGAGCGAGCGTCAGTACACAAAAACGATCCGGTTTTTCGACATCAACTATCAGCTCGCGCAGGCGGACGATCAGGCGCTTATCTTTGAAAACTACTGCGATTTTCTCAATTATTTTGATTCATCTATCAGCGTACAGCTAACGCTTGTTAACCAAAGAACCAACTTACGTGATTTTAATAAAAGTATTCAGATTCCGTTAGCCGGAGACGGTCACGACGCCACGCGCGCTGAGTATAACGGAATGCTGAGGGGTCAGCTCAGAAAGGGAAACAACGGTATCACCAAGCGGAAATATCTGACGTTCGGTATTGAGGCTGACGACCTGCGCACTGCAAAGCTCCGGCTGGAGCGCATCGAAACAGATATTATGATGAATTTCAAAAAGTTCGGCGTTCATTCGCAGTCGCTTGACGGAAAAGAGCGTCTGGAGCTGCTTCACCGTCAGCTCCACCCCGACGGTCAGGAAAAGCTGAATTTCAGTTGGAGAAATCTTGCCAAGACCGGCATGTCCACAAAGGACTTTATCGCGCCGTCCGGCTTTTCGCTCTCAAAGGACGGCAAGAGCTTCCGCGTCGGACGGCACTTCGGCGCGGTTTCGTTCGTGCAGATTCTCGCTCCTGAGCTGAGCGACCAATTGCTCGCGGACTTCTTACAGCTCAACGACACCATAACCGTCAACATTCATATCAAGTCGATCGATCAGGCGGAGGCAATCAAAAATATCAAGCGCAAAATGTCCGACCTTCAAAAGATGAAGATCGAGGAACAGAAAAAGGCTGTGCGCGCCGGCTACGATATGGATATTATTCCTACCGACCTTGCCACCTACGGCGACGATGCGAAAAATCTTTTGCAGGACTTGCAGAGCCGCAATGAGAGAATGTTCCTCATTACCGTCATTATCGAGAACCTTGCCGAAAAGATGAAAAAGCTCAGCAATGATATTTTCGCTGCCTCTAATATCGCGCAGAAGTACAACTGTGTTTTGAAGCGGCTGGACTATCAGCAAGAGCAGGGCTTTATGTCCTCTCTGGCGCTCGGCGTCAATCAGCTTGAAATAGAGCGCGGCATGACGACGAGCAGCACGGCGATATTCGTACCGTTTTTGACCTGCGAGCTGTTTCAGGAGGGCGAGGCGCTTTACTACGGTCTGAACGCTATATCCAACAATATGATAATGGCGAACAGAAAAACGCTTAAAAACCCGAACGGTCTGTTTCTCGGAACGCCGGGCAGCGGTAAGTCCTTCTCGGCAAAGCGTGAAATGCTCAATGTGTTTCTTCTAACGCAGGACGATATTATCATTGCCGATCCCGAAAACGAGTACGCGCCGCTGGTGAACCGTTTCGGCAAGCAGGGACAGGTCATCGATATTTCGCAGAATTCCACCAACTATATCAATCCGATGGATATCAACCTCGATTATGCCGACGACGAAAACCCGATCAATCTGAAAAGCGATTTTATCCTTTCGCTTTGTGATCTGATCGTCGGCGGTAAGGACGGCTTATCTCCGGTGGAAAAGACGGTCATCGACCGCTGTACAAGGCTTGTGTATAGAAACTATCTGCAAAATCCCTGTCCTGAAAATATGCCGATCCTCGGAGACCTGTATGATTTGCTGCGGGCGCAGCCGGAGGCGGAGGCGCAGCGGATCGCGACCGCTATGGAAATCTACGTCAACGGTTCGCTGAACGTCTTTAATCACCGCTCCAACGTGGATTTGGATAATCACCGCGTTATCTGCTTCCAGTTGAAGTCTCTCGGCAAGGCGCTGAAAGAAATGGGCTTGCTGATCATGCAGGACGCAGTATGGAACCGCGTGACCGTCAACCGCGCCAAGCATAAAACGACGTGGTTTTACATTGATGAATTCCACCTGCTGCTCAAAGGACAGACAGGCGCTTTTTCGGTTGAAATTTGGAAACGCTTCCGTAAATGGGGCGGTATTCCGTCGGGCTTGACGCAGAACGTCAAGGATTTGCTTGCCTCGCGTGAGATCGAGAATATCTTTGAAAACAGCGATTTTATCTACATGCTCAATCAGGCGCAGGGCGACCGTAACATCCTGGCAAAGCAGCTCGGCATTTCGCAGCACCAGCTTTCCCATGTCACACAGTCGGGTCCGGGCGAAGGTCTGCTGTTTTTCGGCAATGTGATCATTCCCTTTGTGGATCACTTCCCGAAGGACACGACTTTGTATCAGATCATGACGACGCGCCCCGAAGAGATCGCAAAAGAGGCGTCATAACGCATACGGGAGGTGATGGATATGTCCCGCGACCGAGAGGATTCAGGCGCAAAGCAAAGGGGCAAATTTTCGGAACGTCCGAGAAACAGCCCTTTAACGGAGCACTTCGACAGAACGGAAGATACTGTATCGCCGTCCGGCTCTATCAGTCAACAGCGCAGATTTGCTTCTCTGCGTCAAACGCCTGAAATAGAGAATAACACGACTGATTCTATGGATTTGTCCGCTCAACAGCTTCAAGACAATTCACAGCGTCAGGAGGAAACGGAAAGCATTGTTTCGCAATCTTCCGATTACGGTCAGCAAGCGGAACAGCCGGTTTATTCCGCGGAAACAAGGCAGACGGAGAACGTCAGCCGTGAGCCGCAAATCGGCGGCACTCATACGGCCATGCAGAATAGCAGCCGCTATCGTCAGAAGTTCCGTCAGGAGCCGCGTTCGGCGGAGAGCGGCACGGGAGCGTCGAAGCTGAGGTTTGCCGACGATGAATTGCCCGGTCAGGACGCGGTCAACCGCAAGCTGGAAAAGGCGCAGGAGCGCGCCGCGCGTTTTGAACAGCGTCTGCACAAGGCGGAAAACAAGCTGCCCTCTCGCCGCAAGCCGCGTTTGGAAAGCTCAGCCGATCCCGCGACCGGCAAGCCGAAAACCCGGCTGCGTTTTGAAAACGAGGTCAAAGAAAAATCCGAGGCGCTGAAAGGTTCCACCGCTTTGCGCCCCATGAAGGGCGCCGCCAACCTTGCCGCCGGTATGGTTCACAAGCAGATTTACAAAAACGAGCATGAGAACGTCGGTGTTCAGGCGGCACACCGCGCGGAGATTACCGGTGAAACGGGACTGCGGTGCGCAAGCCGCGCCCATAAGCTCGCGCCGTACAACAAGGTTAAGCGTCTGCAAAACCGCACCGTCAACGCGCAGGCAAAGGCGGCGTATCAAAAGGCGCTGGCGGAAAACCCTGAGCTGAAAAAGAAAAAGCTCGCCAAGGCTATGTATAAAAAACAGCTTAGACGCAAGTACGCGAAGGCGGCGCGTGAGGCGCAGAAAAAAGGCAAGCGGGCAAAAAAGACGGCGGTAACGACTGAGAAGATCGTTAAGGAGATCGCGGGAGCTATCAAGCGCCACCCGGTCGCCGCGCTGGTAATAATCCTGATTTTCCTGCTGATCCTCTTTATCGCGTCGGCGTTTACGTCCTGTACCTCTATCGGCGCGGGCAGCTCCGGCGCGTTTTCGTCTGTCTCCTATCTGGCGGACGATAATGTTATTGATCAGGCGGAGCTGACCTATACGGAATGGGAAACCGATTTGCAGCTTGAAATCAACCGCATGGAAACCATACGGTCGGGCTATGACGAGTACCGCTATGACGTTGACGAGATCGGGCACGATCCGCATGTCCTGATGGCGTACCTGACCGCCGTGTACGGAGATTTCAACAGCTCACAGGCGGAATCCGCTATGCGGAGCCTTTTTGACAGTCAGTATCATCTGACGCTGACCGAGGAAATTGAGCGGCGCACCCGCACCGAACCGGCGACTGATCCGACCACACATCAGCAAACGACTACTAACGTAGCGTATGATTACAAAATTCTCAATGTGAAGCTGACCTCGGTTTCACTTGAGAGCGTTGTATCGGGTCGCGTCAACACCGAACAGCGCGACGCCTGTGATACGCTGCTGACGACAAAGGGCTGTCGGCAGTACGTCAAAAATGTTTTTGGCAGCACCAACTGGCTCTCAAATGTGACGAGCTATTACGGCTACCGCGTTCACCCGGTCAGCGGCGGCAAGGATTATCATACCGGCGTTGACATCGGTATGCCGCAGGGTACGGTTATCCGCGCGGGTCACGACGGCGTTGTCACCGTGGCCGGCAATTCCGGCAGCTACGGCTTGTGTGTCATTATCGAGGGTGATACCCCGACCGGCAAAACCCTGATGACGAGATACGGGCATTGCTCGCAGTTGTTAGTTGCTGTTGGCGCAAACGTTCACGCCGGAGACGTGATCGCGAAGGTCGGCAGCACGGGAACGTCCACGGAACCGCACCTTCATTTGGAGGTTTTGCTTGACGGTCATTATCTCAATCCGCTTTATTTCGCCGAAACAGGAGACGAAACAGAGCGGCATTTATAAACTAAATTATTTTGAACGGAGGTTACTTTTGAACCCAAAAATTGAAAAACTCGAAAAGGATATTGAAAAAACAACGGCGAAGATCGCGGAGCTTCAAAAGAAGGTGCGCGATATGCAGACGCAGAAAACCGAGCTTGAAAACGCCGACTATGTGGCGACGTGCCGCAGCTTCAAGCTCACGCCGGCGCAGCTCGCGGAGTTTCTGAAAACGCGTCATTTGCCGCAGGAAACGGAGGACGAATATGAGGATTAAGAGGATCGCCGCATTGACGGCGTTATTTCTTTTAACGGCGGCATTTGTCTGTTCGCTGAATGTGTTCGCCGCTCCCGTGGAGGAAACGACCGCTTCGGCTCCTACCGCTCCCATCTCAACGCAGAGTACGCAGCCGACAGAGCCGGCTGCTCCGACTTTACCGCCCGGAGCGTTCACGCCTGATGGTCAGGGCTCGGTGCTCGACTATGTAGAGAATGAGACCGATGAAAAGCTGTTTTACACCATTTCCACCAAATCGGGCAATGTGTTCTATCTGGTGGTGGACGAGGCGCGCGGCGAACAGAACGTTTATTTTCTGAACGCGGTCACCGAATCCGATTTGACGGCGCTTACCGAGGAAAACAATAAAACCTCGGTCAGCGGTATTTCGGCCTCTCAGACCTGTGCCTGCACCGACAAATGCAAAAGCGGCAAGGTCAATGAGGATTGCCCTGTCTGCAAAAATGACATAAGCAAATGCGAGGGCAAAGCTGCCTCGACCGCTGACGAACCGGAGGGCGGCAAGTCCGAAAAGGACGGCGGCAATATCACGATGTACGTCATTATCGGCGCGGCGTTTATCGCTGTCGCGGGCGTCGGAATCTACGTCAAGGTGATCCGTCCCAAAAAACAGCAGCCTGAGTTTGACGATGACGAAGGCGACGATTACGGAGAATACGACGGCGCCGACGACTACGGCGAGCCCGAATATCTGCCCGATGACGACGACACAGACGAATCATAAATACAAATAAAGAATCAGGGCGCGGGGGCTTCGGTCTCCGCGTCCGTTATTACAGGAGGTTAATTTTTGGTAAATAAAATCGTTTCAATACCCGGATATGTACATCTTTACCGCTCGCTGCTGCGGTTTTATCATTCGTCCGAAAACGAGATCAAGGAAATGCTGTATGTGCTCAACACCGCGAACCTTGACTGCTTCGGCTACTATCACCCGGAGATATGCGTTGTGCAGAGCGGTCCGGCGCTGTTTTCAACTTGGCTCGACAATATGAGCTACCGTCCCTACCGCACGGAGGTTCAGCTTCACAAGGCGCTTGTTTGCCTGAAGCACAGCGTTGACAGGGAGTTTATGACCGTCGAACAGCGCGAGGCGCTTCAAAAGCTGCGCTGTATCATTTCCAATATCGAGTACCGTTTCTACAAGGCGTTCGGTGTGGAGATTGACGATGACCGCACCGTTTACAGTGAGTGCGCTTTCAGCCTTGTACCGGACGAGGACGAGCCGAGCGTCTGCCTTATGCACGATTGGGTGTATTTGCCGACGGCGTAAGGAGCGACGGTTATGACAACGGATGAATTAAAGGTAGTATTTGAGGAACAGGCGCGGCGGTGCCGCGAGGTGCTGCTGCAAAAGGGCATGGAATACACGCTCGATGAAGCGGATCGCTTTTCTTCCTTCAAGACAGCGGCGAGCTTGCAGCATACCTCTCCGGCAAACGCGCTGTTGGGTATGCTCTCAAAGCACATCGTCTCTCTGTACGACATGAGCTTTGTCGGGACGGAGAACTACACTGCTGAAATATGGGACGAGAAAATCACCGACGCGCTCAACTATCTTTTCATCTTATCAGCAATCATCAAGGAGGAAAAGCGCAATCAAAAGCATTGAAGTTAAAGTTTTGAACACCGGCGCGGTCAGTGAGGCGGAAAAGCATACGGTCTTTGCCGCGAGGCTGACGCAGCGCGGGCATGAGATTCACAGCATGGACGATTTGCTTATGCTGTACGAAAAAGCCTACACGGAAAACACGCTTGAAAGAATAACCACTTTGCCGCACCCGACCGTACAGAAATTCGCGGTCATCACCGTGGCGGTTGTCGGCGCGAGCCGCCGCTTTTTGTCTCAGATCACGCGGCACCAAAATGAAGTGAAGTTTATGAGCGCGTCGCTGCAATACAGCAACTACGACGGGAAAGCGGATTTCGTGATTCCGTATGAGATTCTGACCGCCTCGCAGGACGTTCAGGAGATGTATATGAAAAGCTGTCAATCGGATATGGACAGCTATTCGGAGCTGATTCAGTTAGGTATCGGCAACGACGCGGCGGGTTACGCTACGCCGCAGGGCTTGCGCAATATCCTGATTATCTCCGCGACTCCGTATCAGTGGAAACACATGATCGGTCAGCGCGTTTGCCGGCGTAACACCGCCGAGACGCGGATCGTTATGATGAAAATCTGGCAGGAGCTTTACGAGCTCAGCCCGATCCTATTTGCGCCTGAGCAGACGGGATCGTTTTGTCAGCGTGATTACTGCAAGGAAGGTAAAATGAGCTGCGGCGAGCCTATTTACAAGCTCCTTTCACCTTCGCACATTCTCAGGCTGGACTATCCGGCGCTGTTTACGGAGGACGACAATGAAAATACGTCTGATTGATTTCGGTGTGCCGGAGAACCGCCGTCCGTTCAGAGCCCACGACAACGATGCCGGCGCGGATGTGTATATGCCCTATGACTGTACGATCAAGCCCGGCGAGATCGCCAAAATTCCGCTGGGCTTCGGTATCGAGGTGCCGGACGGCTACGCGGCGTTTGTGTTTCCGCGTACAAGCATGGCGGTAAAGGGCTTGGTTTGCGAGCTGCCGCCTGTCGATTCAGGCTACCGCGGAGAAATCCACGCGATCATCAGCAATATTGGCAATGCCGAGCAGACGATCCGCAAGGGAGCGCGGATCGGTCAGTTGATCGTTATTCCTGTTATCATCGCCGATTATGGTTTCGGTCGCGGCGAACAGCGCGGCACAGGCGGCTTTGGCAGCACCGGCGAATGAGGGGGTGAAATTATGCAGCTAATGGACGCAAGAAAAGAAAGCTTCGATCATATCGAGTTGTTTGACGCTCCGGCTATGTTTACCGATCTGCGCATCGACCGCTCTACCGTACCGGATGGGCTGTTTTGCTACGATGTGCGCGGTACAGGCGACGATCCGGGCGCTCTTTATGTGATAGAACCGTTTGTGTTCGTCAATCATTCGGGTACAATTATCGGCGTTGAGGATTATATGCTTGAAAAAGGACAGGCGAAATATATCGCTACGCATATCAATTTTCTCGGAAGTCAAATCACGCTCGATGAATTCTGCGCGAAACACGGCATTGAAATCAGCGAGCCGAAAAAGGGTGTGCTGGACAGTCTGAGGGAAAACAAGGAGAAAGCAGACAAAGCGCCGTTTGCTTCTAAAAGGGATAACAATACGCCGGAAAAATGAAGAAAAGCGGTCGGACGCTGTCTGACCGCTTGTTCGCTATTTTGTGTTGTTGAGTTGTTTCAAAATCACCATAATAGACGCCATGCTTTCGGGAGACAGCTTTCTGCCTTCCTCGATAAACTGCTGCAAGGCTTCGGGATTGTCGTTTCCGTCGTCAAAGAATTCAAGCGGGGTGACGCCGAGATATTCGCAGATGTAGAAAAACGCTTGCATTGACGGGAGCGACTTCTTGTTTTCGATATTGTTGATATAGTTGTTTGCCTGTCCGAGCGACAGCGACATATCTCTTGCCGAAACGCCCTTTTGTATTCTCAGCTTTGCAATTCTCTCAGGTACAAAATCCTCGTACACTTGCCTCACCGACCTTTCCTGTAATAGATTGTACCTTATATGGCTTTGATATTCACAAATTGAAAAGGGGTAAATCTGTTGACATACAAACTACATTCTATTAGAATTGGTTTATATACAAGAATTAAACTATTGCGAACCGAGAGGACGAAAAAATACCGCAATGCTTTTGACATCACGGTATCGGTTTATTTCTGATTCATATTTTTCATCAAATCAAGAATCGATTTCTTTTGCTCGGGAGAAAGACCGCCCCAATATTCAATCAATTGTTTGGTATCGGAAGAAACCTCAATCAAATCGCCCTCGGCAAAAAATTCTGACAGCGTAATGCCGAAGCCTTTGCAGATGGATTCCAATGTGCCGACGGAGGGCAGCGAGTTTCGTTTCAGGATTGTCGCAATCGTATTTTCAGACAGACCGCAGCTTTTGGATAAACGATAAGCTGTCCAGCCTCTTTGTTCCAAAAGGGATTTGATTCTTTCGGTAGCGTCCATATAAACACCTCACTTTTGTTTATATTGTACCGCACAACTGTATGATATAATACCGAAAGACTGTTACTAATAACCATACAAAATTATGGTAGTTGTGTTATAATAGTGTGGGAGGTGCGTTATGAACGATGAAAAAATAAAAGCCTGCTGCGGATTCGGACACAGAGAGGTTTACCAAAATATTACCGTACAGCTTGAACGCGCTATATTTGAAGCCGTCGAACAAGGCTGTACGCTGTTTTATACAGGAGCAATGGGCGAGTTTGATAATCTCTTTTCGGCGGCTGTCAGAAAAGCGAAGAAAAGCTATCCGAATATCAAGCTCATTTGCGTCAAGCCGTATTTGACGAAGGAGATCAACGAGAACGGCGAGTATCTGTTTACGCTTTACGACGATATTATCATTCCGACGGAGCTTGCGGACGTTCACTACAAGCAGGTTATCACGAAAAGAAACCGCTGGATCATTTCACAATCAGACGTGGTTATTATCTATACCGTCAGAAATTACGGCGGAGCGTATTCCGCTCTCAATTACGCCAAGAAACTGAAAAGAGAGATCGTGAAGATACAAGCCTGAAACGTCCGTATTTCAGCCGTAACGCGCAAACACGCAGTCTAATGATAATATACTACTATTCCGTTTTTGCTCCCCGAAAGGCGCATGAACAGTGCCTTTTTCAGAGCAAAAGCGTTACATATCATATATACAGTAAAAACGCGGGCGCAGGGGTATTTCCTCTGCGTCCGCTGTGATTTCAGGAGGACAATATGAAATTAGTAATAGCAGAAAAGCCGTCTGTCGCGCTCTCACTGGCTAAGGTGCTCGGCGCGACAAAAAAGCATGACGGATATTTGGCGGGCGGCGGCTATCTTGTTAGCTGGTGCTACGGACATCTGTTGAAGCTCGCGGATCCGGAGCAGTACGACGAGAGCTTGAAAAAATGGACGTATGAGACGCTGCCGGTTATGCCGGAGGTCTGGAAATACAGCGTGTCGGCGGATAAGAAAAAGCAGCTTGCCGTTATCTGTACGCTGATGAAGGACAGCTCCGTTGACAGCGTAGTCTGCGCGACCGACGCGGGACGCGAGGGCGAGCTGATTTTCAGGCTGGTATATCAGTACGCCAAATGCAAAAAGCCGATCGAGCGGTTATGGATTTCAAGCATGGAGGATGAAGCGATCCGCGAGGGCTTTGATAAACTCCGTCCGGGCAGCGACTATGAGCTGCTGTATCAGGCGGCGGCTTGCCGCGCCGGTGCGGATTGGCTTGTCGGAATCAACGCGACAAGGCTGTTTACCGTGCTGTACGGGAGTACTCTGAACATCGGACGCGTTATGTCTCCGACGCTGGCGCTGCTCGTTCAGCGTGAAGCGGAGATCAAGAGCTTTAAGATCAAGCCTTTCTATGTGCCGGAGATCGTCTGCGACGGCTTTACGGCGTGTGCCGAGAGAACAGAAAACAAGCAGGCGGCGCAGGCAGTTGTAAACGCCTGTAACGGACAAACCGCGGTCGTTACGGAGGTCAATACGCAGAAAAAGACCGATCAGCCGCCTAAGCTCTATGATCTGACGACCTTACAGCGCGAGTGCAACCGCGTGTTCGGGTTCACGGCGCAGCAAACGCTTGATTATTTGCAATCTCTGTATGAAAAGAAACTGGCGACCTATCCGAGAACGGACAGCCGCTATCTGACCGAGGATATGCGTGAAACGGCTGAAAAACTGATCATATGGCTGCGTGAAAATATGTCTTGCGGCTCTGCTTGTAAGGGAAACCCCGATATAGCGCGTGTGACCGATAACGCGAAGGTCAGCGACCACCACGCGATCATTCCGACCATGCAGATCACGAAGTTCGGCCGATCGGAGATCCCGGCGGGAGAGCGCAGTGTTTTATCACTGATTTCGCTCCGCTTATTGACGGCTACCGCGCAGCCGCAAATCACCGAGGCGACAACGGTAAAATTGGATTGTTCCGGCTATACGTTTACGGCAAACGGCAAAACAGAGCTGCAAGCAGGCTGGAAAGAAATCGAGCGTCTGTTTTTGGCTCAGCTCAAACAATCTGCGGAAAAAGAGGAACACTCTTTACCGAAGCTGACAGAGGGACAGCGTTTTGACCGCGTTAAGGAAAGCGTGCGCGAGGGAAAGACTGCGTCGCCAAAGCATTATACCGAGGAATCCCTGCTTGCGGCTATGGAGACCGCCGGCGCGGAGGAAACACCGGACGACGCGGAGCGAAAAGGCTTGGGTACGCCGGCGACGCGTGCGGCAATCCTTGAAAAGTTTGTTGTAACAGGCTTTGTCGAGAGAAAGAAAAAGCTGTTGCTGCCTACGCAAAAGGGTGTCAATTTGATTACGATCCTGCCCGACAATATCAAATCTCCGCTTCTGACGGCGGAATGGGAATCACAGCTTTTGCAGATCGAGCGCGGCGAGCTGAGCGCGGACAGCTTTATGAACAGTATCAAAGAAATGGTGCGCGAGCTGGTGCGGACGCACGATCAGCCTGAAAGGAGGTTTTTATCGATGTTTCCAAACAAAAATGACGACAGAGAGGTTATCGGCGTTTGTCCGCGCTGCGGCTCGGCGGTAAAGGAGAGCCAGAAGGGATTTTACTGCGATAACCGCTCCTGCTCCTTCGCGCTCTGGAAGGAGAACCGCTTTTTCGCAAGCAAAAAGAAAATCCTCACAAAGTATATCGCCGCGGCTCTCTTGAAGGAGGGTCGCGTTTTTGTTAAGGATTTGTACAGCGAAAAGAAAAATAAGACCTACGGTGCGTTTGTCGTTCTTGACGATACCGGAGGCAAATATGTCAACTTCAAGCTGGAATTTCCGCAGGGAAAGGGCGGTCGTAAATGAGCGCGTCGGTGTGCTTTGAGTACGGCGGCTATCATTTCTTTCCGTTGAGGCGCTTTGCCAAAGGAGAGGGCGATTTTTTCGCGCTCTCCAAACGACTTGAAAGCGATCCGTCTGTCGGATTGTCAGAGTATAAGGAGTGTCAGAAGTTTCCGTATTCATACGACGATTTTTACAAGGCGGCAACCAATCCAAATTATGATATTTTCTGCTGTGTGGAAAACGGCAAAAGCTATGTTCCGGCGACGCGCGAGCTGTTTGTCTATCACAATCCGTCTGAATATTCAAAACGCGAGGCGAGGGTCATTCAAAACCGTATGCTGATCGATACAAAGAATCAACAGTTTGATATGCAGCGAATTGATAACCGTCGCTTCATGTTCAATCCCAAAACGGGCGTTCTGCTTCTCGGCGTGCAGTATAAGCCCTCCAAAAAGATATACGGCAGTCACGCGGAGGATTTGGCATACGCGCGGATTTACTGCGGATTTGACGATTATGTGCGCGGCTGGGTAGGCACCGGGAAAGACTATCCTCACGGCGTTATCCATTTTGCGCCCAACGTGGATGACCGCAACGCAACGTTATATGACCGCGCTTTCAAGACGCTGGAAATGTTCTCGCAGAACGGAGCCGAGGCGCAGACGGTCGTGCGTGCTCTCGGCAAGCGCTGGGAACAGCCCTTGTTTTCCGTGCTGACCGATTTGGAGCAAAAGCCGTCGATCCACGAACAGCTAAAACAAAAGCCGGAGCAACAAAGCACCCGGCAAAACCAACCCACAAAGAAAAAGGAGGCTGAAATTTGAGTATAAAAAGCATTGAAGCGGAAGAATTACGCGAGATGACCGGCAAGGAAGGTCTGATTTTACAGGGCTGCGGCGGTCCGCTGCAGGAATGGCTCGACGGCATTAACGATATGCTGACCGAGGCGGGAATCTTGCAGAACGGGAGCCGCTTTACCGATATTTACGCTTTTGAGCATGAGGGGCTGACGAATCTGCTGTTTCCATTTGAAAACGCAAAGCTCGACGTCGGCAAGCTGGCAATGTGGCGGTTGCAGACCTTCGGCGAATTCAGCGGTAAATGGCTGACCGACTATGTTGATAACCGCTTGGGCGGCTTTATTGATGAATCACGGTTTGCTACCGACAAGCCCGATTGCCCGTTGATCGGCGCTGACGGGAATGTGTTCAACTTGATCGGGATCGCCTCGCCCACGCTTAAAAAGCACGGCTTAGGCGATCAGGTAAAGGAAATGTCCTCGCGCGTATTCGCGTGCGGCAGCTACGGCGAGGCACTGAACATCATCGGCGAATATGTGAACATTACCGACGCTGAACACGTCCGCGAGTTTCGCCCTTCCGTTGTGAAGAAGATCAAGGAAACGAAGGTTGCGGAGCCTTCCGATAAACCAAAGCAGCATAAGCCGCAGGAGAAGGGCAGGTGAACGGTATGGATAACAAGGTTTACGGAGTTTGGGCGGTACGCGGCGGCGGTTCTGTGTTCGGACACGCGGAGGCGTGGTGCAAACACTACGGGGCGCCGATCGAGTTTGATTCCAAAAGCGAAGCGCAAAAATACGCCGCCGAGCTTAACAAGGACGCGACGGTCAATTGCCGCTACAGCGTCCGTGAAAAGCAGCATGAGCCGGGCGCGGTCAGGTTTCCGTTGGAGCGTACCCCTGATGATAAGGTGCCGGCTGTCGGTCGTCCCGTACATTTGCCCGAAAACTACCTGCTTAACGCTGAGCTGAAAGAAGAAGCGCAGACCGGCAACTACAATATGCTGGACGGCAGGATGGATAACCTCGCGCCTGAGAGCGCGGCGGAAAAAGCCTCCGTTATGGATAAGCTGAAAACCGATAAACCGCGTCGGGAGCCGAAACAGCCCTCGCACGGCGGCAAGAGTCAGGAGCGCGAGATATGATACCGCAGGTTTACCGCGATGTGGATATTTTGAAATCGTTAGGGCGGATCGTGGATCAGCACACGAAAGAGTTCAAAGAGGATTTTGAGCTTGATAAAAAAATCATTCTCAAAATGGCGCAGTCGCCCGATGAAAACGATCATCACTTGATTTGGATGTGCCGCCCTCTCGGAACTCATTGTTTTGCGGAGCGGGATGTGTTTTTGGAAAACACCTTTGAAAACAGAGGTCTCTATGCTTATCACAGCGAAAAGCCGAATAAGAATCTGTTATACGCCCTTCATTTGAAACGGAATGACGGTGAAACGGTCAAAGGCGATATTTATACGCTGGATTACGCCAAGGAAGTAGAGCGGGTGTCGCTCCTGTCCTGTCCGGTAACGCAGGTCACTTTGTATTTTGCCAACGGCAAGGAGGTTACTGTCCCTTATGAATCATTCCACGACGCGATCCACGAACTGACCCCGGAGCATGGCGCGATCGATTCATTCCGCTACCGTCCGGAGAGCGAGGCGGAGTTTGGCTTGATTTTACGTCGGCTGCATATCAAGCGCGACCGTCAAGCTAACGTCGGCGATTTTGAGCAGCATATTGAGAGCTTGCAAAAAAGCTCCGTCAGAAACAAGCTGCAAAGGGCAAAATCTGAGGTCAAGCCTTCGGAGCCGAAACCGCCAAAAAAGAAAGAGCCGTCATTATGAAAGAGGATATACGTTCAATACAGCTTCACTTTTTTGTTACGCCGCAGGAAAATACGG
Organism: Ruminococcus sp.; assembly: GCA_045130495.1. GTDB lineage: Bacteria > Bacillota > Clostridia > Oscillospirales > Acutalibacteraceae > Ruminococcoides. The sequence continues at coordinate 2,163 of JBGUPW010000182.1, read as the reverse complement.
TTATCCGTCAGCGTATGGCGGGAACGGGCATTATCAATCAGTCTGCTTATTTGCGCAAGATGGCGCTGGACGGATATATCATTCAGTTGGATATGACCGAGATACATGAGCTGACGCGGCTGCTGAGTATCTGTTCCAATAACCTGAATCAGTATGTGAAGCGTGCCAACGAAACCGCCAGAATCTACGCCGCCGACATTGAGGATTTGTCCGAACGGCTTGACGTGATCAGAGATCAGGTCGGTCTGATTTTAAGAAAATTTGCGAATGTGACATAAAACCGCTGACTTTTCCAGACGACCGCGTTAGAATGAGCATAGGAATATTTTCCAAAATTCAGAAAGGGGGCGCCGATTTTGCGTCTGTTGTTGAAATTTATATCGTTGCCGTTTATTCTTATCACATGGGTTCTGTATGGAGTATGCAGGTTACTTGTTCTCGCTTCGGGCATGATCCTCGGAATTGTATCGGGGATAACGCTTGTCGCTGCGGTGGTGCTGTTCTTCAAAGCGGGCGTGCTGCCCGGCGTAGCTTTTCTGGCGATCGCCTTTCTCATCAGCCCTTACGGTTTGCCGCGGCTGGCGGCGTGGCTGACGGGGAAGATCGGCGGTATCAATTATGCCTTGCGGGATTTTCTCGCAAGCTGAATCAATTATGTGCGGGGCGTTTCGTCGTCCCGCTTGTTTTTTTTGGAGGTGCAAAATGAAATATCATTTACCTGTTTATCTTCACTCTGCCAATTACGCAAAGGAGTTTCAGGAAACAATTGATTACCGCGCTTCATTCCGGTTGAATCTGCAATGCCGTGACGCAATCTGTGAAGCGATCGACGCTCACTATCGAAATGACCGTTTGGATGAAGCTGCGGTACGTGAGGTGGTCGAGCAATTCGGTTATGAGCGGACAATGGTTGTCCTCGCCAATACGGTACGTATGAAAGATTGGGACAGGCGGTTTTCCCCCGACAACCGCAAGTGGGCTGATACAATTCCTTGTCCGTGTGATATGCTCGGCGAAAGAGGAAGGCAATTTTTGGCCGATAAGGTTCACCCCGGACTGGTTGATTTGTTTATCACTCAGGTTAGGAAGGACTATGAGCGTGAGCATAAGCCGTCCGTAAAAGCGGCTCTGAAAGATAACGCCTTGCAAACAGCGGTGGAGCCAAAGCCGCGTAAGGCTAAAGAGCCGGAGAGATAATCGGCTATGGCAACCACTCGTCTAATGCCGCTGCATATCGGCAAGGGCAGGACGGTATCGACCGCGATAGCCGACGTGATCGACTATGTGGAAAATCCGCAAAAGACGGATAATGGCAAGCTGATAACCGGCTACGCGTGCGACACACGGACAGCCGACGCGGAGTTTTTGTTATCGAAGCGGCAGTATTTTCAGCTAACGGGCAGGCGGCGCGGCGACGACGTGATAGCCTATCACCTGCGGCAAGCCTTCAAGCCCGGCGAGATCACACCGGAGCTGGCAAATGAAATCGGGCGCGAGCTTGCCATGAAGCTGACGAAGGGCAACAACGCTTTTGTCGTTTGCACTCATATAGATAAGCACCACGTACACAATCACATCATAATCAATTCCGTCAATCTTGATTGCACGCGGAAATTCCGCAACTTTTGGAACTCTTCTTTTGCGATCCGCAGGATCAATGACAAGCTCTGCTTGGAACACGGATTGTCGATCGTCGAGAATCCGAAGCCGAGCAAAGGGCATTACGACACATGGCTTGGCGACGGACAAAAGGTTTCCTATCAGGAGCAGCTGCGCCGTATCATTGATACCGTGCTGGAAGAAAAGCCAACGGACTTTTCCGACTTTCTGGAAAAGCTCAAAAGCTGCGGCGTTACCGTCAACACAGACAGAAAAAATCTGCGGCTGAAAGTACCGGGTCAAACAAAATTCACGCGCTGCAATAAGCTCAAAGGGGACTATACCGAGCAGGCAATCCGCGAACGGATAGAGGGTAAGCGCAACGTTACACCAAAGCGCGGCGAACGCAAGCCGCAGCCCAAAGTCGGTTTGCTAATTGATATTGACGCGGCTATCCGCAGCGGCAAGGGCTCGGGATATGAGCGCTGGGCAAAGGTGTTCAATCTCAAACAGCTATCACAAGCCGTCCTCTATCTGAAAGAGCACGGCGACCTGAGCTATGAG
>JBGUPW010000181.1:0-7885 GCA_045130495.1 Ruminococcus sp. | reverse complement strand
CGAAGACGCTTCGCTTTCCTTGTCCGACGAACAGCCTGTAATTACCGCCGCTGTGATCACGGCGCAGATAATTGCGGATAAAAACCTTTTCATATCGTTATCCTTCTTTTGTTCAGCTTATTTTTTCCATTCTGCAAAAGTTTGCCATCAGCTTTTTTGTCCCCGCCTTGTCAAACGCGATTTCGAGCAGCGTGTCGCTGCCCATTCTCTCGGCGGACATTATAAGCCCCTTGCCGAACACCTTATGCAGCACGGTGTCGCCCACCTTGTAGGTAACGCCTGATTTGACAGCAGGCTTTTTATAGAACGGAGAATTTTTCGGAGCCTGCGACGCGCTTATTTGCACGGCGGCAAAGGTGCTCTCCCTCTCGCCTGCGCCTCCGTACATTCCGACGGAAGAACGGGATTTCTTCTCCCCTGTTCTTTCCATAAGCGAATCGGGGATCTCGCTCACAAAACGGCTTTCCTTATTGTAGGAGGTCGAGCCGAACAGCATACGGGTTCGGGTCTTTGTGAGGTAAAGCTTCTCCTTTGCGCGGGTTATGCCGACATAAGCCAAACGGCGCTCCTCTCCGATCTCATCGGGATTCATAATCGAGTTGTACGACGGGAAAAGCCCCTCCTCCATGCCCGTTATGAACACCACGGGAAATTCAAGACCCTTTGCGCTGTGAAGCGTCATCATCACGCAGGTGTCCGCCTCGGCGTCGTAGTTGTCGATATCGGTCATAAGCGAGATTTCCTCAAGGAACGCGGACAGCTCCGCTTCCTCGCCGTAGTCCTCCTCGAACTTTATGATATTCGAGGACAGTTCCTCTATATTTTCTATGCGCGTATCGGCATTTTCCTTTTCGGCGCGAAGATAGCCCTCATAATTTGTATGTTCAAGAATCAGGTTGTATAATTCTGCAAGAGAATATTCGCCGCTGTCCATCGCCTCGATTAAGCCGTCGATCAAACCGACGAACGCTTTCAGCTTGGAAGCCGCTCGGCTGAGCTGAGGAAAGGAGTCAGCGTCCTTTATAACCGAGTAAATGCTCTCGCCCAGTCCCGCGCCTATCTCTTCGGCAATTTGCAGCGTGCGCGAGCCTATTCCCCGCTTTGGCACATTCAGGATGCGGCTGAGCCTTACATCGTCGTGCGGATTATTTATCACCTGCAAATAGGCTATCATATCGCGGATTTCCTCGCGGTCGTAGAACCTGTGACCGCCGATTATCCTGTGAGGGATACCGCTGCGCGACAGAGCCTGCTCAATGGCGTTCGACTGTGCGTTTGTGCGGTACAGCACGGCAAAGTCGGAGTATTTTCTTCCCTTTGCAACGCCGTCGGTGATTTTCTTAACGACAAACACCGCTTCGTCGCGCTCGTCGTCGCAGGTGTGAAGCTCTATCTTCTCGCCCGTGGGGTTCTCGGTCCAGAGAGTTTTGCCCTTGCGCATGGTGTTGTTTGAAATGACCTCGTTCGCCGCGCTCAAAATATTCTTTGTGCTGCGGTAATTCTGTTCGAGGCGGATTATTTTCGCGCCCTTAAAGGTATTCTCGAACGAAAGAATGTTCTCGATCGTCGCGCCCCTGAACTTATAAATGCTCTGGTCGTCGTCGCCCACCACGCAGATATTGCTGTATTTTTCAGCCAAAAGGGAAACAAAACGGTACTGCACGCGGTTGGTATCCTGATATTCGTCCACCATGATATATTTGAACTGATTCTGATAATAGCCGAGTATCTCGGGAAACTTTTCAAACAGCTCGACAGCTTTGCACAGCAGGTCGTCAAAATCCATAGCGTCGGCGGTTTTGAGGCGCTGCTGATAAATCTCGTAAACCTTTGCGACAGACTGCTTGCGATAGTCGTTCTCCGACTGTTCAAGCATTTTACGCGGGTCTGTCATTTTATCCTTCGCCTTTGATATCTCCGAAATGATCGACTTTGCGGGCAGGATCTTTTCATCTATATTCAGCTGCTTTACGATATCCTTGATCAACCGCTTCTGGTCGTCGGTGGCGTATACCGTAAAGTGCGAGGAATATCCCAGACGGTCGCCGTAACGCCGCAGGATTCGGGCGCAGGTCGAGTGGAATGTAGCCGCCCAAATATCTCCGCCGCCCTCGGGCACCGCGTTGCAAATGCGCTCCTTGAGCTCGCCTGCCGCCTTGTTTGTAAAGGTGATGGCGAGAATGTTCCACGGTCTGCACAACCCCGACTGCAATATATAGGCAATGCGGTTGACAAGCACGGTGGTCTTGCCCGAGCCTGCTCCCGCGAGGATAAGCAAAGGACCCTCGGTGCAGAATACCGCCTCGCGCTGCATTGGATTCATATGAGAAAACTGCTGTTGAATTTCGGCTTGCGTCATAATTTCCCTTTCCATATATAATACACGATATAATACACGTATACGTTATTCGTTCATACATAAAAACGGGCGAACAACGTCCGCCCCGCATATTCTGTTTCTTATTATATTATAAATATTTTTTTTGTCAAGTGTTACGCTGTTATTGTAATGTTTTTCCCGCTGCGCCAAAGAAAAGAGAAAGAAAAGAGGTCGGCGTTAAGCCAACCTCTGAAATCAGTGCTAATTTAATTATTTAATGCTGTCCTGAAATGTCTTTACCATAGCTTCGGCGTTATCGGCAATGATAAGACTTACATAATTGCCGTCTTTTGTTACCTTGCACGCCTTTACCATGTTGACCTTTTCGGGAGTGTAAGAGGTGTAGGTGCTGAGAACATCATCGTATGTTTTTTGGAGAGCTGCCTCTACTCTGCCTGCTGCATCGGCGTCAACTGCCTCGATAAGCACGATCTCAACAGGCGCGTTGGGGTTGGACTTGTCCATTTCAACGGCAAACTGCTTTATATCGGCTTCGTCGGTTTGATAATAGTTCTTGACTTTTTTAGCTTCGGTAACTTTTTCGAGAGAAAGACCGTTTTCGCTGTTGATTTTGTCAAGAACAGCATTGAGGTCTACGCTTGCGGAAGCGCTGCTGCTTGTGTCGGCTTTTGATTCACTGCTGCCGCAGCCTGCAAAAACCGCTGTAGCCATAAACGCCGCGAGTACGAGTGCAATAATTCTTTTCATGTTTACCTCCGTAAAATAACAATAAATATTTTTTAGGCTTACCCTCACTATTATATTATAAAATTTTCTCTTGTCAATACTTATTATAATTTTGTAAACATTTCCCCGTTGCCACGGGAGGGCAGGGCGCCTATTAAACAGTTGAAATCAAATAAACCTTCCTTCAACGGCGCATTTAAACGCGGGATTTGAAGGAAGGCTTTTTTATTTAAGTCGTAGAGGCACACCTATGTGTGCGCCCGAGGGCGCTGAATCAAACGTTTGTATTCCTATCAAAAATCGGACAGAAAATAAACGTCGGCGCCCGGGCGCACACGCGGGTGCGCCCAACAAGCTAAAGATTTCAAAGAGTATTGGCTGGATTATGACGTGAATATTTCGTGCGTATGCGCGGTAGGGAATTTATATAGGTTCCCTAAATGATAATATCAACAAATTCAAACAATCACCCAAGAGATAAAGACAAATTTACCCAACTATGCACGTTCCGACGCGCCGTTGATGAAAGGTGAAGATTACTGCAATTTATCCAAAGGCGCCCTGCCCGTCGGCTGAGCCGACCTCAGCCGACTTGGCGGATATTCTTGCGTATTCGTCCTGCATAATATCGCCGAAGCTCTGCTGGTCGAGCTCCAGGGTCTCCTCGGCTACGGCTGATTTATCGGCGAACGCATCGAACACCTCCTGCTTTTCCTTTAGAAGCTGCGTGATTTTTTCGTCAACCGTGTCCTCGCACAGCAGACGGTAAACAAGCACGCTGCGCGACTGTCCCATGCGGTAAGCGCGCGAAACAGCCTGATTTTCGATTGACGGCTTGAACTGCGGCTCGCAGATCACTATGACGCTTGCCGATTGAATGTTTAGCCCCGTTCCTCCCGACTGGATCTGAGCGGTGAGCACCGCGCCCTCGGGAGCCTTGTCGAACTTGTCTATAAGCTCCTGTCTGCGCTGAGGCGGCACCGAACCGTTTATGGGACCGACGCACCGCTCACCGAGCATTCTGCTTATTTTGTTTACGGTGTCGAGGAAGAACGAGAATACAATAACCTTTCTGCCGTCGTCCCCTGCTTCCTCAAGCAGCTCGTTCAGCCGCCTTGCTTTTGAGGAAAGCGACAAATCGTCCACCGCCCACGATACTCTGCGGGCGTCGGCGTATTTCTGATTGATAATCGCCTGTTCATAAAGCGCCTCTTCCTCCTTGCCGAGAGTACACCACTCAAAGCTTTCGGTCAGCTCGGGAAGCTCTGTAAGCACGTCCTCGCGGCGGCGGCGGTAATAAACGGGAGCGACCGCTTCTCTGAACTGCGGAGCGCCCGACATGAACGCAAGGCTCTTGACTCTTTCGGCTATCTCGGGGCGAAGAACCTGAATGAGCGAGATCATTTCGTCAACGCGGTTTTCGATCGCCGTGCCCGTCATAAACAGCAGCTTCTCCGACTTGGCGCAGAGCTTTCTGACGTTCATGCTGCGCCTCGCCTCGGTGTTCTTTATGTAATGCGCCTCGTCCACGACCATCATATCAAGCCTTGATGAATAGTTGTCGCTGAAAAATCCCGTCGTTTCATATGTGGTGACGGCTACGCCGCCCGACTGCTTCCATGCATTTAAAGCCGCTTCTTTTTTGGCTCCGTGAACCATTGAAACCGTCAGGTCGCTGTGCTTTGAGATCTCACGGCACCAGTTAGAGAGCACGCTCGCGGGGCATACAACGACAAACCTCTCAGCTCCCGTGTTGCGCAGGGAAACCATGACCGCTATAGCCTGAACGGTTTTGCCCAGACCCATTTCATCGCCGAGCAGCACTCGCTGTTGGTGCAGAGCGTACTTTACGCCCCACTCCTGATATCTTCTCAGCTCGCAGCGAAGTCCCTCGGGATAAAACGGCTCGTTTTGGATATCTTTTGCCAATTCCTCGGGAAGCCCGTAAATTCCGTTATCGTTGCCGAGCATTCCGGGAGCGAATTCCTCTATTACATTATAATAGCGCACCGTGTTGTCGGCAAAGTGCTGCCAAGCACGCGCAGGAGTGACCGAAACGCCGCCCGTGACCGCCGACATCTGCCTGAGCGTGTTGCCGTAATCTCCGTTGAGAAGCTGTAAAAGATAGTTGTAAGAGCCCTTTACCGCGGCTTTTTCGGAGTCGGGAGTGAAGATCCAAAGCACGCCGTTGCCGACGTCGCGAAGCGTTTCCGAAGCACGCTCGATATTCTTTGAATATTCTTTTGTGATTTTCCGATATTCGCTCAGGCTGTCGGTTATCAACAGATATCTGCAAATCGCTTGGACAAGAGCGGTCGCTTCCTTTGTCTTGTTGTCGGTGCTCAGTTTGATTTTGACCGAGCCCTTTGACTGTTCCGCGAAACTGTCGGCGATTTTTTTGATTTCAACAGCTCCCTCGGGGCTTATGCCGTTTACCTCCGCCAGACTTTTCGGCGACGCCGCGCGGATATCCGCCATTGTATTAAAACCGCTGTCGCGCAGGGTCTTGACGCGATAGCCGCCCTTTCCCCTGTTGACCTCCTCAACGGGAACCTCGCGCAGTATCTCGTCTGCGCCTTTCACGGCAAAACCGTCACAGGCGCGGACGATTTCCTCTTTGGAGCGTTCAAGCTCGTTTTCCGCCCTGTCGAACGGAGCCGTGAGCGCGTTGTGCTGCTCGATAAGCTTTTCAAACTCTCCGATAGTTTCGTCCGACCTCACGCGTGCAAGCGCGGACTTCGATTCCTTGTAGTATATATCCTTATTCCGTTGCAGCTCATTCCACGCTTCGGCGGGCGTTATCCGCTCGATTTTCTCAGCGTCGGCAGCCATACCCTCGGTATATTTGGCGTAGTCGCTGTTCATAAGCTCTGTCAGAGCGGCGTAAGCTTTTGCCGCTTCCTGCTTTTTTGCGGAGGACGCGAACAGCCGCTTAAATCCGCCTGAGGCTTCGGACAGCTTTTTTGAATTTTCCTGAACCTCGGCGCGCCTCGGCTCCGTCATATTTTTGCAGTAACTTGAAATCGGTTTAAGCTTTTGACAGCAAACAATGTCGCGAACGAGCACGTCCGAACCTCGCGGAGCCTGAACCCCTTCCTTTCCGCGAACGACCTCGTCGCGAAGAAGGTTTTCAAACGCGCGGTATCCGAGCATTCCCTTAGCCTGCTTTTCCGCGTCGGCGCGGTAAGCCTCAAAAGAGTTTATCAGCTTTTCTTGCTGACGCTGCATATTCTGAACGGACGAAAGCAGCTCCTTGGCTTCTTTCGCGCTGAATTCAAGCGCCATATCGTCGCCTCCCTCAAATTTATGCCGTAATTATATCAGTTTTTTCAGCAAAAAGCAACGGGACACGGCAAAAGACTTATAAATAATTATAAAATTATCTTGAATTATCCTAAAAATGTAGTATAATTTAATAACACGGGATTGCTACCCCGTGGGCAAAGATTTTTTTAGGAGAGATTATAATGGAAAAGAGAAGTCAGTGGAGCTCGCGCTTCACATTCATTCTCGCCGCTATCGGTTCGGCGGTCGGTCTTGGCAACGCGTGGCGTTTCCCGGGACTCGCCGCAAAGCACGGAGGCGGCACGTTCTTGGCGGTTTATCTGTTAGCCATGCTGGTTATGGGTATTCCGCTGCTGATGATGGAGATATCCATAGCGAGAAAGTTCCGCAAGGGCGCTATCGAGTCCATGCGCGGAATCGGCAAAAAATGGGAGCCTGTGGGCTGGGCGGCGACCTCAAACGCCTTTGTGATAGTGTGCTACTATTCGGTCGTGTTCGCGTGGGTCATCCTTATGTTCGTGAATTCATGGCAGTTTGCCGGAATGACGGGCGATTCGGAGAAGGCGTCGGGTCTGTTCTTCAATCTGACAGAAACGACGGGAGCTATTGAAGGCTTCGGGATCCCGTGGCAGGTTGGGCTCTGCCTGCTTGTGGCGTGGGGTCTTATCTTCTTCTGTATCCGCAACGGCGCAAGCTCGGTCGGCAAGGTCGTTAAGTTCACAGTATTCGCGCCTGTTGTCCTGCTGCTCATTATGGCGATAAAGGGCTGCACAATGCCCGGCGCTATTGACGGGATCAAGCTTCTGTTCGTACCCGATGTATCGGCATTTTCCGACCCGTCGCTGTGGGTTGACGCCATAGGACAGGTGTTCTACAGCCTTTCGATCATGATGGCTATTATGTTCGCTTACGGTTCTTATGTCGGAAACGACGCCGATATTGCTGCGGACGCCATGATAATCGCGTTTTCCGACATGGCTATAAGCGTGCTTTCGGGCATAGTTCTTTTCTCGACCATGGGCGGCACCGGAATGCTCGATCAGGTTACAGACAGCGGCATAGCGACCGCGTTTATCGTGTATCCGCAGGCTATAGTCAACCTGACAGATATAGGCTGGTTCAACGCCGTATTCGGAGCTATATTCTACTTAATGCTTATAACCCTTGCAATTGACAGCGCGTTCTCGATCGTAGAGGGAGTTTCCGCCGCAATTGCGGACAAGTTCCACATCAAGCCCAAAAAGGTCACGCTTGCCATTTGCATAATTGCGGGCGTTATCTCAATTACGTTTATCACGCAGGCGGGTCTTGCATGGCTCGACATCGTTGACAACTGGGCTAACAACGTCAACCTTATTTTGGTAGGCGTTTTAGAGTGCGTTGCTATCGGCTGGACGTTCAGCCTGAGAAAGGTTCTCACCGAGGTGAACAAAAACGCGAAAAGATTCAAAATGCCGTACTGGTGGTTCAACGCGTCAATCAAGTTTGTTGCTCCCGTGCTTCTTTTAGGGCTGTTTGTGTGGAATATGATCG
>JBGUPW010000180.1:0-4075 GCA_045130495.1 Ruminococcus sp. | reverse complement strand
ATTATATTCTCGGGGCTTCCCACGCCGAAGAGCCGGGCAGCGGTGACGCGGCTGTTGTAAATCAGCTCAGACGCCTTTAGCGACAGCTTGTGCCCTCCCCTGCCGGGATTCGCCCCCGCATTGCGCATTGCCGAGCCGACCGCGTTGATGACCGACGGCGGCTTGGGAAAGGTGGTCGCCCCGTTGTCAAAGTATATCATTGTTTATCATCGGCAAAAATGCCTTTGTAGGGAATCTTGCTGTTTTTTATCAGCTCCGCCGCGCGCGCGAAATTTTTCGGCACCACAAGGCTGTAACCGCAGGAACCCTTGCGAAGCCGCGCCGGGGTGCGGATAACGCGCGAGAATATCCCGTTTGCGCGCAGCAGTTCCTTAGCCTTCATCGCGTTTGTGACGGAGACAAAGGTAATAATATTTTCCATTGCTTCACCTCATAAATCCTGATTGTATTCCTACAATACATTATATGAGAAAAGAGGGAAAGGGGTGTTCATCAGTCCGCGCATTTTACCGGTGATTAATTTATAGGTTTTATTCACGCGTTTAAAATTATGATGTCATTCTGAGCGGTGCCCGACAGGGCAGAACGCGGAGCGTTCAGTCGAAGAATCCCCCAATTAGGAGAACAATGCTTCCTGTCAGGGGGATCCTTCGACTATTTGCTCCGCAAATTCGGCTGCCACCGACCGCTCAGGATGACATCTGAAATTTATTACAAAACCGAATCGGTTCAAGGGCATAATAAACCCTGCTTCAATATTTATTCCATATAAAACTTTTATCCTTTTCATAACTGAATATGTGCAACACCAACAAAAAGTTCTGCTAAACTTTGGCTTGATATATAATTGTTAAGCGCCGTAAAATATGATATTATTAGAATGATCAATAATACTTTTTTAACCAAAGGAGGATATTTATGTTAAAAAAAGCGTTTGCGGTGCTTTTGGCTTTTGTTCTGTTGGCTACGGTTTTTCCGGTCAACGTTATGGCAGCCGATGACGAACCGCAGGAAGAACCGCAGTTCACCGAGATAAGGACGGTCGAAGAGCTGTACAAGGTCAACCTGAACCTTGCAGGCAATTACCGGCTGATGAACGACATCGACCTGACCGAGGCGACAGCGCAGGGCGGCGACTGGGATTTCGGCGGAAGAGGCTGGGAGCCGATAGGCAGCAATGGCAATTACGGAAAACACCCTTTTTGCGGAATATTTGACGGAAACGGGTATGAAGTTAAAGGAATGAATATTTATATTGTTTCAACAGGTAGCGGTTACGTTGACAATTTACCGAGTGGTATAACAGATGTAAATGAGATATATTTGGGTCTGTTTACTGCAAACAGCGGCACCATAAAAAATCTTACGGTTTCCGGTAGAATAAATGGTTTTGGTTATATAAGATATGCGGGAGGAATTGTAGGAATAAATTGCGGTGGTACCATTGAAGGCTGCGTAAATAAGTGCAATTTGACATTGAAAAGTGCAAGCAGGTATTCACATTATTGGTCAGGTTTAGCGGGGACATCATCCGGAGGACTGATTTCCAAGTGCTATAATGCGGGTAATATCAGCATTTCAGCAGGTAGTGACTGTAGCGGAGGCTATAGCGCAAGCGGAATCACTTATGACAGAGCTACAATCAATAACTGCTACAATACCGGAAATATCACGTCAAATGTCAGCTATTACTATTACGCAGACAACGCTTATGCTTTCGGGATATCACGATACGGAACAGTTTCAAAATGCTACAATATAGGAACAATCAGTGCGTTCGCCGATAACACATATGCGATTGCTCCAAAAGGAACTGATTGCTATTTTCTTGTTGGAAAAGGAAAAGATGCCGCAGGAATAAAATCACTTACCCCGGCTCAGATGAAGAAGCAATTTATGTACATCGGCTTTGACTTTGACAACACTTGGTTCATCGCCGACGATGAAAGCTACCCGTATCCGCAGCTCCGCTCAAATCCCCAGGGACAGTATGAGCTGACCGGGCTTGAGTTGGAGGACGCCGAAATCGACGTTGGGGAATCAAAGGCGTTACAGCTTGAGTGTGTTCCAAACTACGCCACTGTACAAGGGAAAATCACCTGGACATCCTCCAATGAATCCGTTGCAACGGTTGACGACAACTGCACAGTTACCGCAGTTAAAAGAGGCGAAGCGACGATCACCGCGACGGCGGAAAACGGAATTTCGGCGACCTGCACCGTCAAGGTTCTCGTTCCGATTACCGAACTCTCATTTGGAAGCGAGTCGATCACCGTGTCTGTCGGAACAACGCAAAAGCTCGGCTTCACCGTTCTGCCTGCCGACACGACCGATACATACGAATTCACATCATCAGACCCCGAAACCGTCTCGGTTGACGCCTCGGGAAACATCACAGCCAAGAAAGTCGGCACCGCTGAAATCACTCTGACCACCTCGCGCGGACTGTCTGCAAGCTGCACAGTGACCGTGAACAATCCCGCAACTTCCGTCACCATTTCGGAATCGATCAAAAAGCTGTTCGCGGGCAAGTCGTTCACGCTGAGCGCGAGGGTTTATCCCGACGGCACCACCGACGCGCTCACCTGGAGCTCCTCCGACAACGATGTCGCCGTTGTCGATCAGAACGGCGTTGTAACTGCTGTTTCGGCGGGCAAGGCTAATATTACCGCAACGGCAGACAGCGGAGCCTCGGCAAGCTGCGAGGTGACGGTCGAAAGCGACATCAACAAAACAACAATTGTTATGGAGTATCAGGAAACCCAGTATGACGGCACGGAGAAAAAGCCCTCTGTCACGGTCTACTACAACGGCGAGCTGCTGATCAAGGACACCGATTACAGCCTGACCTACGAAAACAACACCAACGCGGGCGAGGCGAGCGTCACGATAGCTTCGCTGCATGACGAAACTGAGGTCGTGAGAAAGTTCAATATCAATCCGCTTTCCGTCAGGGCGCTTTCTCTCTTATTCCATTCGGAAATGGTATACACCGGCTCCCAGCTCAACGCGATCGAAGAGATCACATATCAGTCTTTGCTTCTGACCGAGGGCACGGACTACACGCTTGAATACAAGGACAACACTAACGCCGGAAACGCCTCGGTGACTGTCACGGGCATGGGCAACTTTATCGGCACAATGACCAAGAGCTTCACGATCCTCCCGAAACCGATCGACGAAACGACCGTTGTGCTTGACACGTCGGTTTTCATGTATGACGGCACCGAGAAAACGCCGACCGTCACGGTTATGGACGGCGAAAGAGTTCTTGAGGCTGGCGCCGATTACCGGCTTACATATTCCGACAACATAAGCGCCGGCAACGCGTCCGTCACGGTCGAGGGCGTTGACAACTACGCAGGCAGCAAGACGGTCAATTTCAGGATCGAGCCGAAATCAATTCTCGACGCGAAGGTCACGCTTCACAGCACCGTGCTCGCGTATGACGGCACCGAGAAACGCCCCGAGGTGAGGGTCGAAGATAACGGCGTCGTCCTGACAAAAGACGTTGACTATTATCTTGACTACAAAAACAACGTTGAGGCGGGAACCGCTTCGGTCAACGTTGTCGGTATGGGCAGCTACTACGGCACGATCGCCACGGAATTTGAGATAATCAAAATCGGCGACGTGAATATGAACGGTCAGGTCGAGATTCAGGACGTAACCGTGCTGCAACGCCATTTGGCTGAGTTCGTCAACGCCGACGGCTCCCCCATAATCGACGAAGCCGACGAAGAAATGCTGAAAATCGCCGACGTAAACCGCGACGGCATTGTAACGATTTTCGACGTAACAACGATCCAACGCTATCTCGCCGAAATGATAGATCTATAAAACATCTCCTCCACCCTTTCCCCTGCTCCGGCAGGGGATTTTTTATGGAGATATTTGGAAATCAAATTTGGAAAAACCCTTCGGAAAAATATTTCCCCGATTTTCGGATTTTTTCAAAAAAGCACTTGACAAAACCGCACCCTGCTGATATAATAGTAACGTTGCATCGGGATGTAGCGCAGTTTGGTAGCGCACACGTCTGGGGGGCGTGGAGTCGCAAGTTCAAGTCTTGTCA
>JBGUPW010000179.1:0-6608 GCA_045130495.1 Ruminococcus sp. | reverse complement strand
TAGTTTGAAATTTGGGTTTGTTCAGTAGATATTAATTACTTCATTAAAATTGTATCCTACAAAGATAAAATAGTACAAGGTGCAGTTACATCACCGGCAATTTCGAATCTAGTATTTCGGAGTTTGGATATTCGTATTACAAAATATTGCCAGCGTTTTGGAATTACATATACAAGATATGCTGACGATCTCTTATTTTCATGCAATCACAAAAAAGTATTTAGTTATAGTTTTCAAAAATGTATTCAAACAATTCTCTCAGATAAAGAGTTTACCCTAAATCTTGACAAAACATTAAAATATCAGGGTGAAATCTCATTAAACGGATATGTTATAGGAGAAAACATTAGATTGTCAAGAAAGAAAGTCACGAATCTTAATAAGATTTTGTTTGAGTTATCTCAATCTAATTTTGTCGAATCAAAAAGTGAGAGGGAAAGATATACTTTGACTAATACACTTGCAGGATATAGAGCGTTTTTTATTAATTCAATAAGATACATGACAGACCCTGCGCAAAAGAAAAAAATGGAAAGAAAAATACAACAAATAGAAAAAGCAATTGATAAGATTCGCACTTTGCCAATTCAACAAAATTAACTTTTAACATAAGATTCCTTCCGCGTGCAAGTGACCTCTTGCCTTCTTGAACCGTTGAAAAACCAATGCCAACGCCCTCTTGATTCCTTGAATTCTAAGAGATTTCCGTACCCTTATCGTACCCTTATACGGTGTAAAATCGCTAACGGGGAGATAAAAACAAAGGAATCCAACAGAAGAAAAAAAGAAATATTACGGGATTTTTATACGATGTGAAATTTTATCACATACGCAAGCACCTCATAACCCGAAGGTCGTTGGTTCAAATCCTTCTCCCGCAACCACTCGAAAGTGGCTTAAACAGTGATGTTTGAGCCATTTTTGTTTTTGTCTTAAATTCAAAAATAAACGACTTGTCGTTTATTTATTGATTATTCGTTTAAAAATACCATTATTGTACCCTTTACAATCAGTCAAAAAATCAATATAATGGGTATAGTTTAGGGAGGCAGATTCTATGGGACGCAAATCAACGAAAGCAAACAAAAACATTTATCAAATTCTTCACGAGGATTTAGGATGGTCGCGTGAGGAAGCGGAAAAACAGTTGGAATACATATCTGCGGACAGAATCGCCAAAATAGAGAGCGGAAAAGTGCAGATTCAGCCTGATGAAGTTAAAAGAATGTCCGAAGTGTATGGTCAGCCGGCGCTTTGTAATCATTTTTGTACCAAAGAATGTGAGATAGGTAAAAAGTATGTGCCTGAGGTTAAACTTGATACCACCCTTTCACAAATCGTACTGGAAATTCTCAACTCGCTCAACTCACTTCAAAACAGTAAGGAAAGATTGATAGAAATTTCAGTTGACGGGGTGATAGCGGACAGTGAGGTTCCCGATTTTATAGCCATTCAAAAGGAATTGGACAATATATCCGTGACAGTAAACGCATTAAAGCTCTGGGCAGAAAAAAAGCTCTCGGAAGGAAAGATCAATCGAGAGTTATACGACAAACTTTATGAAACAACGTGATAATCTTACTGCGTCATAGCTGTTATCGGTTATGGCGCTCTATTTATGTGTTTTAGCCAAATAGAGAGGGCTAAATAGGTCAATCCGCCCTGTATTATGGAAGGAAAATTCTGTATAATAATATCATCAAAAAACGAAATAACATTGGTTTAGATGATTCCGGCGCTTAGGCACTTATCACACAGTCATATTTGTACCTTCAATAACAACACCTTTCTATGCCAAAGCGCCACAACATAGCTCCGCAGTATTTCGTTTGTGAAGTACTGCGGAGCGATTTATTATTTTGATCAGGGAGGTATGGATATGAATCCGCGTGAGAGAATCGCAACCATTCTGTTCATTGAAAAGATAAAACGCACTAAGGCGACCGATTTCCAAGGTGTGACATATAAGGAACTTGTTTTGAGGGAGGAGGAAAAAGCTGATAGCAATACCAAATTGGTAGGAAAAAATCCTTTTTCTGTTTGATATAAATGAGCATACAAGACTGTATGCTACCGGCATACCAATGGAAAATGGTTTTTGTTTATACTGTACTCAAAGGTTTGCTGCCCGACACCATTCGTAACAAAAATGATACCATTCATAAAGAGTATAACAAGAAATGAAAGGAGTTTTCGTAATGAAAAAAGAAATGAATCCCCAAAAGAAAACACAGACCATCACATGTGCCAAGGAAAAAGCCAAGAAGTGCTATGAGTACATTCCGGTTGGTTGCCGTGCTTGCGGAGGACCATATCCTATGTGCAAATCGAGTTGCCCTATGTTCGACGATTAAGTATCTGTTACTATTTGAGAGGTGGTGGTTATCACAAGCAATCAGATTATTTTTTATATAAAGCAGCCAAAAAAGGAGAAACCATAAGGAGGTTGACTTTTGAAAAACAGGCTATATAAAAGGAAAAAAATCAACCAAACCGAAATCATGGAAAAGAAGACGAAAGAATCAGTTTTTTTATCAAAGGCTACGGAATTTTTTAATGGAATTCAGTGGGGTGATTTTCTAAAAAATTGTGCTCCGGTAGTAGCTGAAGTCTCGGCAAATGCAGTCAATTATAGCCTTGTTGCATACGTTAAAAAGAATAAAAATGCTTCTACAGGGACTGAAATTGATAGTTTGTATGGACAAGTACAATACAATGCAATTATGCCTCATTTTTGCGGTGGAACCAAAGCAAACGGTGGTGGCGGTGTTTCCGGAGGAGAGACTGTCCTAAGTATTATTCACTCTACGGTTAAGGTTGTTGTGCAAACTAGCGTCGACATCTGCGGAACTGTTTACAATTTCCATCATAAGTAAACTTTCTCCCAAACCCAGGGTTATACACTTATTCGTTGAAAGCCAACATAGATGGGATCAGTCCCTACCCGGCCAGAAAGACATAAAACAAAGAATCACTGCTTTTCTATAACAGGAGGTAACCATGTATAAACTGAAAATTTATGAAGAAGGCTTTGAGGAGTACGAGGACGAAGTCTTTGAATCCAAAGCCGAAGCGCAGGCGTGTATGGACACGATTATGAGCGATTGCCGCACAGGAGCCGAAGTTTTGAGCTTGTCAAACCCGGGAGATTATTCGTATGACGAGGACGACGACTTCGATATTGATTACGATATCGTAGAAATCTAAGGCAACACCGCACAATTCGCGGCGCACGCCTTGCTTGAATCTTGTTCTGTCAGACTGTCCAAAAAATCTCGGCAAGGCGGCAGCCTTACCTCAATTTATTTGTACAATCTGACGAAAAATATTACTTCGCAATCCGCACACCGTAATTATGCGGTATTTCCCTAAGATTGAATTATACCCCTTTTCGTTCTGCTTCGCAGATAAATCTCGCTGCGCCTCCGAAACTATGCGCAACATACGCTATCACATAATCCGAGCGGTCTATCATCCACCTGTTGCGCCAAGAAATCGCGTATCGCGGATGAGTTATTTCAATCCCTTCCGGTAATATGCTGTCGAGAATCGTGTCGTTACCTTTCGGTAAATAAGCCAACACACGATATACCCTGATTTGAGGGAAACCGGTTCGCAGAAAGCAGAGCGAACGATAAACCAGCGAATCAAAGTTGCCTTGTGTGCCGACGTAGAAAGATAAGACCTTCTTTTTCGTAATCAAATTTTGGATTGATTTCTTCACAATTTCACATCAAAAAGCAGAGAGTAGCGATACCCTCTGCTTTGCATTACTGTTTTTCTCTGAATTTATAACTATAAATTTGCTTTTCTTCCATAAAACCTTGGGCTGGCTCTTTTTGCTTTTGAGCCAGCCCCGTTTTCAATGTAAATGCCGCACAGCAATCGCCGTAGGTCATCACTGCTTGCTTTGATCATTTTCGTCAGCTTTAGTCTGATCCGACGGTACCTAAAAATCCTATTCGGGTTCGGAAAAACAAATTGAATCGTCAAAAGGAGTTATCTTTTATTCACCGCGCATTGAACGGTAGATAGTAGGTTAAATAGGATTTGTTTTGATAGTTAATAATCAATGCGCGGTTAATGACTTATGCCTGTATGCCGAGCGTTACTTCAAACTCCGCAAGATACATTTGCAGCAGCGTCGCGTCTCTGATGTCCACCACACCGTTGCCGTCTACGTCGGCAGCGAGAAGTGCTGCGCCTGTGAGGAACTCGAATTCCGCCACGTGGCGTTGAATGGCGGTGACGTCGCGGACGTCCGTCTTACCGTCGCAGTTGGCGTCGCCGAGGGGCGCGATGCTGTTGAACACAGCGGTGTAGGTCACGTCAGCGGTTACCTCGGGGAGCGCGTCATTGAGACCGTAGGTGTTCTCGCCGTCTGTCCAGCCCGCGAAGATGAAGCCGTCCTTGGAAGGGTTCTCGCCGTCATAGGACGGAAGCGCACCGGGTTCTGCGTCGTCGACTTCAAGGATGTCTTCGCCGTTCTTCCATGTGACGATATAGTTGGAACTGAGCGCAGCGCCTTTTCCTTTTGATATAAGATGGTACGTATCATCATCGCTGAAAAAGTTTTCAAGAGTACCGTTTTCACTCAGATTGTTGACAACGTTCGCTAAAGGATGAGGATGGTAAGAGGTGATCCCGATCAGCGTATTCTCGCTCAGTTTGTCTTCAACAAAGATATGGTATTGAATATGTTCCGATAAAGAGAATCTCTACTAAATCAATATCGTGCATAATATTGCCTTAAAAAACCGAAAAAATTTTTTAAAAATTATTGAAAAAACCCGTTTTTTGTCAGGGTGTTGTCGCAGTCCGTTTGATATACTGTAGTCACAACAGAGGGAACACGGAAAACGAAAATCCCCTCACCAATAATTCAAAATAATAAATCAAAAAGGAGAAACAATCATGAAAAATACAAACATCAAAACCAGAATCATTGCATCCGCACTCGGCACTATCACAGCATTCTCAGTGACAGGCGCCTGCATCACTTCCGCATCGGCAGCAGAGATCGATCCTCAGGCTGCCATCACAAAGGCAGTCGACGGACTCAACTACAAAAACGAGACCGTCATGGCTCGCAAGGGCGAGATCGTTAAAGGAACAGACGGCGTACAGCAGAGAGAAATAATTCGCAACAACGACAAGTCCATCACCTATGTCACCAAGACGAAGAAATCGCTGAACAACGGCACTGCAAGCTTCGCTGTCACCAACGCGGCGACCGCGGAATGTTATCCCGGCGCATTGCTCCTCGGCAATTCATCCCTCGGCGAAGGTAATCCTCAACTCCTGAAAGCGCCCAGAAACGACATCAACCTCTCGCTCCACGGCATCGGCATCAAGACCGGCTTCGACACCGGCAAGATGGTTAACCCCACCAAGAGCTCCGACGTCACCAAAGCCATCAACGAAATCAAGGCAAACTGGGACGGCAAGGACGTTCCCGCCGAGATAGATATGAGCATCACACAGGCATCCAGCGATATGCAGGTCGCGGCGGCTCTCGGCATAGAGGCAGGCGCTGTTAAAAAGCTCAAGGTCGATTACTCGCAGGCATACACGACCAGCAGAAAGAACTACGTCATGAACTTCAAGCAAGTGTACTATTCCGTAAGCGCCGATATGCCCGACAAGGCTGGCAAGCTGTTCAGCAAAGACACGGACACCAACTATATCATCTCCAAGATCAATAACGAGAATCCGCCCGTCATGGTCTCCAACGTTGACTACGGCAGAATGATCATGATCAACATCGTCAGCGCGCACTCCGAGAACAAGATCAAGGCGGCGCTCAAAGCGGCAGCTGCAACCAACAAAGCTCAGCTCTCCGCCGAATACAAGAACGTTCTTGACAACGCCACCTTCAAGTATATTGTCTATGGCGGCTCATCCGAAAAGGGCGGCTCCCTTGTCGTAACCAAGGATTATGCAAAGCTCCTCGAAGTGATCAATTCCGAGAGCAAGTTCACCGATAAGACCACCGCCGCTCCCGTTTCTTATACCGCACGTTTCCTCAAGGACGGCAGGATCGCTTCCTCAAACATCGCGACCGATTACATTGAGACGACCTCCGTCACCCGCAAAGCTATCCCCCTGCGCATCTTCGGCACCGACATCAACGGCAGAATGCACTGCGGCAAGGTCAAGGTCGTAGGCGAAAGGATCATCGGCTTCAACGAGGACGGCACCCGCAAGACCGAGAAGATCGTGATCGCGGACGTAAAGCTTGAGACCTCCGGCACCGCCACCAAAAGCCCCTACATTCCCGCAGACGTTGACCTCAGCACCGTGACGGTTTCCTTTGACTACGAAGGACGGTGCAAGAGCGGTTTCTCCTCTGACGCGAACTGCTTTAACATCTCTACCACCAAAAACGGCGAGAACATCGATCGCGTTGACATTGAGATTGAGGGCACCGGCCAATTGTTCTTCTACTGCGTAGAAGGCTACGTCTGGATCAACAAGG
Organism: Ruminococcus sp.; assembly: GCA_045130495.1. Taxonomy (GTDB): domain Bacteria; phylum Bacillota; class Clostridia; order Oscillospirales; family Acutalibacteraceae; genus Ruminococcoides. Next base: position 130 of record JBGUPW010000179.1, on the reverse strand, counting down.
ATGTAAACAGCAACACCACCGGAAGACACTTCATTTCCGGCGACAAGTCTCCCGACTTCTATATCAAAGACATATAAAATGACAGGAAACACTAAGGTATCTTGACAAAGGCACTGTGAAAAAATACACA
>JBGUPW010000178.1:0-6738 GCA_045130495.1 Ruminococcus sp. | reverse complement strand
TCCTTGCATTTATTATACCACGTTTTGACAGGTTTTGCACTGTTTATCGGATAATTGAGATTATTCAGTTGGCATTAATAAGAAAGTGTTTTGAATGCCGCGCAGGTTTCATGATTCAATAACTTTTTCAAACAAAAAAAGGACGGATAAGCGATTTGCATTTGCAACGCTTTCCGTCCTTTTTATCGAATTTATATTTATACCTCAGCGATGACCTCTACCTCTACCAGAACATTCTTGGGCAGGGTTTTTACCGCCACGCAGGAGCGCGCAGGCTTGCCCGTGAAACACTCTCCGTACACCGCGTTGAATGAGGCGAAGTCGTTTATATCCGCTAAGAAACAAACGGTTTTTACCGCCTTGTCAAGGCTGCTGCCCGCCGCTTCAAGAACATTTTTCAGATTCTCGCAAACCTGCTTTGTCTGTTCTTCAATCGTTGACGCCTCAACGTTTCCCGTGGCGGGATTTATCGCGATCTGTCCCGAGGTGAAAACCAATCCGTTCGCCTTTACAGCCTGAGAATAGGGTCCAATCGCGTCGGGCGCGTTCTTTGTGTAAATCTTTTCCATGTCTTTTAGCCTCCGTTTGATACTATTTTCAATTTTCCGCAACAGATGTTAAAGGGATATATCAGAAGATAGTACGAGTTATACTAACTTGAATCCCGCATTCGTAAGCGAGTCGGAAATCTGCTGCACGTGTTCAAAGTTCCTTGTTTCAATTACGATTCTCAGGTATGCCGCAGTAACATCACTGCCTTCGCCCGCTCTTTCGTGGTGAACGGATATAACGTTCGCGCCCAAATCGGCTATGATCTTGGACACAGCCACAAGCTGACCGGGCTTATCCTGAAGCTCGATGCATAGAGTCTGCTGTCTGCCCGAGCGGAGAAGTCCGCGCTTGATCACCCTGTTAAGGATCGTAACGTCGATATTTCCTCCCGAAACGATGCAGACTACCTTTTTGCCCTGTATGGGAAGCTTGTCAAACATGACAGCCGCCAACGGAGCCGCTCCCGCGCCCTCAGAAACCATTTTTTGCGCCTCGATCAAGGCGAGTATAGCCGAACAGATCTCGTCATCCGAAACCGTTACGATGTCGTCAACATATTTTTTGATGTATTGGAAAGTCTGCTCTCCGGGTTCCTTGACCTGAATGCCGTCGGCGATCGTCGATACCTTGTCAAGGCGAACAGGTCTGCCCTGCTTAATCGACTCCACCATAGACGGAGCTCCCTCAGCCTGAACACCGTAAACCTTAATGTTCGGGTTGAGGTTCTTGATTGCGCAGGCTACACCCGAGAGAAGTCCTCCGCCGCCGATCGCAGCTACCACAGCGTCAACATCGGGCATTTCGTTCAAGATTTCAAGTCCGATAGTTCCCTGACCGGCAATTACGTTCTCGTCATCGAACGGATGAATGAAGGTGTAGTTCTTTTCGTCGCGGAGCCTGAGAGCCTCATTGTATGCGTCGTCGTAAACCCCGGGAACCATCTGCACCTCTGCGCCATAGCTCTTTGTGGCCTCGACCTTTGAGATAGGAGCGCCGTCGGGCAGGCAAATCAGCGATTTAATACCGTACTTTGTGGCGGCAAGCGCGACTCCCTGAGCGTGATTTCCCGCAGAGCAGGCTATAACTCCCCTCTCCTTTTCCTCGTCGGAAAGCTGAGAAATCTTGTAGCCCGAGCCTCTCACCTTGAACGAACCCGTGATTTGCAGGTTCTCGGGTTTGAGGTAAACGTCACATTTATCGGTTATGCCGCCCGCTTTTACCAAATGCGTAGGGCGGACCACGTCCTTGAGCACATAGGAAGCGTGATAAATTCTGTCAAGTGTAAGCATTTCAATACCTTCTTTTTTATTTAGCGATACCCGTCTATTCTATACCAATTTTTTTAAGAAATCAAGTCCTGTCTGCCCGACGCGAGAATTATTGAAGCTTTTATATGCCATTTTATGATAAGGCACAAAAAATCTGTTGCTTATTTTACATTTTTGTGGTATATTTGTGGGTAAAGGGAACGTAAAAATCCGCTCCCGATAACGGCAAAAGGAAGTGTTTAGGTTGCAGCTAAAAGAATCCGGTGAAATGTATCTTGAAACAATATATATCCTGCATCAGCAAAAGGGATTTGTGCGTTCTATTGACGTATGCGAGGAAATGGGCTACTCAAAGCCCAGCGTCAGCCGCGCTGTCGGCTTGCTGCGCGACGGAGGATATCTGACTGTCGGCAAGGACGGAGGACTAAACTTTACCGAAGCGGGTCTTGAGGTCGCCGAACGCACCTACGAACGCCATACCGTGCTCAGCGAGCTGTTTATGAAGCTCGGGGTGAGCAAAGAACACGCCGTTGCCGACGCCTGCAAAATGGAGCACATCATAAGCGCAGAAACCTTTGAAGCCCTGAAAAAGCTGAACAGTGAGATATCAAATGACGATTGACAGTTTAAGAAGCAGAGGCTGCAAGGCGTTTCCGAATAAAGAAGCGAATGCTCAGAAGGAGCCGATTGAGCGCGTGAAATTCAACACGGTCAACGATTAATGGCTTGAACTTATATCTAATATCTAATGCCGATGATCGGTCAATATGACTGAACGGCTGATTGATAATTATGTTAAAAACAAAGTAAACTTATAAACTCAAAAGAGAACAAGCAGTTTTCTGACCCTCGGTTTTATTTGTATAATGTAGTAGGTTACCCTGATTTTTCGGAATGTGATAACCTTTCACAGTTTCTTTGCTTCACTGATGATTTTTCTCATGATAGATTTTTGCAGGATTTAGTTATCGGTTCGGAAGCCGAATGCTTCGTGCAGTGCATCGGTTAGGTAGTTTCCGGTGTATGCAGGCGTATAGCCGGTGTCCTTTAGCCTGAGAAAGTACATTTTACGGAGCTCACTGATTATTTGATCGCAAGTGAATTGATATTGAAATTTTTTCTTAAGGTATCTGAATTTAACTAAAGCGAGGAAACAAACAGGTCGTGCACTGAATTAGTGTTTCATAATGAGAAAGCATTTTTCGATTTCCCATCTTCACCGAATTATTTTGATGATGTTTTCGGCTGCATCTTCCAAATTTGTCGCCACCGCGTAATAACCGTTATAGCGATCTTCTTTTCATCTATAATATTATTGTATAAAACCCTTGCAATAATTTATGTACTCGTCGATCAGCTTTTCGTTCATCGAATTTTTGCGATACAGCGCATAGCTGCATAGAACGGTGCCTTCCAAGGGCGCGGACACAAGGTCATAATCCTCCTTGATCTTTTCGGCGATAGGCCAGCTGAGCAGAAAGGCGTTCGTTTGTTTCATCAGGAGAAATCTGAAACCGGGGCTGACGGTAAGGCAGCTGTTCAGCTTTATCCCGTGTTTTTCCATGAAATACGGCACATACAAAGCGGATAAGGAATTGTGAACGCTGGTAATGCAGGGATAGTGTGAGAAGAGCTCAAACGCAATCACTCCGTCCTTTAGGATCGGATGTCCCTTGCAGCAGGTCAGCTCCAGATGCTTATCGATGATCGGGGTCATACCCAGCCCCTTTTCGGCTTCATTTTGTTTTAAGGTTTCATACAGATTTTTGCCGCACATCAGGATCGCTATATCACAAAGACCGTTTCCAATCATCTTGATACCGTAATCAGGGTCATCAATTACCTGAAAACCGAAATCAATAGTATTGCCCGAGTAGTACTTTGAACAAAGCTTTACAAAAGCCAAATCAGAAAAATCATTTCTCAGCGAAACGATTTTGAGACTGACCAACTTTTTGTGATTTTTTATCTGCGAGATAGCGTTCAGAGAACGCTCGATCGTTGACGAGTATTCCACGAACGCTTCACCCTCCTCGGTCAGCTCGATGCCGGTTCTGGTTCGTTGGAACAGGCTGTAGCCCAGCTCGTTTTCCAAGCTTTTCAGCATATTGCTTGCAGTCGGCTGGGAGATGAATAATTCATCCGCCGCTTTGGTGATAGATTTTTCGCGGGCGATCGTCAGTGCCAAAATGATCTGTTCGGTTTTCATAAGGTTTTTCTCCTTTCACAGAAAGTAAACAAAGTAATATATGGTATCCTCATGCAAAGCTTCTATATCTGATATTATAATGTCAGCACCCTAAAAATGCAAGCTTTCGATATAAAAAAACGAAATGTAAGCATTAAAACCCCGAATGACACATTTTGGAATTTTATGATATACTAAAGTCAATGAAGAGAACGCACTTCATTAAAACAGGAAAGCAAAAAACAAAACATAAGCTTCAGGAGGATATTATTATGAAAACAATCAAAAAAACAGCGAGTGTTTTATTGTCGCTTACAACAATCATCGGCTCATTATCAATCGTACCCGTCAGCGCAAGCGCAAAGGAAGGGGTACCATACACCGAAAGAACATGGCAGGATTCCGCGATCGTTAAGTCCACCGAGATCTGTTCGGATTTCGACACTCTCAGCGAATCCGCAAAGCAGCTCGAAACCGGCTGGTATGTGGTAGACAGCGATCTGACCATGTCCGACCGTCTGACCGTTGCCAACGATCAGGACGTGCATCTGATCCTCTGTGACGGATGTAAGCTCAATGCACCAAAGGGCGTTATCGTTAGTGACACCGCAAGACTCACAGTCTACGGTCAGTCAAACGACACCGGCGTGCTCGAAGCCTATAACCCCAACGGAGCAGGAATCGGCGGTCTTGATGAAAAGAAGGCAGGCACAATGATCTTTAAGGGCGGCACAGTCAACGCAAAAGGCGGCGGTAAGGACGCAGGCATAGGCACCGGCAAGAACGATGATTCCAAATTCAGAATGATCGAGATCTACGGCGGCACAGTCAACGCAAAGGGCGGTCATATGGGCGCAGGCATCGGCGCCGGTAGAGATAACGACACCAACAGCGAGGTAATCAACATCTACGGCGGCACAGTCAACGCGACCGGCGGCAAGTATGGCGCAGGCATAGGCGGCGGCGAGGATTCCGCAGTGCATGAAATCAATATATACGGCGGCATCGTCAACGCTAACGGCGGCTCAGAGGGCGCAGGCATCGGAAGCGGAAACGAAGAGGACAATCACGGCACCATAAATATTTTCGGCGGAAACATCAAGGCAAACGGCGGCTGGCTCGGCGCAGGCATCGGCGGCGGCGACAACGGCAGCAGCGGTACAATCAACTTCTTTGACGGCGACGTTACCGCGTTCGGCGGCGAGAATGCAGCAGGCATCGGCGGCGGTGAAGATGAAAGCGCAGACAAGATCACGATCAACGGCGGAAACATCAAGGCTGACGCAGAAGACGGAGCAGCTATCGGCGGCGGCGAGGACGGCAAAGAGGGCAAGATCGTCATCAACGGCGGTACTGTCAAGGCAAAGTCCTACTGCGGCGCAGGAATAGGAAGCGGTAACTGCGAGGACACCGAGGGCTCTATCACTATCAACAACGGAACCGTATTTGCGACCTCGTTCATGGGCGCAGGAATCGGCGGCGGCAACCACAGCATGATGGAATCCCCGATCACTATCAACGGCGGCGATATCTACACCAAAACAGGTATCGATAACAAAATCACAAGTTTTGACATGATGAACAAGAAAAGCTTTGTGCTGATCCCAAGCTTGCCAATGTATGCAGGCGCAGGAATCGGAGCAGGCTGCTGGGGCAGTCAGGATGATAAAATCATCATCAACGGCGGAATCGTTCACGCCTTTGGCTGCGGAACCGGATTGATCGGCGGCGATCTTATCGGCAGCGCAGGAATCGGCGGCGGCACAGAGTATCGCACAAGCATCATCACCGAACCGGCAGGAATCAATGGCACACTGACAGACATAATGGACTTCTTCAATTTTGATTTAGGCGACGGCGGCGAGGGCGGCCCGGTTGAGATCAACGGCGGAATCGTTATCGCATGGGGCGGCAAGGAATCCTCTGCTATCGGCTACGGTCAGGAGGGCGACGAGCTCGGCGAGCTCAAGTTCGCTGACAATATGTGCGTATACGATATAGAAATCGCGTCCGATTATCACTTAAGCTATTCGGATATCCTCGATACTATGAAGAAATTACAGGATCATTCCACGAAGGAGATCATGCAGCAGATCAAAGAGAAGATTAAATCCGATCTGAGCATAGAGAGCCTTGAAGAAAAAATCAATATCAAAAAGGTCGATATGAACGAACGCGCAAAGACCTGTCAGAGCGAAGAAAAGCTTGTTATTATCATGCCGAACAAGTAATCAGCAACACCTCAAAGCTCAACCGGGCAGAGCTCTGAAAACAATTCACAAATCAATCGGGCGAGGATGGTAAATTCCATCTTCGCCGGGTCTGTCCCAAATTCTGTGTAAACTCAAAATTGCAGTGTAAAACAGAGCAAAAAATATTATTCCGGGGCGAAAGCCCCTTGTCAACATTATAAGCGGGAAACGGAATGCATGTCAAGGGCGGCGGCTTTGCCGCCGTTCATTTTACCCTTGACGCGCAGGCCGTTTTCTGCAATTTTGGTTATTCGGGAAGCCTCTTCTTTAAGAAGATTATCGCTCCTGCCTGTCAAACTACCTGATCGATACAGGTACAGATGTTATTCTTGTTGATACCGGTGTGCCCAAAGAAGCGCCTGAAACGATCCCCGATGAAGATTCGATGATCTATACGGGACGCTGGATAAAAGATTATGTATCTGCACTGAAGGATACCGGCTACACTCCCGATCAGGTGACAAAGATCCTTGTTACA
>JBGUPW010000177.1:0-3134 GCA_045130495.1 Ruminococcus sp. | reverse complement strand
GATTTTTTCCGCGTCCGCCGTGACCTCGGCAATTTGGTGCTCGCCCGAAAACATTGTAAGCGGAAGAAATGTTCCCGTGATACCGAGAAGCAGACCGCCTGCTGTCGCGCGAAGAATTGTGAATCGCGTAAATTTACTCTTGAAAAATGAGGTCAGCTTTTTAAACGCGAAATATAAATATCCCGCAAGAATACCGATAAGTGCGAGCGGAATTGCGTACAAATATTTCCAAAGGGTCATTCCGCCGAACTCCAAGCTCTCTATGCCCGTTTTTCCGCCTGTCAGCTTGTTGAGCAGGATAAACACGCCGAGCGAGCTGAGTATAGCCGTGAAGTACAGGACGATTTTTGAGGTCTTTGGGAGCACCGTATCCCTTTCGGATTCGAGCGGCTCAATAAAGCCGAACATCGGCGAGCGGAATATGGTTCCGAGCGTCGCGCTCAGTCCTATCGCCGTCAGCTCCTCAACCTCGTGCTTGTAGCGTTTCAGCTTGTCTCCGACCCACGTACACAAGCCCGCTATCACGCCCGTAAGACCCGCCTCGGGACCGACGGAGGCTCCTATCAGCAGAGGAAACAGCGCCGAGCCTATGGTTGAAAAAACGTTGCTGTAAGGGTAACGCCCCGTCTTTTTTACTTTGCCGAGAACGATGTTCAGCTCTTCGGGGTAGTCGCCGAACTTTTTCTTCCACAAACCGATAAGCACGCCTCCTACTGCGCAGACGCACAGAGTATACAGCGGAAAATCTATTTGCGAGGGAAGATAATCCCAAAAAAACTCGATGCCGAGATTCATCAGCTTTAAAAAAGTCCAGATGATCGCGCCAACAATGGCTCCGAGCAGGATCGTGTAGAATAAAAACAAAACATTATTTTTGAACTTCTTCAAAAAAACCACCTCCCGATTGTTGTTAATCCTTTGATATGCTTATTATAAACCAAAATCACGGAAATGTCATTACTTATTTTGTAAAAATTGATTAGATTTCAGAGGTTTTTGAATTTTGAATTTTTTGTTGCTTTAAGTTCTTTTAAATAAATCAAAAACAGTGATTAAAAATTTGAAATATTTAATGACTTTTTCAATAAGCTGTTGTATAATGAAATATACAGGAACCGCTGATTGATTCACGCCTGACGGTCGGGCACGCGACTCGCCTGCGTCTTTCCCGTCAGCCGGCTCAAAAAATCTTTCGCTTCGATTTGCGCACCTGAATTAATCATTGCTTCCGATAAGGAGTTTTTCCGTGACAGCAAAGCATTTTTATTTGGGTGATTTACCCCGCTCTGATCTTCCCGCCTTTTCTCCCGTATGGGTGACAAAGCTCAAACAAGCTAAAGGAGCTGAGCAATTGGCTGTTGTCGCCGCTTACGCAAAAACAGCCGCTTGGTTTTCGATGCATGAAAGAGATAAGGACGGCAGATGGCGGATGATTTTGACAGCTCTCGCCCGCATTGGAAGGGAGGGCTTCGGCAAAACGAAGGAGGGCGATTTTAAGACTCCTGCGGGAGAATATTATTTTAACTCCGCTTTCGGTATTGCCGACGATCCCGGCTGTGCGATTGAGTACACTAGGGTTGACCAAAACACCTACTGGTCGGGCGACGTCAGAGAAGGAATGTTTTACAACCGTATGGTGAGCATTAAGGATCATCCCGGCTTGAACAGGAGCGTCAGCGAGCGTATTTTCGATTACCCCGTTGAATATAAATACTGCCTCGGTATCAGCTATAATGAAAAGTGCGTTGCGGGCAGAGGCTCGGCTGTTTTTATGCATTGTCTCGCGCCCGGCAGGACATTTACGGGCGGCTGCGTGGCTGTTCCCGAAGAAAAAATGAAGCTTGTAATGCGGAATGTCAGGCGCGGCTGCGTTGTAATAATTGATTCGCTCGACAAGCTCGCAGGAAAAATATAAGGGAACCTTTAGGGAACCTCTAAAAATTCCCTGCCGCGCATAAGCACGAAGTTTTTACGGCAGAATGATGCCGTAGATTTTCCGCGCTTTTTCACGAGATTGAATTTTTAGAGGCTCCCATATAAGAAACACCGATTAATTCAGGGGCGCAAATCGCGCCGTCAGGCGTGAATCAATCAGTGGTTCCTAAAGGCTCAGTGCCTTTGAATAAAAAATACAGGAGGATAAAAATGAGTGATTTATCACAGAACAAAAATCTAAACAACACTAAAACAAAGAAGAAAAACTCGTTTCTCGCCTCAAACCCGGTAATGCGCAGGCTGGACAGTGTTGACGAGCATTCCGAGAGCGACTGTGCGACCTACGGCGGAATAGCGGCGAAAACCGCGTACTTTCTGCTTTTCTGCGTTGCGGGTATCTTATTGCTGTTCGTCCTTGAAAAGCCGCTTGAGTTCGGGGATATCGTTAATTTCAACGTTTACAAATTCCCGGTATCGCTTTACACAGGCGAGATCATCGCACTTTTAGCCACGGTTATTTTAGGCATTGTTTTTCAACTTTTGGCTTTCTTCGCAAAGCCCACAACACCCGTCACGGGTGCGCTCTATTGCGTAACGCAGGGTTATTTCATCTCTTTCCTTGTTTTCAAGGTGCTCAAGGGCTACGAATACCTCGGCGCGCTTGCGCTGGCTATAACCATGGTTATCATACTCGTTATGGCTGTTCTTTACGCTAAGGGCGTTATCCGCGTTACCAAAAAATTCAAAATGGTTATGGTGACGCTTTTTGCAACTATGATAGGCTCTTCGCTGCTGGTTCTTATCGGCTCGTTCATTCCCGCCACTCAGGGACTTGTGGCTGCGATCAGAAATAATCTTGCGCTTTCAATCGTCACAGGTATCATTTTCATTATTATCGCCGCGCTGTTCTTGATTTGCGACTTTAATACGATCGACCACGTTGTTAACGATAAGCTCCCAAAGAAATACGAGTGGGCGGCGTCGTTCGGGCTTGCTTTCACAGTGATCTGGCTTTATCTCAAGGTTCTCGACATAATTCTCACAATTGCAGGCAACAGCAAGGATTAGTGCAAATTAATTATACTTTAATAATTCCACTTAAATAATTACACTTAATCCCAAACTCTCAGCAAATTAAGTAATATATCAAAAATAGTCAGTAAACAAGCCAATTTTTAATCTGACAATTACTTGCGCGT
>JBGUPW010000176.1:0-11346 GCA_045130495.1 Ruminococcus sp. | reverse complement strand
TTGCACCTCCGAAAAGAACAGTTCAAGGCTGTCCAAGAAAGTTGAATCATTTTCTTGAACGTAGCAAACGCTTTTTTCAAGAGAAACAAGCGTTTTGACAAGCTGAACTGCCTGTGTCGTCGTGCCGACGCGCGGCATGATACCGACAACGCCGATTTTCTTGGTTACGCCGATGGCTTCTTCCCTGTTTGGTTCTACAATCGGCTGTTCGGGCTTTGGCGCTTCCTGCTTGGAAAGGTACTCAATAATCTTTCTTTTCACGCCTGCCGATCGGCTGTATCGCGCTGAGCAGATAGGGATTGTATCCGTACTGCTCGACCAGCTCGTTTTTGTTTTCCGCTTCTATGTATTCTGCCGCGTTTTCGTCGTAAAACACGGAGGCAGATAGATTATTGAGCGAAAACAATATCTGAATCTTCTTGGATAAGGACACGGACATACAAAGCTCCCTGCCGAGCGCCGAAGCAATGCTCGACCTGTTCTTCTGTAAATCCTCAAAGCTCCTGCCCCAGAACATCAGATAATGCTCGCGGCAAATGCTTGTTTTCTCAAACGCTACCAGCTCGGCGAGCTTTTCCTCCAAGTCCGCTTTGTATTTTAGTTTTAATACACAAAAAATCAATTGCACGATAAATAATCGTCAATGTATTGAAAAGATAATAAATATATTGTATAATGTTTGACATAGAAACAAAAAACTGATTGGAGTGAATGAACTTGGTCGAGAACAAAGCTGAAAAACTACTTGATACCTTTTATTCAGAATTTGTTGGATTGCCTAATGACCACGCTATTGTAAGAAACAACCACAAAGAAGATGCTTTCACGTTAGTGATTTTGGACGTACTCTATTCAAAAGTGTTAGATTTAAAGATTTCACAAAAAGAAATCGATAAAATATCAAAAATTATCGTTGCTCCTCCGGATAGTGGAATTGATTTATTCATTGAGATAGAAGATGGAAACAATTACCATTATGATATTATCCAAGCGAAGTACCAAATTTTGTCCGAACATGAAATTAAACAGTGCTTTCTACAAATGAAAGATACAATAAAAACTTATTGCAAGAAACCCAAAAACGTTCAGGAAAGCTTACGTCAGGTGATTAAAAGTACTTGTTTTAATGATGGCTCATCTAACCACGGTAACAATTGCACTTATTATGTGATACATAAGGGAGACAAAAAGTATTATAAAGGTCAAAATGACAAGTTTGAAAAAATAGTAACCTTAACTGATATTAATGTCATTTTAGAATCATTAAACGATACTCTCAATGAGCCCAAGGTACCCTATGATGAGTTTAAATCTGATTCATTTAATAATTTTTTTATCTATCCAAATAATCAGGATAATTCATCAGATTGCAAAACTTTGCAAGAAAATCAGACTTTACTTTGTAATTTACGGGGATTTGAATTAGCTTTATTATGCAATAAATACATAAACACTTCCATGGGAAGAAATGTATTATTTGGTCAGAATCTCAGAGAATCATTAAAAAAATCAAAAACATATGATGACATGGTCAACACCATAGAAAAAGCTCCTCAAAAATTTTGGAACTATAATAACGGTATCACCATTTTGACAGAAAACCTTGATATTGTTCAAGATAACGATAATACAGATAAAATCCAACTTCAGAATTTTTCAATAATTAACGGAGCGCAAACAACAAGCACTTTGGGAAAATACCTTGAAGAAGCTGAAAGAGATAATGAATTTGACAAAATTGAAAATTTAAAAAGAATTTACGTTCTTGCGCGTATCATGCGCATTAACGATTCAGAATTTAGAGATAAAATCTCCATCTATAACAATTCGCAAAATCCTATTTCAAGTAGAGATATGGTATCTACCCGTTTAGAGCAAAAAATGCTTCATACTTCTTTTGCAGACGGCGAAAAACCCAATATCTATATTGAAATCCGAAGAGGTTCAACTGCTCCCTCTGCTACTCAATATGAAAAGCATCAGCGCACAAAAAATGAAGATTTGGCTCAATTAGCTTTTGCTGCTTTCCTTTCACAACCCTTTTCTGCAAAAGACAAAAAGAAGTCTTTGTTTAACAAAGATAGTAGTTCGAGCTATCCAATAAACAAAGAATACAGCATGATTTTTAACTATTCAAATGAAGGAGAAGACGAAAATTTAGGTATTTTATTTCAAAAAAGCCGATTGGAGATAGATGAGGTTCTATTTATTGCTTATTTGTATGAGCAGGCTAAAAAACTACGAAAAAGCCAATTAAACAGAATGATGGAATCCAACATTGAAAGCCTTGAACATGAAAGGAATGAAGCACAAAAAAAGCTTCTTTCTGATAGAATTTCAATAATTGAGCGAAACATTTCAATTTGCACAACTTGTAAGTTTTACTGCATTACATACTATTATGAACTAAAAAAACAGTTCCCAGTCGCTGAAAAAAATATGATTTTCGATTACAATAAATTCTATCGTTATCGAGATTTTGATCAAAATCAAGAATATAAAAATGGAATAATCGAATGTTTTTCTGATAAATTTTTAAAACCTACAATCGATATAATTGGAAAAATAGTAAAAACTGATAGCGTCAACAACTGGCTTAGAAGATCAAAAAGTCAAGATGAATTCTTGAGTGAATTAAATGAAAAACTATGTTCAGAGATGGATTTGCGAGATGATTACAATTGTTTTGTTGAAAAATTCATGATAGATTATTAATGTTCCTACTAAATTGAAACTCCGATGAATTATAATTGATAACCTTTTCCATGATTTGTGTTGTCAACAACAGATAACGCAACGCATTTTCGACTAATCATTTTGCAATCCTATGTTTTCCCCTAATGATCCCCTGACCGGAATCATCTGTGAAAAACTCCAGCAAGCCCGAATTATTTGAGATACTGCTTTCGGGCGTATAGCTTGATACATTGGAATTGACAAACAGCGACGCGGAATCTGTGCCGGCGTGTTCGATAAAGAGATACGGCACGCCGACAACGATCAGGATAAACAGGCAGACGTTTCGCGCAAAGGTTTTGGCGCGCATATTGCCTTCTGCGGCGTCGCCCATAATCAGGCTGTAGCCGAGATAGAGAACGGAGATCGCGATCGGTATCCAGATAAAGCCCATCCAGCCCTGCAAAAAGCGCACTACATTGTCGTTGTAAATCACGCCGACAAGTGAGAAAATGTGGTTGTATATTCCCTCCGCAGCGCTGCACAGCGAGGATATCAAGTTAACCAGCGCCCACAAAATCACGCGGAACAAGCCAAACATCTGCGAGCCGTCAAAATACTGGAGGTGCGAGACCATATATTCAAGAAATGACATATTTTCTCCTTACCTCTCAGCCGTCAGCCCGCTACGCTTGCCCAGTCGCCCGCGCCGTTAAGCGCGCTGGTAATACCCTTGCCGATGTACGCCGCAGCCAGCACCAGCGCCGCTCCGATACAGATGTACACGAACTTGCTTTTCGCGACTTCCTTGCTGCGATCCGATCCGATGATACAGAGCAGACCGACGCCGATGATGGCGAGCGACACAAGCACCCATACATACGGCAGGGCGGAATCGATCGCGTTTGCAATCGACTGAGAAACCGACTGCCAATAGTTTGTGCCCTCGGCGGCGAGATTCGGTGTTGGAATTGCGGATGTGATGTTCATAACCATTGCTTGTAAATTTGACATTTGACATCGTCCTTTCGTAAAAAATTGGTTATTACTGACCGGCAATCCCCAGCAAAACAAATAGGCGCAATCCGTGTGCCGAAAACTGACACACAGATTACACCTGTAAAACGCACCGCCCTTTGCTCCATCCAAAACGCAAAAGGCAGCGTCAGCTATTCAATTGTTGATACTCAGAATTGCCTAAGTTTATTATACCATATAAATGTTAAATTTCAATCCTGATAAATACAGGTTTTATGCGGGTTTGTTAAGTTTGGTTAAATAAAAAATGACCTGTCAAAGGGTATGGTTAGTAACACGTTAGTAACAAAAATACTACTGTATATCAATGAATAAAAATTCAAAAATAAAAGCCCCTGATACGCAAGGCATCAGGGGGATAGAAATGGAGGTTTACATGAGTATGGTTAATTTTCAGAATATTACCATATTTTTATTATAGCCGATTTTTCGGTATTCGTCAAAACATTTTAACATAGTCAAGGGAAATTTATCCCACATTTGATTTCAGTTTTTTTGAGCTATTTATGTAGCCTGTCACTCCCGCCTTGGTTTGGGTTCATCATATGTCATTGCTTGTTTGCTGTCAGCAATCCCCTCTGTGGTCGGGTCTGTAACGATACCGATAATTGCAAGAACCATAAAAACGGCATCTACAACGACAAGTAATCTGTTGCCGATTTCTCCAAGGTCGAACGAAAACCCGAACACAGCGGCAACCGACCGAATCAAAATGATGATTGCCGGGATAATCGTAATCCAAAAGTTTTTGTTTCTGATTCTGACTACCCAATTAATCTTCATTATTGGCATCTTCCTTTCTGTCAAATATAGTTTTATTCAAAACTTTCATCTGCTGCTCAAGACGGATTAGCCGATCGGAATGATTCCTGATGTCATCTTTTACATCGCGCAGGTCGGTTTTGATTTCATTTATATCGTTTCCGATGTTTTCAAGCTTTACGATAACGGTTGTTAATTGAGTTGTATCTGTCTTTACATCGTATTTTGTGTTTCTGCGAGAATTTGACACGATTTGAAAAATACTAAATGCCAACGAAACTGCCGAAATGACCAATGCAATTTCTATTGTCAAATTGTCACCACCCTATTTTCCTAAAAATTCAGAATACTTTTTAAGTTTTCTTTTTGCCGCGTTGACGTGTCTTGAAACGGTAGATGCACTCAATCCTAAAGCATTAGCAACGTCCTTTTGCTTTTGATTTTGTAAAACAACCATAGTAATACAAATCTTTTGCTGCTCGGTCAATCCGTGTTCTATACATGATTTCAGATATTTTACCGTCGCCGCTCTTGATTCAGAATTAGTGTCTCCACTATTTCTAAGATAAAATTCATACGCTAAACGATGCGTATTTACATCGTTAAAGTTTATTATTGTCGCCTTCATTGCTTAGCCCTCAATAATAAGTGCTGACGTATATCAATAAGCTCTTTACGGATAAAACTATAATACTTTAACTTTTTCCTTATGGCGCAATCCAAATCCTTTATCGGCACCTTTTTATCCCCCCGCAAGCGATTAATTATTGAGTCTACGTCTGCGATAGATGATTCATATTCTTTAGCCCAACTTTCATAATCCATGTTTCACGCACCTCTAAATTTAACCTCAATTAGTCAGCGACTCGATTGCCGCTTGAATTGCCTCGTAGACCGCTTTCGCCGTCGGGTATTGATTGTTGGTTGACTGGTCATTAACAACCGTTGTTTTGTTTGACGTATCTTCCTTAGTATTAAGTCCGTCATATACCACCTTAGCAGACGGGTATTGAGTGTTTGTCGAATCACTTGAAAGAGACGTTACTTTGTTAGCAGCATTTTCCGTCATAAACCTCAAATAGATTGAACCCCCACCTGTCGCATTGACATTGTGTAGGCTGCCGAAGCCTACGCATCCCTCGCAAAACATCTTTGCATTGTTAGAAGCTAAAAAGTTTGAATTTTGCGCGTCGGAAATTTGAATGTTTGAATAGTCGCACAGCGATTCAAACCCGACGCAGCCGATGTTCCACGATTCGGTTCCACTGTGGGCGTCGGCATAATTTGCACCGTAATTCTGCGCGCAAATGTCCCTGACACGAATAATTGAACCGCCGTTGTGCATGGTGCTTCCTTGGTCATTGCCGTCCTCAATATTTCCGTTGTTGATTCCTATGCAGTTGATTTCGATTGCTTTCGGCGGGGTCGAACTATTACTGCCCATGTGATAACCAAAACCGTCCTTCAAGCCGAACGAAGCTTCACAGTTCTGAAAAATCGAGAGCGTTGTACCGTACAGCATACAAACGTCGTTCTCGATAAGCTCCGTTACTACATTTCCTTCTGTATCGTACTTCGTACTTCCATCCGCGTTGTGCTTTGTAGACAGCGCCGAGCGCGAGTAAAAGAACTTGCAGTTTTTGCCGTAGATTTCGATATTGCTGCCGTCCTGCTGCTTTTCAACAGACAATGGTGCACTGCCCTCAAGACAAGTCAGATTTTCGAGATACACGTTACCGCCTGTTACTTTTATGAGCGGATATGTGGTCAAAACATCTTTTCCGGTTTGGTGCACTTCGTCTGTTATATGAAAGATGTATGCCGGATTGGCGCTGTTAAGCAATAGCACATCGTCCCCGGCAAGCGGATTGCTACCATCAAGTGTATGGATATACGCAACGTTATTAACAAGTGCCCAGCTCCCGGCGGTTGTCTGAACCGCTTCCTTTGTTGTAAGTTTTGTGTATTTCGTATAATGCCCGTCAGCGGTCAGATTTTTGATGTCAACGACGTTGGAAAGATAGGTCGTGCTGTTCGACGAGCAAGCCCACACACCCGAACCTGACGACCCGTATTCCGAACTGTTTGGGATATTCGTAACGCGCGTACATAGGATAACGCCATCGCCGAGCCCGATTATATTCAGGTCACGGTTGATAGCCGTGTTGAAAATCGAGGTTGAGCGGTTGTAAATGCCGGGATAAACATAAATTGTGTTAGCGCCCTCAGTATACGCTTTTGAAATACTTGCAAACGGTGCACCGGGTGTGCCATCGTTTGAATCAGAACCGTCGGGCGCGACATAGTAAGCTTTACCTATGGGATTCCTGCAGCTCGCCACATCAAAATCAACTTGATAATTGCCGTGGAAGTCTGTGAGGATTTTGCCGTGAAGCGGGGAGTTTTTCCAAGTAAAAGCGTCAGGCTCGGCAAGCGGATAAAATGCGTTCTCCTGAGCGGAATATTTACCGTTCAATATCTTTAGCTGTTCCTGAGTGAAGCCGGCTGTATCTCTCGCTACGCTATCTACTGCGGTTGTATAATCGTTTTTGGTTATGGTGATTTTGAGCTGCCGCCCGTCATAGGTTCCGGCGTTGAGCCGCAGGAACACTATCGTGTCGGCGGCGAAGGTTTTTGTCACGCCGACGGCAGCAGCGCCGGTGGTATTCGCGTTCAGCCACGTGGTACCGTCGCCCGCGCCGTATCTGATTGCAACCTGCGGAGTCGTCGTTTGCCCCTGCTCCGCGATCTTCGCCGTGTACGTTCCCGCAGGCAGGACAAACGGGTTGAGCCGCGTCGTAGTCACATCGTCGCCGTCGAAGGTGTAAAGCCCGCCGCCGTCGACCGTGACCTTAACGCCGTTGACGGTCTGCTCTTCAAGGGTGAAGAGGTTGGGGTTTTCGGTGACGGCGTTAAACTTTGCAAACTCATCGTCAACATAGCCCTTGACTGCGTTGACCGACGGGTATTTTACGTTCCCGCTTGCAACCTGATTTCCCGACGGGATCTCCTGAACCTTATCGCTCAAATATTCAAGCTCTTGCAAGTCCGTCCGCTTTGCAAACACTTCGTCCGCGACCGCCGCCGTGAGCAATTTGTTTGTCGCGGAGGACGTGACCTGCGAAGCGCTTGCGGTCGCGGTGTAATCCGTTCGCCGCATTCCCTGATTGTATGCTTCAAGGAACACCCCGTTACTGCCTTGTGGGAGTTTGTCTGCTTTGCCGTCTGTAAGCGCTTCAAGCTGATTATCCATGTGGTTTAGGTTTTCGGCATCCAGCGGCGTCGCCGTGCTATCCGCGTCCTGCCAGTTTATTTTTTCATACGCGTTCATCATCTCACTCCTTTTACTTCGATTTCGTCGGTCAATGCCTGAATACCTGTCAGTGTCCGGGATAAAACGTAGGTCTTAACGGATTCTTTTACTATTTCGTCGTTTTCGTCGTAAACAAAATCCCCGTCGAGCGTGGTTTTGTTAACAAGGATTTCAATTGAATCGCCGACGTTTACCCAGCATCGTCCGTCAACCGTAGCAAACAGAGGTTGGAATGAGCTGAACGCGCATTGACCCGTATGACCGTTTTCCGATTCGGCGTTAATTGCAAGTCGTGTGCCGACAGAGCTTTTATTTATCAGGTCGTCAAACGGTGTTGACGTTCTGCCTTGACTCGAAGAAGTGTAAGGCTGCAATATAAGAATATTGTCGCTGAAATCGTATATCTTATCCACCGCGTCATCTGCTGCGTCGGATATACCGCCGCCGATAACGCTTTTGCCTGTCCTGCCACTACCCGAAACGGAAAATTGAAAGTCGGTATAACCGGTACTCATATACTCTTCGGCTTCAAGGCTTTCATAGAACTCATAGGTTTCAATATTACCATTCAATCGCTTAAACGTAAATTTACCCTTTCCGTCATCGGGGATTATCACACCGAAAACGCACACGATTTCGCATATGCTTTTTATCAGAGCACCGAAGGAAATCTTGTCTTTGCGTGAAAGCCAATACTCATTGTATAAATCAAAAGAACCTACGGCGGTTGAACCTAAGGTACTGTCTACGTAAGACTCGTTTAGAATCGCATTAAGGTCTGACTGAACAGTAATAATATCAATCGTTTTGTTATAAACAGATGACAATGCTTGTGTTAATAGTATTGAAAGATGTTTATATAATCCAATTCTGAAAAAATCATACAGATAGTCCGTCGCGTCTGCCTCATACAGCTTTGCCAGCGCATCATACGCGGTTACTGTGATGATGTTTTTATCATTCTTATTGACCTTCGCGCTGTCGATAAAACCGCTGAAGATCCAGAACTCTTTCACGCCTAACTTTTTGCCGGGGTAAAGATTTCCCGACGGGTAAAGCGTCAGCGACGGATAAACAAGCTCGTCGGGGTCGGCGTAGGTTTGAGTCATTTTAACAGCGATCCACTTGCCCGCGAGGTCGTCGCCGGGAAATATGACGCCGTTTTCCTCCGTTCTCAGCAGGTCTATTGTGAACTGTGAAGCGATACAGCCGCCGAAGCGAAGCTCGTCCTCGTCGCAGATCGCCTGCTTGAGCTTCATGCTTTCGGAAACGATGTTCGTCCCGCCGATCGTTTCGCAGTCGCCGTCGGGAAATGTTATTTCGAGTTGATTTGATATTAAATTGTCAATTATTCCGCTTTTATAAGACATGACCGCGCCCCCTTAATACTCGATAAAAGCGAACTTTATCGTCTGGTATCTGATGTCGCCGCTGCTGATGACGGACACGGGATAGGTGACGTCCGTCATATACGCGGTCATTGTGCGGTAATTGAGCAGCTCGTCGTCCCAGTAGGTCACGTTGAGCTTGCGCTCTTTGGTGTTGTCCATGGCGGCGTTCAGAACGGCGCGTATCTGAGCGAGCTGCGCGAGGTTGAGCGGGATAGTCTGGAACTCGATTTTTGACTTGTGATTCGGAGAAGTAACGCGGTGGAGCAGCGCGCTGTTGTCGCGGTACGCCTTGATTTCGTTGCGCTGCAACGGCGTGGATTTGTAGTTATCCTTGTCGATCAGATCGTGCGGGAAAAGCTGATTCGTTTTAGGGAACTTTATCAGCCAGCCCGCAAAGCTTGACGCGCTCATGCGTGTACCTCCTTAAACGCCGATTGCCCGTGGGATTTTTGGTATTGGTTATTTTTGCCGATGAACCAAGTGAAGAACTTGTCGCCGTCGATATAAAGGTTTATTTCCTGCGGCTGATTTCCGCTTCCGCCGCGCTCGGCAAGAGCTTCAAGCACAGCCTGCTTCATGGCTGATACCGGCGACACGACTTCCGGCTCGCGCTTGTTGTCGCCCAGAACGGCG
Organism: Ruminococcus sp.; assembly: GCA_045130495.1. Classification (GTDB taxonomy): domain Bacteria; phylum Bacillota; class Clostridia; order Oscillospirales; family Acutalibacteraceae; genus Ruminococcoides. Next base: position 1,533 of record JBGUPW010000176.1, on the reverse strand, counting down.
AGAAACTCACCGTAGTTGGCGGGGATAACGGTGCCGGTGGCAAGCTCCGGAATGTGATCAAGCTCAAAGCCCCAGTGCTGACCGCCGACAAACGGAACCCAGTCGGGAATGTCAATACTGATACAGTTCAAGCCGTCGATAATGCAGTTGATTCCGCCTATTATCCAGTTAATAGGCGTTTTTATTACATTCCAAATGCCTTCCCACAAATTCTTGAAGAATTTTTTTATACCTTCCCACGCGTCTTTTATTCCTTTTACCGCACCTTCAAAGACTCCTTTAAACCAATCGCCGATGCCTTTGAACACCCCGACGATCCCGTCCCAAATGCCTTTAAAGAATCCCACAACATTATTCCAAATGCCTTGAATACCTTCCCAAGCGCCTTCAAATACGCCCGTGAACCACTCGCCGATAGGAGCAAAAACCTCTTGAATTTTTGTGCCGAGGTTTGAGAAAATACTTGTAAACGCTTCCCAGATTTTCGGACCCGCTTCAATAAATTCTTTTGCCAGCGTGGCGACTATTTTTGGGATCGCTTTGACCAGTCCCATAATGATTTCGGGAATATGGGCGACCAGTTGTATAATCAATTCAATTGCGCCGTCGATAAGCTGCGGCAAACATTCGATCAAACTGGTGACGATTCTTTCAATGACAAAAGGCAACGCTTCGATCAATCCTAAAATGATATCGGGAATAGCCGCGACAATTCCTAACACCAAAGAATTCAGCCCTTCGATCAGTTTTGGCAGATTGTCCAGCAGCGCGTCAACAACGGAAATAATGATATCAGGCAGATTATCAATAATTGGTTGTATGATTTCGCTGATATGCTCCATCAAATAAACAGCCATGTCGGTTATAGCCGTGATTATTTGGGGAATCAACGTGGGCAAAGCCTTGGCTATTGTTTTCACTAAGCCGGGAAGGGCGTTTACTATCCCCTTGAATATGCTTGCTACCGCTTTGATGAAATCGGGCAGTTTCTTTACTATCAGCTTCACAAATTGAGGTAAAACACCGACAAAAGCTTTTAGCAATGCCTGCGCTCCCGCTACGATCTTCGGCAGAATTTTCTCGATGATACCGGGCAACGCTTCGATGATTTTGGGAGTCAGTTTTTCTATTACTTTGACTATCCCGTTAAAAATCACCTCGATTTTCGGTATGATATTCTCACCGACAGTCGTTACGCTGTCTACAAGACCGTTTATAAGCGCGTCGAGGTCTGCGTTCGGGTCTGCCAATCCTGTAATAAGATTCGTCCATGCTGCCTGCATTGAACTGATCGAGCCTTGTATAGTGGTGCTTGCTTCCTCCGCCGTGGTTCCCGTGATTCCCATTTCGTTTTGAACTGTGTGGATAGCTTCTACTATATCGGCAAAGCTGTTGATTGACAGATCTCCCATTTCGCCGTTGGCTTCTTTTACGCGGTTGGCGTCTTTTATCAGACGTTCCATTTCCTCTTTGGTGCCGCCGTAGCCTAATTTGAGGTTGTCAAGCATGGTGTAATTTCGCTTTGCAAAGCCT
>JBGUPW010000175.1:0-58886 GCA_045130495.1 Ruminococcus sp. | reverse complement strand
AGCCCGTATCCTTTGCAACTATGCAAAGGATCACGACAACTTTAAGGTTAAGTCGGGTTATCTCGACGGCGCTGTAGTGGACATGGATACCATCACAGCACTTTCCAAGCTCCCCACCAGAGACGTTCTTCTTGCAAACGTTCTCGGCGCGTTCCAGGCTCCTATCGCAGCATTTGCCCGCGTTATGCAGGCTGTTGTTGACGAAGGCGGTTTTGACGCTTGCCTTGAGAAGAAAGCCGCTGAAGCCGCTCCCGCTGAGGAAGCAGCCGAGGCTCCCGCAGCCGAATAAGCTGTATTCAAATTAAACTATTACAACGAAAATATTGGAGGTAAATACAATGGCATCTGAGAAAATTACTGCTATTATTGAAGAATTAAAAGGCCTCACAGTTCTTGAGCTTTCCGAGCTCGTTCACGCTGTTGAGGATGAGTTTGGCGTATCCGCTGCTGCTGCCGTAGCTGTTGCAGGTCCCGTAGAGGCTGCTGCTGCCGAGGCTGAGCAGACCGAGTTCGACGTTATCCTTAAGGGTGTCGGCGGCAACAAGATCGCTGTTATCAAGGCTGTTCGTGAGATCACCGGTCTTGGACTTAAAGAAGCTAAGGCTCTCGTTGACAGCGCTCCCAAGGCTGTTAAAGAGCAGGTATCCAAAGAGGATGCTGAGGCTGTTAAAGAGAAGCTCGAAGGCGCAGGCGCCGAGGTTGAGCTTAAGTAATTTACTCTTAAAGCGCATTATGCCGGGCAGACGGCGTTGTTTAAAGCAACGTCGCTGTCCGGCTTTTGTTTTAGGGTTTATAAATAATACTTGAATTATAATCCAAAATCCGCTGTAATTATACAGCTACAGAGAAGTTGAAGCGGTTAGCTCACTCACCCGATGCGCCCGTGCAGAGTGCTTCTGCATGGGAATCAAAATATAAAGCGCGGGAGGTGGTGAGATTTGTGGCATACATATTTGGAATACTTATTATTATTTTCCTCATAATTGTAATCATAAAAAAATAACCGCCCGACTGCCTGCCATTAGTTGAGCGATTACTTTCGTTAAACAATAAGGGCTAACCGCTTTGGTTATCTTTGTAGTTTTATTATATTACAAATCCGTCGGATTGTCAACAGATTAATTTGGTTCGGAACAATATCACTTGAAAAATGTAAAACTGTCTACATTAAAGCTCACCTTTGAAATGAGGTTAACCGGATATCATTTTCAATAAGTGCTATATAATAAATCCGCCGTTTACGCCGAGCACCTGACCTGTGATGAAGCCTGCTTTGCCGCTGCATAAAAACACAGCGGCGTCCGCTATGTCCTGCGGCGTTCCGAGGACATTCAGAGGGGTTTCATCCCTGAGCGATTCAATGGTGTCGGTGTCAAAGCCCTTCATCATGTCTGTCATTATTACGCCCGGGGCAACGCAGTTGACTCGGATCCCCGACAAGCCCACTTCTTTTGCCAGCGCTTTTGTGAGTCCGATAACGCCTGCTTTTGCCGCGCTGTAGTGAACCTCACACGAGGCTCCGACCTGTCCCCACATCGAGCTTATGTTTAGTATAGCTCCGCAGTGACGCGGCAGCATATACCGCCTGAGTGCCTGCTGACAGCAATAGAATACTCCGTCAAGATTGACCGAGATCATTCCGCGCCACTCCGCTGCGGTTATGTCCGTGAACAATTTTTGCTGTGCTATTCCCGCGTTGTTGATAAGAACGTCAAGCGAAACAAAATGTCTGCCGTAGCTGTCGAACATCGAGCTTACCGAAGCGGGATCGGCAACGTCAGCATATAGCGGAAGTGATTTGATTTTATATTTATTTTCCAATTCCTCGGCAAGAGCGCGGGCAGCATCGCCGCTTTTAAAGTAGTGGATCGCCACGTTATATCCGTTTTTGGCAAACTCACGGCAAATCGCTGTGCCGATCCCACCGGCTCCGCCGGTAATCAAAACGTTATTCATGTTCATCACCGTTTCTAATACTAAAGATATAAATCGATTCTTGTACTAAAAGTATATCACTAAATTTGAAAAAAGAAAAGGTTTTGTTCGGAATAAAAGAAAAATGACTATGTTTAGGATAAACCGTGCAAAAAAGAAAACGCTCTGAAAAGAGCGTCACTTTATGAGGTTTACGATTTCGTCGATCAAGTCAGCTACCCGATTTTGCTTTTCAGGGGGTAAGTCGCTAAGCGATTTTTGAATCTTATAGGCGGTATCGGAAATGCTATCCATGTCGCCGTCGATGTCAATCAGCTTATAAACAGGAATACCCAATGATTTTGCGAGTCTGTAAAGCGTGTCAATGGTAGGGCATTTCTCGCCGCGCTCAAGCTTGCTGATGTATGCGGGATGTATTCCCGACTCAAGCGCTAAATGCTCCTGACTTAGATCTCTTTGAACTCTGTACTTGCGGATATTTGCCCCGATTAATCTCGATAATGCTAATCTATCCATTATTTTCCCTACCTGTCTTTTTGTTTCTTTTGTTACTTTTATATTAATTGAAACAGCGCCTTTTTTCAATTCACTTTAGTGACGGAATGTAGCCCATAGGTATTTCAGGTTGTGTGCAATAGATTATAATAACGTAAAATAACCCTATGATTTTAAAAATGCTATAAATGGTTATCTCATTTTTCACTGAAAATGCATTTTCGTCAGCTTTGAATTTTTATTTTCCGATGTTAATAAAAACGTTTGAATTAATATTCATCAAAAAGTGTTTATTATTCGTTTGTTACGGATACAGCCGATAGTATTTTGTAAGAGATGATTTGATTAGCGTTGTATCTATTGTTTGATACACAATTAGGTTTATTCTGATATTGATATTTTTTTGCTCCCCTAAAAAACAGCGCGGCCCGTTATGAGCTGCGCTGTTAATAGTATTATTTCTTTTTGAAACCGTCTTTCAGGGAAACGCTTCTGTTAAATACAAGCCTACCCTCGGCACTGTCTTTGTTGTCAACGCAGAAGTAGCCGATCCTCATAAACTGGAAGCTTTTAGGAGCTGTCGCCGATTCAAGGCTTTTCTCCGCCTTGCAGTTTTTGAGTATCTCAAGCGACTTGGGATTGATGTAATCGGTAAAGCTGCCCTCGCCCGCTTCGGGGTCGGGAACCGTGAACAGATTGTCGTACATTCTGACCTCTGCATCTACGCTGTTTTTCACGTCAACCCAATGGATCGTTCCGCGCACTTTTCTGCCGTCGGGTGTGTTGCCGCCGCGCGTGGCGGGGTCATACTCGGCGTAAACCTCGGTCACAACGCCGTTATCGTCCTTTTTGCAGCTGGTACATTTTACGATATACGTTGATTTGAGGCGCACCTCGTTGCCGGGATAAAGGCGCTGATATTTTTTTACCGGTACTTCCATAAAGTCCTCAGCCTCTATCCAGCACTCGCGTGAAAAGGTGACGATGCGCTTGCCGTCCTCGGGGCGGTTGGGGTTGTTCTCGACCTCAAATTCCTCTGTTTTGTCCTCGGGATAATTCGTGATGACAAGCTTGACGGGGTGAAGAACACACATCGCGCGCTCGGCGGTTTCGTTTAGGTCGTCGCGCAGACAGTGTTCCAAAAAGCTGTAATCCACGATAGAATTGACCTTTGACACGCCGATTTGGTCGATGAAAGAGCGGATAGCGCGCGGAGTGTAACCGCGGCGGCGAAGTCCGCAAAGGGTGGGCATACGCGGATCGTCCCAACCGTTTACATAACCGTCCTCGACGAGCGTGCGCAGCTTGCGCTTTGACATGACTGTGTTGTTGATTCCCAGACGCGCAAATTCGATCTGACGCGGCTTTGCGGGCGCGGAGATGTTATTTATTACCCAGTCGTAAAGAGGCCTGTGCGACTCAAATTCAAGCGTACAAAGGCTGTGTGTGATTCCCTCGATCGCGTCCTCGATGGGGTGAGCGAAGTCGTACATGGGATAGATGCACCATTTGTCGCCCGTGCGGTGGTGTTTAAGGCGGTTAATGCGATAAATAACAGGGTCTCGCATATTGAAGTTGCCCGAGGCGAGGTCTATTTTAGCGCGCAGAGTCATGCTGCCGTCGGGGTACTCGCCGTTTCTCATGCGCTCAAATTTGTCAAGGCTTTCTTCGATCGGTCTGTCGCGGTAGGGGCTTTTGGCGGGAGTCTGAGTGTCGCCGCGGTACTCGCGCATCTGCTCGGGAGTCAGCTCGCACACATATGCGAGTCCTTTTTTTATAAGCTCGACTGCAAATCCGTACATCTCCTCAAAATAATCGGAGGCGTAGTAAAAGCGGTCTTCCCAATCAAAGCCGAGCCATTTGATATCCTCCTTTATCGCGTCAACGTATTCCACATCTTCCTTGGTGGGGTTGGTATCGTCCATGCGCAGATTGCATTTGCCGTTGTATTTTTCGGCGGCGCCGAAGTCAACGCAGACAGCCTTGGCGTGACCGATGTGGAGATAGCCGTTCGGTTCGGGCGGAAAACGCGTGTGAACGGTTTTGCCCTCGTATTTTCCGCCCCCGGCAATGTCCTCCTCGATAAAGGTGTGGATAAAATTGCCGGCCATAGTTTCGTTGTTTATTATTTCAGACATATTGATGTTCCTTTAACTGTAATATTTATCTAATTCCCATTTTAGCGGGTTTTCATCAATGTATTTCCAAATTTTAAGATAATCCTGTTCGCTGCGAATTACATGGTCGAAATATGAACGCTGCCAAACTTTGCCCATCATTATATTTTGACTTTTACACTCGCAAAGCCACCTATAAGCTACAAGTGATTTATACTTGCCAACGATTGAAAAAATGCTGTAGGGACAGCCCTTGCGGCTGTCAGGGAGAGCAGAAAGCATTATTATCATATGAATGTGGTTTGGCATAATAACGTATTTGTCAACAGATACAAAGTCTTTTACTTCTATTTCGCGCATTGTCATCTCGCGGCAATCATTCCCGGTTTGGAAAGCTTTGTGCGAGGGAGCCCGCAAGGGTTTCTGCCCCCTAATAGGGGGATAGAGGGGGTATGGGCAACAAGCCGTACCTCCCCTACGAAATATGTCGCCTAACGTTTACTCTTTTTGATAAGTGCAAATTGTTATAAAGTAAGCTCCGCCGGAAGAATGGTCGTAATTGTCTAATCGGATTCTTTTTCTTGGATTTGATTTTGAAACCATTTTATTTTAGTTCAGTTTTTCCAATCCCAGTTCAATTCTGCGCAGGGCTTCCTCTCTTCCCAAAATGTCGAGGATCTCAACCGCTCCGCCGGGCGTTACGGTTTTGCCTGCCGCCGCTATGCGCACAGGCCACATTACTGTTCCGTTTTTAAGTCCCTTTTCCTTTGCCATATCAATCAGGCAATCGTGAATCGAAGGGTTGTCCCACTCCGGGAGAGCCTTTAACCGCTCATACGCTTCTTTGAGCACCGTCGGGGTATTCTCGGGATTCGTTTTGCTCTTTTTGTTATAGAACAGGCTTACGTCATACTCGGGCAGCTCGGCAAAGAACCCGAGCATTTCGGGCAGTTGCGTTAGCTGAGTCGTGCGCTTTTGCAGAATATCCGCAAATTTCTCCCACGGCATTTCCCTGTCGCCGAAGACTTTTTGATAATATGGCATGGCGGCTTTGGTGAATTCCTCGGCTGTCATATCCTTGATGTATTCTCCGTTGAACCATGAAAGCTTGTCGTAGTCGAAAACGGCGGGGCTTTTGCTTATGCCGCCGATGTCAAACACCTGTTCAAGCTCGGCAAGGGTGAAAATCTCTTGGTTGTCCTTTGGGCACCAGCCTAACAAGGCAATATAGTTGATTATGGCCTGCGGCAGATAGCCATCGTCGATCAGGTCATAAAAGCCTGTTGCGCCGTGACGCTTTGAAAGCTTTGAAACGTTGCCGTCCTCGTCCTTGCCCATTATGAGCGGAAGATGAATATAGGTCGGTATCTCCCAGCCAAACGCCTCATAAAGCAGATTATATTTCGGCGTTGAGCTTAAATATTCGCTGCCGCGCACCACATGAGTGATATCCATGGTGTGGTCGTCAATGACGTTAGCGAAGTTGTAGGTGGGATATCCGTCGGTTTTTATTAAAATCTGATCCTGAAGCTCTGAGTTCTCGACGGTGATATCACCAAACACGGCGTCTGAGAACGTTGTGCTGCCCTCTATGGGCATTTTCTGGCGGATCACATACGGAATACCGTCTTCAAGATTCTTTTGGATCTCCTCTTCCGAGAGGTCGCGGCAGTGGCGGTCATAGCCTCCGCCGACGGTTTCGCTTTGAAGCTGTTCAAGGCGCTCTTTAGTGCAAAAGCAGCGGTAAGCCTTGCCTTCCTTTATAAGCTGATCGGCGTAGGGAAGATACATATTTTTGCGCTCCGACTGCACATAGGGACCGTAGTCGCCCCCTACGTCGGGACCCTCGTCGTGCCTGAGCCCTGCAAGCTCAAGAGTATTATAAATAAAATCCACCGCTCCGCCCACAAGCCTTTCGCGGTCGGTGTCCTCTATCCTCAGAATGAATTTACCGCCCTGCGACTTCGCAACTAAATATTCATACAGCGCGGTGCGCAGATTTCCTACGTGCATAAATCCCGTGGGACTCGGCGCGTAACGGGTGCGGACAGTTTTCTCAGCCATAAATATACCTCCAATAAAAAATATGCCATACAAATTTTAGTATAGCATATATTTTTATCAAATTCAATTGTTTTTGAATAATCTGAAAATAATGCGAAATGCGGAACGGAAATTCGGTTGCTCCGCATACCTCATTTTAAAATCAGCCCTGCTGATCTCTGAGCGTTGTGAACTTTGATTGCTTCTTCACCTTTACAACCTCGGGCTTAACTTCCTTGTCCTTGTACTTGCGCGCGAATTTGGCGGCAATTCTCAGCTCGTCGTTAAAGTACTCGGCAAGCTTCTGATACTCGGCGTCATCGAGGCTGTTTATAAGCACTGTCGTGATGATAGCTCTGGTGTCAACATCTCCGTTGCCGTACTGAGTGCTGAAAATCGCTCCGAGCTTTTCGAGGTCTTTATTTGAAGTTTCCGGCGAATTGATATATGGCGCGAGCTTGGGCGCAATGTGCTCCTTGGCGAAGGTCGCGCCTCTGAAGGGGTCGTAGCAGTCCTCTTCCATTTGGATCTCTTCCTTAAGCTCCGGGAAAACAACAACAAATCGCTTTGCCAAAAACCTCGGGTCGGCGTTACCGTCCTCGCCCTTTTTCTTTTTTGACTTTGTCTGCTTGGCGCGCTTTATTGCACCGCTGTTGGAAACGGCATCAACAAAGTCGTTTCCGATACTCTCAGCGTCCTTCTGAGTGGAAACCACATCATCGTAAAGCCATGTAGAAAGAGTTTTCCAATCGTTGTCGGGACCCTCATCGGTCATAGGACAGGTGCGCAGGATCATCTGCTGCTTGTCAACGGTGTAAAGCACCGAGTAGGCGACGTTTTCGCTCGTGAACAACGCGACAAGCTCTTTGTCGTTGCTGCCCGATACTTTTTCGCGGGTAAAGCCGGTTTTCTCCAGCTCCGCCTCAACCTTCGCGGTAATAAGGTCAAACGCCTTGCTGTATTCTAACGTCATATTGATCTTCCTTTCGGGAATTATAAATAATTTACTGTATCAAATACTATATCAAACTGTATCAAAGTCTTACATTGAGTCGGGACATGAGATTTTGAACATTGTCAGCACGTTTTTAATCACGGCGCGGACGCAGTCGCAAAGAGCCATTCTCGCCTGCATGAGCCCCTCTTCCCCGCCCTTTACGCGGCAGGCATTGTAAAACTTATGGAACAGGGTCGCGAGCTGAGTTACATAACGCGTGATTTTGGTCGGGTCAAAATCCTTCGCGGCACTGATGACCTCGGAGGTGTAGAGCGCAAGATGACCTATAAGCTCCTTCTCCTCGGGCTGAGTCAGCAGAGACAGTTCGTCGTCGGAACATTCACGCGGCTCGATACCGTCGGCAGCCAACGACTTGAAAATGCTGCAAATTCTCGCGTGGGCATACTGAACATAATAAACGGGATTCTGGTTATCCTGCGCCACAGCCAAATCGAGATCAAAGTCCATTTGAGTATTCGCCTCTCTGGTGTTGAAAAGGAAGCGCGCACTGTCAACGGGAACCTCCTCAAGCAGATCGCGGAGCTGGATCGCCTTGCCCGTGCGCTTGCTCATTTTCACTAGCTCGCCGTTTCTCACAAGATTAACAAGCTGATAAAGAACAACGTTCAGTCTGTCGCCGTCGCAGCCTATTGCATCCATAGCGCCCTTCATGCGCATTACATGGCCGTGGTGATCTGCGCCCCAAGCGTCGATAAGGGTGGTAAAGCCGCGGTCAAATTTGTTTTTGTGATACGCGATATCAGCCGCGAAATATGTCGGATTGCCGTTCTGACGGATAAGCACGTCGTCCTTCAATTCAAGGTTGTCGATATATTTTTGCGTCTTGCCCTCTCTGAGAAGCTTTTCGGTTACGACATCTTTGTTTTTGTACCAAACCGCGCCGTCCTGCTCATAGGTCAGCCCCTTTTCGGTGAGAAGATCGACAACCGCCTTGACCTCGCCGTTTTTATGAAGCTCGCTCTCAAAGAACCATTTATCATAGTGGATTTTGTATGCAGCCATATCAGCCTGAATTTTGCTTATGTTTTTGGGAAGCGCGTAGCCGACAAGAGCATTTTTGCGCTCGGCGGAGTCGCACTCAACAAAAGCGTCTCCGTTTATATCGGCAAACTCGCGGGCAAGCTCGGTTATATCCGCGCCCTGATAACCGTCCTCGGGGAACTCTATCTCGTCGCCCTTATATATTTGAAGATAGCGCGCTTCGAGTGAGCAGGCGAATTTTTCGATCTGGTTTCCCGCATCGTTCACATAGAATTCCCTGTAGGCGCTGTAGCCCGCTTTTGAAAGCACAGACGCAAGGCAGTCGCCCAGAGCGCCGCCTCTCGCGTTGCCCATGTGCATTGGACCTGTGGGGTTCGCGGAAACGAACTCGACGTTTACCCTCTCTCCCCCGCCGAAATCCGAGGAGCCGTAGCCCTCGCGGTCGTTCAGGATATCCCTGATGACCTGTGTGTAAAAGCTTTTGCCGAGAAAGAAATTTATAAAGCCCGGTCCCGCCGTTTCAAAGCGGTCGCACATCGTGCCGTTCAAATCGAGATGCGCCGTTATAGCCTGAGCGATTTTAAACGGCGGCATACGGAAGCTTCTTGCGCCCGCCATAGCCGCATTTGTCGCGAAATCTCCGTTTTTGGCGTCGGCAGGCGTTTCGATTATAAAATCGGGCAGCTCCGCCTCGGGAAGCTCGCCGCTTTTCACGGCTTCGCTCACCGCCGCCTCGACCGCGCTCCTTAGACGCTCTGTTACCAATGAATATGTATTCATTAAACTTACCTCACTGTATTATCTTTTTCTTCTATCTTAATAAAAAAGCGGTTCTCACTGACTAAGTCCGTGTTAAAATCAAGCGTGTAGCTGACCTCCAGAGTGCCGCCGCGTTCGTTCAAACGATTTTCGAGAGTTTTTGTGAAAACCCCGATATTCAAATCCCCCGCGATCGTGCGATAAATGCACTGGTGCCGCTTGCCTTTTTGCAGCAGGAGCTGCGACTGCATGGGACCCTTGCGGTCGATCGTCACCGTGTCGCCCTCTACCTTTATCATGTTGTTGTAAAAGGTATCGGGATTGTCCTCGTCATATTCCCTGTAGCCTATAAAAAAGCGGTCTTTTCTTTTTATAAAGTTTCCTCCGGTGAGCACCTCAACCTTATCGGTTTCGCCGTCAAGCTTTTGCTCGCCGAGAATGGAAATCAAATAGCGTTCCTTATCCGATTCTTTTGTCATAAAAAACCTCAATACTGTTCAATATCAATTTGAGTGACGGTGTGTTCCATATTTCTTCCCAAAAACAGCCCCGCCACACTTTGGAATCCTTCGGGGGTATCGCTTACATAAAATTCCGGCTGCTTAACGGAATCGTCGTCGTTCAGGAGATTTTGCTCCCTGAGCACCTTCGCGGCGTAAACCGCGGTTTCTCTGCCCGAATCCACCAAAGTGACGTCGTCGCCCATGTAGTCGGAAATCGCCTCTCTAAGCAGCGGAAAATGAGTGCAGCCGAGAATTACGGTATCGACACCCATGTCCTTCAGCTCAGCCATATAGCGGCGCACCACAAGGCGGGTGATTTGGTCGTCGCGGTGGATTATGCCGTTTTCGACAAGAGAAACAAACAGCGGACAAGCCTGCTCATACACCTCGACCTCGGGATTGAGCTTTTGAAGGCGAAGCTTGTAGCTGTGACTGCCGACCGTGGCGGGAGTGCCGATAACTCCGATCTTACCGTTGCGGGTCTCACGCACAGCGGTGTAGGCGGTGGGATTTACAACGCCCGTGTAAGGCACGGGAAGAAATTCCTCCAAAGCGGCTCCGGCAACCGAGCTTACGGTTCCGCAGGCAGCCACCACCATTTTGACATTGTGCTTCAAAAGGAATTCGGCGTCCTGAAAAGCGTATTTGCGGATGATCTCGCGGCTCCGCGTGCCGTATGGCACCCGTCCGGTGTCACCGAAATAAATAATTTTTTCTGCGGGAAGCACGCGCATAAATTCCTTTACCGCGCTGAGTCCGCCCAAGCCGGAATCGAAAACGCCGATCGCGTTCTGTAACGACATAGTCAAACCTCTTTTACATCAAAATCTTGTGCATAGTCATACATTTTATATAATAGCACAAACCGCACGCGGTTTCAAGTTTTTTTTGAAAGCAGCGCGCGTCAGGCGGATTTCACAGGATATTTTTACATTCCGAATGATTTTTTCGATTGATTTTTTCATAAAAGTGTTGTATAATACTATTCAGGCAAAAGAAAAAAACATCCGCCCGTGGCGCAGCTGGATAACGCAACGGATTCCGATTCCGGAGAACAGGGGTTCAAGTCCCTTCGGGCGGACCAATATTAAAGGGGTACCACGTGGTACCCCTTTAATATTGACCTGCTCAGTATCCGAAGGGACTTGAAGGCGACCGTGCCGAGCGCAGCGAGGTAAAAATGTCCCGGAGGGCACTTTACATAAAGAAGGTGTTCCTCTGGCAGCTTTTGATTTTTGATTATTGCGGTATAGTATTTTGCTATGCCGTTTTTTGCTGTCTGCGTTTTGCCATATTCTTTTGAAAGCTTTTCTCAAAATCTTCGGGACTTAGAACATTAATGATCCCCACACCCTTGTAGTAAATGTCAATCATCTGATAACGCTTACCGTCCAAATACCTTGGTGCGTGAACCTCGATTCTGTCAATCAGCTCATTGACAAGTTCTGCTGTAAGTTTTTCAGGTCTGGTTATTCTTTTCACCTTGTTAATAAACTTTTGCAGATTATCGCTTTTATCTGTTTCAGAGTTGAGATAGTTTTCAAGATTAGGAATTTTCGTTTTCAGCTCTTGCTGTTCCGTCTCGTAGCGTTTACTGAATGAGTCAAATCGTTCATCGGAAATCTTACCGCTAACATTATCCTCATAGATTTTTATTATCAGGTTGTCGATTTCTTCTATACGCTTCTTAATTCGATTCAACTCACGCTGTTTGACAGCAAGCTCCTTACGCTTCTCCTCTGTATAGCAATTCATCTGCTTTCGAGCAAATTCTTTTTCATACGCTTGAATATTCAAAAACACTCTTTGAACGTTCTCAAGGACAAGCTCTTTGACTGCTCGTTCTCTGATATAGTGAGCCGTACAATTATCGGTATCAATCACATAGGAAGAACAAGTGAAATTGGCAGGATCATTTGTCTTGTGATATTCCGTATGATAGTACAACTTGCGTTTGCAATCTGCGCAGAAGATTACTCCCGAAAATATACTTGTGATTCCTCGTCTGGTCGGTCTGCGTTTGTGTTTACGCAATCGTTGAACAATCCCAAAGGTTTCTCTGTCAATAATCGCAGGATGTGTGTATTCAAAGATTGCCCAATCTTCCGTTGGATTTTTAATTATTTTCTTGTTTTTGAAAGACTTTGTTCTCGTCCGAAAGTTTACTGTATCGCCGCAATACTCCTGCCTTGAGAGAATATTAGAAACTGCCGCAGGACTCCAGTTGTATGGCTTTGACGGTGACTTGCCTGACTGTCTACTTATACTGTACCAGTATTCCGTTGGAGTTAGAATCTTTTCAGATTTTAGCTGATTGGCAATCTGCGACGGTCCCATACCAGATACGCACATCTTGAATATACGCCTGACAATCTTGGCAGCCGGTTCATCTATGATCCACTCGTCTTTGTTGTCGGGATTTTTCATATATCCATACGGCGGATTGCTAGTCAGCGGTTTGCCCGACTTGCCTTTGCTCTGAAACACCTTGCGCACTTTGTCGCTTGTATTCTTTGCGTGCCATTCATTGAATAAGTCCTGCATAGGTACAAGATCGCTGATACCGTTCTTGGTGTCGATATTGTCCATTATAGCGATATAGCGAATACCCATACGGTCAAATTCTTCTTCCATCAACGCACCGACAACCAAACGGTTACGTCCGAGACGGGAATGGTCTTTGACGATCAGCGTTCCGATTTTGCCTTCTTCACCGAGCTTCATAATCTCGTTAAAGGCAGGGCGGTCAAAGTTCGTGCCTGAGAAACCATCGTCAATGAATACTCTGGTATTGGTGAAGCCATTTTCGGCAGCATATTTGCTGATGATCTCCTGTTGATTTTTGATGCTCCCTGACATACCGTCCTGCTCGTCATCACGGGACAGTCGGCAGTATAGGGCGGTGATTTTGTTTTTATCTGACTGTTTACTCATTTTGCTCCTTTCCACAGTCGGATATGTATTTGTAGGATGGTTTTATTATAACATATCTGACCGTTAAATTCAACACTTTAAAGCGATAAATTATATAATTTTTGATGTGATTCTCTCAACCGTATCATAGACAGTTGAATCAGAGCTTTCATTGAATTCAGTACGGACGATATATATGGTATTGTCGATCTCCTGCTTGTACTTCAGCGGCTTGATGTACATACCTCTGCTATACCAAGCCATTCGCTCCTCCGGAGTCATCTTGTCAAGCTCGTCGTATATCCTGTCAAGCATATCGTCTAATTCGGTACGAATGTTTAACTCGTTGCCTTGATCGTCATAGTATTTCATTAGTTTATTACCTTCTTTCTTTATAAACGGGTTTAGGGTGTCCCTATGGTTTCTAACTGTTTTTGCTTAGAGGAGTAAAAACAGTCTGCTTGTTTAGATGTAACATGGTTATTCAAATCAAAAGAATAACTGTCAACATATCCGTCACAATTATTACTAATATTTATGGATCTCGATGATCCTTCTTCGGTTTGTCCGTCGGAAACATACATCAATACCGTCACTGCAATAAAACTCAAAAGAAAACTTGTTGAGTAGTTTTGTAACTGTATTGGGTGGTGTTGCGGTGTCGTTCATTTCGGTAAGCAGGTCGGTAGCTGTACCCATCCAGTATTTTTTATCCTCCATAAATCTTCTCAACCTTCTGAAAAACGGATGCTCAATAGTTAGTTTCGGATAGCCCTCACATTTGGTTCTTCCTACTGTCATGGCTACAATTTGTTCGCCTTTTGTCATAGTTTTTCCTTTCCGTCACAGATGATAGTGACTGTTTTGTGATAGATTTTGGCACAACAAAAAGCCAAGTTATAAAGGCTATTTTTCATACGCAAAAGGGTAAACTACCCCCTTGGTACAAGAAGCCTTATATAACTTGACTTTAAATTATTCTATCCTCTTTTTGATAATTCAAAGTGCTTGTTGTATCATAAGCAAAATAAATCTTTGCTTTTTCAGCTCTTTAAAGTTTCAGGATATTCGATTGTGAGTGTACATTCTGTGTACAGTTATTATTATATATGGTGACGGTTTAGTTGTCAATTAAAATCGTTCGACATATTGCGACGGCGAAAGGATGTCGCATCTGAGCAAGCAGTGCGTTTTTACTCCTACCGAGAAAAACACGCTTTTTAGGGAATGCTAATACCCGTAAAATGCAGTTGCTAATATGTTGGTTTCATGGTAGAATTATAATAGAAATCATGTAAGGAGCAGTGTTATGAGTCGCATAATCGGAACCAGTGTGGATCTTCCAATAGTAAAGTTTCAGAATAAAGAGATAATAGAAAAAATTCAATCCGGAAAAATGTACTTGAAAAATCTTGAGTGGTTTAGAGAAAAAGAAAGACAAACCGGAGATATGACAATAGGTGATCTTCTTGAAGGAATGCTACATATTTCGGAAGGCTATATGCAAATATATGATTCAGACGGTAAGGTCATTGAATGCGTACCATTAACAGATTCAGCAATAACTACTTCCTTTTCAAATGCCTTTGTTTTTTGTGCAACAAATATCTTTCCAGATGAGAGTGGTCATGTTTTTGCTGACAACCAGAAACCTGTTTTTAAAGAGTTTGGAGATACAGCTTTAGTAATTGAGAACAAAGGTGAATTCATTAAACGGATATATAAAGCTGCAAAGGAATTGGGTTATGAGGTGTTTTATGGTGTTGTCAATTATTACAACAAAGATGAGGATAATGCGAACATGCATATATCTCTGTTGCATGGGATGCATAATATAGCGTTTTGGAAACGAGATACATACAAGGTTCAGCAAGAATTCAGAATAGTTCTTTGGAAAAAAGACGCAAATAAAGATTACATAGAATTTGATATAGGTGATATTAGTGACATTTCCAAAGTTATAAGTATAGAAGAAGCCTTACGCATTCAAATAAAAAAGCAAGCCTAATTATTTATGAGGAGATAATATGATTAATGCTCTAAGTTATAAAGAAATGATAGAAAAGATCAATGAAAATTATTTAAGTAGAGGAATAAGAAACGACTACATAGGTATATTAATAACTCGTCCAGATTTAGATTCAGGAGAAAGTATATTAAATAGTCTAAACTATTATCATCACTTGACAGGACCTGCTGTAAATTTCTACCTACCTGGATACGGAGCGTATTGGGGTGATAACTATCCTGATAAAGTAATTGTTGCAAAAATTGACGGAACGGAATGGTTTTTTAGTAATAAACATTTTGTTGACTTTACAAAACAGCTAGAACGAATTACGAAATGGATCTATTCGGGAGAAAGTGAGTTAATGCTATTGCCATTAATAAACGGCGAAATAGTATTTGATAAAATTTTGGTTTTCTACCTGGACGATATGTTAAGGGACAACGCTATAAAGTCTATCCCTTCTTTTATTCAACAATTATCAAGGCTTTTTGAAAGCAAAAGCACATTGAATGAAATACATAAGTCTTTGGCAAAAGATAATGCTATCGAATTAATAAAGAAGATTATTATTAGCAAGTTACCTCAGGGAATTGGTGAATGTATCACTAAAGGGAAATATTATATAATAGCCAAATAAAGCTATTTATAAGATTAATAAGGTTTTTGTTTTATGATGACAGGAATAAAATGGATTTTCTTTGATATTGGCTCAACGCTTATTGACGAAAATGTTTCATATCGAGATAGAATTGAAAGAACGATAGCGAATACCGATATCAGCTATGACGAGTTTTATCAGAGAATGGTCGAGATTTCAAAACATAACCAAAACGCTTACAATAAGGTGCTTGAAGAATTTGGCTTGAAAAAGGCTCCTTGGAATAGTGATGATGAAATTGTCTATCCTGAAGCAGAGAATTGTTTGAGCGTGTTAAGCAAGCATTACAAAATCGGTATTATTGCAAATCAGGAATTAGGCAGTGAACAGCGGTTGGATAAGCTCGGTTTACTGAAATACATTGACCTTGTTATTGCTTCTGCTGAGGAAGGAGTAGCAAAGCCTGATTTGAGAATATTCCAAATTGCGCTTGATTGCGCGAATTGCAAGCCCGAAGAAGCAGTAATGGTCGGTGACAGGATTGATAATGATATTATTCCCGCTAACAAAATCGGAATGATAACTGTGTGGATCAAACAAGGATTTGGCGGACTTTCCGATCCAAAGCAAACTATAGAACAGCCGGATTACACAATCCATGATTTAAACGAACTACTAAACCTTTTGGTGTAATATGAAACTTCCAACGATTTTTGAAGCAGAAAAGCTATTATACGAAGCAGAACAGCGCAACCCTGGTGCTTGGATTGGTCACAGCAAAACCACTGCCTTTTGCGCAAAAGCTATTGCTGAGCATTGTGACAATCTTGACGCTGATATAACCTATATTCTCGGCTTGTTACACGACATCGGCAGGCGTGAGGGTGTAACGGATATGCGGCACATTATTGACGGCTACAATTATATGACTTCTCTCGGCTATGATGATTGTGCCCGAATTTGTCTGACGCATTCGTTTCCGTATAAAAATATTAACTCCTACAACGGACAGATTGACTGTACGGCAGAGGAAACAGAATTTATAAAAACCTTTATCAAAAATACCGAGTACAACGACTACGACAAGCTGATTCAACTCTGCGACGCTCTCGCTTTGCCTGACGGAGCAACCTATATCGAAAAGCGTCTTGTTGATGTCGTTATTCGTAGGGGCTTCAATGATTTGACTATCCCAAAATGGAAAGCGTTTCTTGATTTGAAGGACAATTTTGATAAGAAAACTGGAACAGATATTTATCAACTGATTGGAGTATAATATGCTTAATCAACTACCCACATGGGAAAAACTCGCAAAGCAAATCATTTGGCAGCAAATCGGTAAATTAAAAGGTAAAACAATTCTTGACTTCGGTAGCGGGACAGGAATTACTGCTGATCATTTCGCCGCTGATAATAAGGTGATTGCTATTGAACCGTCTGAGGATTTGCTCGCTCAGCAAGTGATTACAAATAGCTATCGTCAAATCGTCGGTAGTATAGACGAATTGAAAAATCTGCCGAGCAATTCATTTGATTATATCTTCTGCCATAATGTTTTGGAATACGCTGATGACCGAGAGATAATCGTCGGTGAGTTTTATCGCCTGATGAAGAAAAACGGCAAGTTGTCAATCGTAAAACATAACCGCAATGGCAGAGTAATGCAGATGGTTGTATTACTCAACAACTTTGATGAAGCGAATAATCTCCTCAACGGTCAAAACAGCAACGCTCAACAGTTCGGCACAATCAATTACTATGATGACAGCGATATTTCAAATTGGTGCAACGGGCTTATTCTGCAACAAACTTATGGTTTGCGCACATTTTGGGACTTACAGCAAAACCAAGAAATACAAAAAGATGAAGAATGGCAGAACAAGATGATTGATATTGAAATGAGAGTTTCACAGAATCCTGATTTTCAGAAGATAGCGTTCTTCCACCATTTGATATTTGAAAAAAGAGGATAATATGGCTTATAAAATTGAAAACTGCGCAAACGGCGACGCGGATTATATCATTGACAAACTTGTGGAGTACAACCTCTCACAAGTACCCACCGAGCAGGAAACGCTGTTTGATACACTCGACCAAAAGATAACCGACGATAACAGAAAGATTATCGCCGGCTGTGTTGCCAGAATGTATTGTTGGAAGATTGCTTATATAGATACGCTTTGGGTTGACGAAAAATACCGTGATAATGGCTTAGGCTCAAAACTGCTTGCAGAAGTAGAAAAGACTGCAAAAGATAAAGGCTGTTATCTGATACATCTCGATACCTTTGACTTTCAGGCAAAAGAGTTTTACCAAAAGCGTGGCTATAAAGTGTTTGGCGTGTTAGAGGGTTGCCCGAAAAGTCATTGTAGATATTACCTGAAGAAAACAATTTGATCTGTCCAAGAAAAGTCGGGCAGCGAAAGAGATATCCTGATATTATATTATCAGGAGGTAAGCATTATGGATGTTATAAAACAGCTTAACAACGCTATCTCATATATTGAGAACAATCTGTGTGGCGAGATTGACACAAATAAAGTCGCTGAAATCGCTATATGTCCCTATGATAAATTCAAACGCTTTTTCACAGTTATATGACAAATATCAGTCAGCGAGTATATCCGCAAACGTAGGCTAACGCTTGCTGCGTATGAGTTGTTGAATGGGCAGGAAAAGATTATTGACCTTGCTGTTAAACATGAATATACTATATCCTAATAATATGTCTAATAATGATCTCAGCCACCGTGGATACTTTAGTCCTCGGTGGCTGTCCCATTACCTCGTTTGACGCTTACTTTTTATACGAAAGCTATGCCGACTATTTATAATATATTCTATAAATGGAGTGTAATGCTTCAATACTCACATATAAATATAATTTGCCTGTTTCGGAAATGTATTTAGAAACAAAGGTTTAATAGTTCATCACATTATGAAAACTGATGAACATGGAAAGCTGTACAAATATTATATGTGTTTCTTTTAAGCAAATACTATTAAATTATCTCTCACTATGATTAAAAGGAGTTAGTGAACATCCTTAATAGGCTATGATTTTTTACTATTCTTCTTGTTCGTTCATATTATTAATGATTAGATTTAGTTTTAATTCTATTCTATTGTCATTAACCAGCGAAGCTAAACAATCGCTTGTTTCTTTAGATAGGTCTGAATTGTTTTGTAATGTAAGAGAAATATTATCTTTGCTAATAGTTTTTGATATTGAATTGTATACATAATAATTTACTGCACTAATTACATTTATCACTGTCTTTCGAGTAATATCATCGTCTTTAAAGCAATTAATGATTTTTTCTACCGGATCAATTCCAACGTTCAATACATAATCATAAAAAATAATATTAACAATATCTTTTACAAAATCATTGCTTTTTTTCTCAGCTATTCTGAGTAATTCCATATCGAAATACCATTTTAGACTATCTGCCAAGAATGAATTAAGGTCATTTGAAACCTCATCTTCAAGAACATCCTTTAATTCTGAAGGAATCTCATGGCATTTTTTATATTGATTTCGTATGTCCGTTATAAAATGAAAAATCAACTCAAAATTAGGATCATCTCTATTAAGCTTATTATTAATAAATAAATCTATTAATTCTTTCCAATTATCTATAGAGGTAATAGCTTTTACTGATTCTAACAAATTACTCATGATTTGCTCCTTTCTTCTGCTACAGTGTTAATTAACGGCTTATCAAAAAACTGAATACTATATTTTTTGTCAGAAAAATCTTTTGTAGATTCATAAAAAAATAACACTTTATGCTTTGGTTCGTATAATACATCTTTAGTATAATTATATGCAGTTTCACTTAAAGAATAGTATGAGTATTTACTATGTTCCGTTTTTTCAATAACATGATTATTAATTAAATCTTTTAAAATGCCATTCAATCCGCTAGGGCTAAGAGACAACGCTTGTGCAAGTTCCTTATGCCTAGCTGACGGATGATTAAATAAATACTTAAAAATTTCTTTTGTATATTTTCTATTTAGAAAACTACTAATTAAAACATTATCTTTTAATCGCTTTTGTTTCTCATTAAACAATAAGCTTGTAATAAAGTGAATTCCATTAAAGAAACCAAGATTTAGGAGCAGTTGTTCTTTAACTGAATTAAACTGATTTAGAATCAAATTTCGTATTAAACGGTCTTCTTTAATAATCTGCTTTAACTCAGTTGTATTATCCTCAATTATATTAACAACAATTTCAATAGAATGTGTTCTATTCATCTCTGTCAATGCAGATAAAGTTGATTCGTTTATTGCTAATTTATCATCTCCTTTTATTTTAATAATTGTTTTGCATAATTCTCTATTATTCGTCATTTGTTTTCACTCCTTGAGATTTAGTTCAAACGTAAACAGGCATTTGTTACATTGCCCATCACAAGCACTATTTTTATATTCTTTTACACAACCATCCGTGCCAGAACGGCTAGGATTATATGTTACACCAATTGTTTCAAAACTGTCATTTGGTTTTTTTAATAAATGCCTTGCAGCGCAGGAATTAATCCATACTATATTACAATCATATGGGAATCCATAATAAGATATCATTTTAAATGGATAATCTCCGGTAGAAAACGAGGGAACAAGAATTATTGAAGCCTTTAAATCGCCAATCAGAAAATCCAAATGTTTTCTCATTAGTAAATCTTTGCAAATTGCAACAATAACCCTTCCGATTCCTTCAATATGAAAAATGTTTATAGTAACCTCATTTTCTAAATCGAGATCCTCTAAAAATATAGCTCCATCTTCATCTTGATAAGGATATCTAAAAGTCTTTTTTTTGAGTAACTGGCTTATTTAGCTGACCAATTAGTATATTTGAATAATTATTCCTGTCTTTCCAGATAGTTGGCATCACAGTTATCTGAGGGTTATTAATATTTTGGGTATTTGATTCTTCCAGATACAATTTTTGAATTTGTTGTATCTGCTCTTGTGTGCCTAACATTTCCGGAAAAACAAGAATATTTACACCATACTTGCGTGCTTCGCTATAAATAGATTTAATATTTTCTGTTATTTCCTCAGCATGTTGCAGTTGATTGACCGAAAAATATTCTTTTCCATTAACATCTTTTATTTCAATATTATTAAAATTGATACAAGCTTTACAGGTTATTGGGGAAATACCAATTACGATTTTTCCTTTTTCGATTTCCTCTGCAAATAAATCATAGCTAAGAACATAATTCTTGATTTTATAATTCCCTTTAATTTTTGTAATATCAATAATATAAATATTAGTCAAAAAATTATTAATACTGTAATCAAAATATTTCCACATATTAGAATGCTGCCAATTAGCTCTAACTTTTGGCAGAACAATAATATTGGTCTCTTGACTATTACTATTTAAATAATCAAAAGAGGAATAGTCTGATGTTATTATTGTCAATTGACAAATATATTTCTCAAATGCCGGGCAAACATACTTTATATAGAACAATGCTTTATCAAAGTCATTATTCTGGGTAGCAATTTTTAGTGCAGATGATAATTCTCGTGCAAAATGACTTCTACTACTTAAATCATCTACATTTAGCATACGATAATGACCTCCATCAAAGAAAGAAGGGATTTCTCGTTTAAAATCAGCTTCAAGCTGTTGCTCATAATCCGAAGAAATAGCCTGAAATTCTTCAAAAAACCGGTCATCAGTACAATCAATTATCTGTCTGCAGGCACGAGCGATACAATCAAAAATCAATTCAAGCACCCCTTTCTTTTCTATCTTTAATTCTATTATAACATATTTATTAAAAACGTCAATAGGATTATTCAGATATTGTTCAGATATTTTGATTAATGTAACAACCCATATGACAAAAGATATCTATGTTGTCATGATAGCTCATTCTATAGGCAATTTACTTGGAAATGGAGTTGATGTTATTTCTACTGAAATCAGCTTATAAAATGATAAATATAAAACCAAAACGCCGCCAAGCATGAGTTTATCCCGCTTGGCGGCTATATTGATTAGGTAAAAATCAACTCTGCATTGACTATCTCTCTTGCTCTGTTCTGAATGTTATTCATACACCTGACCCATTCAATCAGATCTGCTGCTTTTAGCTGTTCGGTAATCCCTTCTTGCCTTGCTAGCTGTTTAACGAGCTTATCAAATATTTCTGTTGCTTCTCTGTCGATATCTGCAAGATAGGCAACAAGTGTACCGCTTGTCAAAAGATTAAAATAGCGGATTTTATGATACTGTTTGATATACCGCTCGTGCTGTCTGCCCCAGATTCCAATTTCAACCTTTGGCTGCTCGGGTAGTTTTACGTCGGGTAATAGATAGTCGCCCTGTTGCGTATAAGTGATTTCGTTTTTCATTTGTAAACCTCCGATATAATTTGAAATTTTTTATCCTACAAATTCAAATAATCCGACTGTTCTACAAAAGCTATGTTAGACCTTCTTTATTTAAAATGTCTTGGTGGGACATTTTTAGGGAGAGCGTTTATCCGCGCCTTAACTGTGCTTACGCCGCAATAAGCGAGGTTGAACAAATCGGAATTTGAAACGCACTTCGGGCGGGCCCGCTAAGTATCCGAAGGGACTTGAAGGCGACCGTGCCGACCAACGGGAGGCAAAAATGTGCCTTTGGCACATTTTTAGCGATTGGAATTTGTCAATCTAATTCTTTTTGGTAGTAAGCAAACTCCTTATCTCGTTTCACTTCACAATACCCCAGCTTTGTATAAAAAGCATTCGTTCTTACATTCCAAAGAGGCGTATCAAGTTTAATTTTCTTGATACCGGGATAGAAGGTTTCCACCATTTTCATCAAGGAAAGACCATACCCCTTCCGATAGTGAACCGGGTCTATAAATATTCTGCCAACGTACAAAGTTTCACCGTCTTTGTCCGCAAATAGAATTGCACCGCCAACGATTTCTCCATCTATGACTGCCTGTAGCAAATGTCCTTCATTTTTCATCTGAATGTGCCATTGAACGGAATCATAATCAGGAGGTCTGTCTGCTTCGGAAGCACCAACATTAATATCGCTGTCAAACGCAGCATTTGATATAGCCACGATTCTTTCGATATTTTTCAATTCTGCATTTTCTAATTTCATTAAAATCATATCCTCGTCAAATTCAAGTTTGTCTAACCGGCTTCCATACAATTGATCTACGTTCAATTGTCATGTCTCGCTTTAAGCAAAATCTCCTCGTTTGTTTCTATTATACTAATCAATTATCCGATTTTCAACATTATTTGCCGATAAATCGAGAAGCGCCCTTGTTCGCCCCGTGTCGCGTCTTATTTTTTCTCGGATAAATCTCAATTCTACTCTGAAAACGCGCTGTAAGGCAACACGTCGCAACAGTGAGGCGCTCAGAAAAAAGAATAAAAGTCTACTTAAAAAAGCTATTTGTTTGGAATAGTAATCTCTAAAAAAGCCCTGTTGCCGGGGATTTGACCTCCTTGGCAAACAGGACGTTTTCATTTTTTGTATATGTGGTCGATACTCCTTCATAAGCCCAACGCCGCCCTGCCGAAATTCTTCGACAGGGCGGCGTTTATCCGAGAATCATCATTCGATTCCCTATGATTTTAATTTATCGTTTACGGTTGTTTGTTTCCGAGCATTGTCTGTGTGATAATCAGGTTCCCCAGTACTCGTCTCCGCGCTGCTCTTTCTCGTAGAGGCGGTTGCAGTATTCTTCCCTGACCACGCTTGACTTGCTGTTGTTCCTGACATAACCGTTATTTTTGTTCCAGTACTCGCTCCACTGTAATTGTAAATTGGTGTTGTCAGCCTTTGAGCTGATGAGGACAGCGGGACCGTTAGAATCGAAAAATTCGGAGCCGTAAATCATTACTTTAGAGTTCTTTGCGCTGTCGGGAATGTAAACATGGTTTTCGCCGCCCTTGAAACAAGCGTGATTGACGGTAAGATTTGAGTTGCTGCTCAGGGTGAAGATGTGCAGGTCGGGTTTTGCCTGAGCATAAAAGCCGTTTCTCCAGCCTGTCATCTCAATATATACTTCTCTATTTGCAGGAACCAAAAATCCGCCGTCCTTGCTGATACCTTTTACATTATTGTCTAACTTAAAGCCCTTTTTGCTGTCAGCGACGATTTCCTCACCACTCTTTTTGACAATGACGCTGAAGTTGCTGCCGCTGTCGATACCCTGCGACCACGCGTCGATAAAGGAGGTGCAGCCCTTTGTCGCGGTATTGCCATTCTCTGTTACATACAGGTAAACGTTGATATACTTGTCCTTGAGTGATTCATTCTCCTTAAGCACTTCGTTGAAGATGTCGTTCATCTCAACAAGTCCTTTTTGGAGGTTGGTCGCGGTGCATTCAAATTTTGCATAGGGGCTTTCGTCCTCGTTGACAGTGATGATACCGTTGTCGATCTCATACTCCTTGACCTTGCACTTCATACTGTTGAGTACGTTGATCATGGCAAAGTCCATGATCGCCTGCTGCTCCATAATTTTGATCTCGGTGTTGATCGCGTCGATGCCGCCGTTATAATCGGGAGTATCCTTATAGCTGTGCTCGTTGAGATCTGCCGCTACAATTCTGTCCATCAGATAATCCGTAAGCTGGCGATAACCGTTCTCGTTGTTGTTGGTGGTGCGCTGACCCTTGAGGAAGCGGATCATCTCATCAAAGTTTGCCTGCATTGAGCTTACATTGCACTTGGGGTCTGCAAGGATCTCTTTGTACGCCTTGTAGGTGGTGTTGTTGATTTTTCCGATGCCGTCGCAAGTGATGTTCGCCTTGTTCTCGTCGATCCTCTTGAGCGCGTGGGCAAAATCAGCGGCTACTGTGTCAGCCTGAACTCTGAAATCCTTTGTATCGATATTGCTGTTGATCGCCCTAAGATGGTTCATTTGGAGCTTATGATAGTTGGCTGTCTGAGTTGAAAGCTCCATAGTCGCTTCCAGAACCTTGGCAATCTCCGCCTTGATCTCTTCGGTGCTCTTGTCGATCTTGTCGAGGATATCCTGATTGGAGGGACCATCATCTTCGATGCCGAGGTACATATTGATGATGGGTGTCAAGCCTGCCTTTGTAAGCTCCGGACCAACGATCTTCCATGCTGTGTTTTTCACAAAGCCGAGGGATTTATCTTTGAAGTAGTCCGTTACGGATGAGGTGATCTCCGTTGTTATGGAATCACTATTTTCTGCCGCCGATGCTGTGACGACTGCCGGTGCTCCTGCCGAGAAAACGGTGATCGCGGATAATGTCGCTGCGAGAACTCTTGTCTTTATTTTGTTTGTGCTTTTCATTACTTTCCTTCCTTTTTTTAATTGATTTTGTTGTATCAGTGATATCGGTTGTTGTAAAAACGTTTGAATTTTTGTGATTTCTCCTCTCGATTTTGTCTTGTTTTCCCTTGGCTGTGTCTAAATCATATCACTGCTTGCAGGTGAATTCAATTTACAACAAACCCCTGAAATGTTAACTATTGAACACCTCGGGGGAAATCTGTTAAAAAGTGAACAAAAAATGGTATAATTGTAAATTATCTTGAATAATCAATAAAATTGTGTTACACTTATTTTGATAATATTAATCAGGTGAGACAGCATGGCTGAACAAAAACCGAGCCGCAAGGCGTTAAAAACACAGAAGCTGATCATGAGCGCACTCGCGGAGTGCTTGGAGAACAAAGAACTAAAGGACATTACCGTTCAGGAAATCGCGGATAAGGCAGATATCAGCCGCACGACCTTCTACAACTATTTTACGGACGTGGACGACATATACAGGCAAACCGAACAGGCGGTATTGACGGATCTGGAGAGAATCGTAACAGAACTCGGTATGGCAGATGAGAAGGATATGTTCGGAGCACTCTTTTTGAATATTGAGGAAAACCCCGAAATATTTAAAATGATATTCAGTCCCCACACCACCACACACCTGATAGATAAGATGGGCGATCTGTTTGAGATGAAGTGTGAAAAGATCTGGCTTGAACGGGCACATAAAAGCGCGCTGACCGATATGCAGCGCTACCTGATCCACTACCACGTTCAGGGCTCATTTGCAATCATCGGCAAATGGTCACAGACAAATTACAAAGAACCGAGAGAGTTTATCGTCAACACGTTGTCGCTTGCCGACCAAGCTGCCGAAAAATTTATTATGGGTTGAATACAGGCAGTTTGCTGAGAACACAATTGAATCTAATAAAATGAAAACGATACCCCTCAAAATGAAACCAGGGTGCCCGAAAATATAGATGAAGGTTTTTTCTGTCGTTCATTGACCGCAAAAGACCGCGAAAAAATTGTATCGAAGATGGCATAAAAAGCCAATAATTTAGGGGTACCTTTTTTGAGGATACCCCTAAATTATTGACTCGCGCAGCGTTGAGGCTTATCGACTATGCAAAGCCGCCAAGCAGGATTTCATCCCACTTGGCGGCTTGAATTTTCTGGTATAGATCATCTCTGCACGATAACTATGCACGATACTGAATTTTCAGAGATTCCCTTTAATCGAATATCCCACCGCTTACTTCGGGTCAACAAATACGGTCTTATTTTTTACGTAGATCACCATTCCCGGCTTTGCGCCGGACGGTTTGCTTACATTTTTTACCAATGTATAATCTACCGGCACGTTTGTGCTTTCGCGCGCTTTGCTGTGGAGGGCGGCAAGGCGCGCCGCCTCGAGGATCGCCGTTTCGCTGACAGGCTTTCCCTCGGCGCGGATTATGACGTGCGAGCCGTGTATATCCTTTGTGTGGAGCCAGACGTCGGTTTTGTCGGCTGTTTTCAGCGTGAGCTGATCGTTCTGGCGGTTGTTCCTGCCGACAAGGATCGTGAAGCCGTCCGACGACTTAAACTCCTTTGGCGGAAGCTGAGACTGCTTCGGCGCCTTTCCTTTCGGGCGGCGCAGGTAGCCCTGACCCGTAAGCTCGTCGCGGATCTGACTTATCTCCTTTTCCGACTCGCAGCGGCTCAGCGCGTCGGCGACCGACTCTAAATACTCAAGCTCTTCCCTGCCCTTTTCGATTTGCTCCGCGAGCACGGTTTCGGCGGTCTTAGCCTTTTGATAGTCCTTGTAATACTTTTGAGCGTTCGCGGCGGGGGATATCGCGGGATTTAATTTGATTTGAATTACGGCGTTGTTTTCGTCGTAAAAATTTTCAACCTCTGCGACCGACGCTCCGCGCTCTATGCGGTAAAGATTCGCGTGAAGCAGATCTCCGTATATTCTGAGCTGTTCGCGGTTTCCGCACCGAGCAAGCTCCGCTCGCTGCTTATTGATTTTTCGAGAAATTCGGTCGATCATATTTGTCAAAAGCTTTTGAAGGCTGCTGCTCTTTACGCGCATACGCTCCCGCGAGTCGCGCTCCTCGTAAAACTCGTCAACTGTCGCCGAATAGCCCTCGGTCAGCTTGACCTCGGCAAAGCCGCCGTACTGCTTTATCGGAAAAAATGCGAAATCCATCGGCCTGCCGTCCTCGCGGTATACTATACACGGCGTTTCGCCGCAGTTCTCCGCCATCCGCTTTAGATCCTCCAGAGCCGCAAGCAGCCTGTCGCACAGCACTCCCTCAACTCGGTTCGTAGCTCCCTCGCCGACACGGAACTCAAGCTCCCTTGCAATGATCGGGGAAATACCCTCGATCACCTGCATCAGCGCCTTTGAAAGAGGAAGCTCTCCTGCCAAGCTCCGCGCAGCTTCAACTATCTCAGCCGCGCTGTGTTCAAGGATGTTGAGCTTGTTCTGAGTCTGCGGAAGCTCGTAGCGGATATTCGGAAGCACGAGCCGCTTGCTGCTGACGGTCAAATCGACGCGTTTGATTGCGTCGATGATTACTCCCGTATCGCGGTTTATCACAATAAGATTGCTGTACATTCCCATGATCTCGCACACGATGCTCAGCCCTTCAAGGTCGCCAAGCTCGTTTATGCAGTCGAAGTCAATAAAAAGCACGCGGTCACAGCCGAGCTGCCGCACACCCGTGAGCTTGCCGCCGCCCAAACGCTTGCGCAGCAGCATACAGAACATGGGAGGCTGCGCGGGATTTTCGGGCGTGCCCTTGCAAAAGTTGACGCGCGGAGAGTTTGCGCGGGAAGAAAGCAGCAGCTTTTTCGCTCCGCCGTAGGTGCGGAGCACCAAAACAAGCTCGTCGCGGTTCGGCTGATAAATTTGATTGACGCGCGCACCCAAAGCCTCTTTTTCGATTTCGGTTTTTATATGTCTTAAAAAAATGCCGTCTAATGCCATATTTTCCTCACTTGTGATATTTTCCGCCCGAGCTTATCACAAACGCGCGGTAGATTTGCTCGCTGAGAATTACCCTCGCCATCTGATGCGGAAAGGTCATGCGACTCATTGAAAGCCGCAGATCGGCGCGTTTCTTCACATCTGCGCTCAGCCCGTAGCTTCCGCCGATTATAAAATCGACAGTGCTTTTTCCGCTGACCGCCGCGCTGTCAAGCACGCCCGCAAGCTCCTCGCTCGACATAAGCTTTCCCTCGATGCACAATGCGATCACGTGATCGGACGGACTGATTTTTTGAAGGATCCGCTTGCCCTCCGCGCTTAAAACCTCGTCGATCTGCGCGGCGTTCGGGGTATTGCTCTTGATACGCTCCTCCGCAAGCTCGATAATATTAAATCTGCAAAACGCCGTGAGTCGCTTGGCGTATTCGGAGATCGCGTCGGTAAAGTATTTTTCTTTGATTTTGCCTATGCAAATCACATTTATTTTCAGCATCAATAAATCACGCTCTTTACGCAAGCCACGCTTGGGGCAACGTCCAACGTGAAATCGCTTTTATATTTCATTCCCGCTCGCTCCAACTCGCACACCGCGGTGCGGAGAGCTAATTCGGGGGTATTGTTCTGCTCGCTCAGGTGCCCGAGCATAAGCCTAAGAGTGCCGCAGCTCACTAACTCTACAAGCTCGGCAGCGCAGGCTTCGTTTGATAGGTGTCCCCTGTCGGAAAGTATCCGCTTTTTCAGAAGATAAGGATACGGTCCCATGCGAAGCATATCAATATCATGGTTCGATTCGAGCACCACAAAATCGCTCTCGGAAGCCGCCATACGCACACCCTCGGTCATAATGCCCATATCAGTTGCTATAAGCGCCGCCTTGCCGTCGGAGGTCACCACGCGGTAGCAGCAGCTTTCGGCGGCGTCGTGCGGAGTGTTGATTCGGCTGATAAGCATATCGCCAACGGCGGTTTCGGTTTCAATAACATGGGTCTTCGTTTGCGGGTCAAGCTTTCCGCTGTTTTCAAGCGCTTCAAGAGTTCCCGCACTGGCGTATACATCAAGACCGTACTTTTTAGCAAGCACGCGCACCGCGCTGCAGTGATCGATGTGCTCGTGAGTGACGAAAATCGCTTTGACCTGCTCCATGTCCACGCCGTTGAGCGCCATAGCAAGCTCGATCTGCTTGCAGTTTTTGCCCGCGTCGATAAGCACGCCCGAGCCGCCCGAGCCTATAAAATAACTGTTTCCCTTGCTGCCGCTGAAAAGCGGGACCGCCTTTGCCAAATCATCCATTCCTTCCCAATTCAATATAATTATAAAATCAGAATATAATTTGAAATCAGTTTCAGAAAACAGTATAACACAACAAAGCGTCTGTTTTCAAGTGCAAACGGCGGTCAAAAGAAAAAACCTTTCTTCACAACGCGATACAGCGGAATGATGAAAGGTTTTGTTCAATTCACTTTTTTATAAACAATCAACTTAATAATCAACTAAATAATCAGCTTAACCATCAGCCGAACTGATTGTAATCATCGCAAATGAGGTTCATGCCCTTGAGCAGCTTATGGAAATAGATGAACGGACCTGCAATGATAAAGGTTCCCAAAACGCACCAGAGCCAAAAATCCTTCGCACTGAAATTATGACGAATATTTCTGCGTCTGAGCTCACGACCGATACGACCCGAAAGCTTATGATACCAAATCAAGGGAACGATACCGAATGTCAGCCACGAAAAAATGAAAACCACAAGGCAATAGTGCATGGTTTTTCTGCCGTCATGTCTGCTCGCCACTGTATTGATATTCGTTGAGATATTTGACATAATAACAATACCGTAAATGCCCAAGGTGATGATCGACAGGAAAAACAGCTTCGGAAGGCTGCGGTTGGTTTTAAGCTGATAGGCAGGCGCCTGCACATAACCGCCCTGCCGGATCTGTTGATCCCACTGCTGCCGAACAGGCGGCTGTCCATTCCACTGCTGAACAGGCTGCTCAACGGATTGTTGATTCCACTGCTGAATCGGCTGCCCAACGGATTGTTGATCCCATTGCCGATCGGGCTGTTCAACGGGTTGCTGCTCCCATTGCCGATCGGGCTGATCATCGGATTGTTGATTCCACTGCCGATCGGGCTGTTCAATGGGTTGCTGCTCCCACTGCCGATCGGGCTGATCCTGCTGAACAAAGGATGCTTGCTCATCCTCCATTGATCCGCCGCACGCTGAGCAAAACCTTGCGTCGTCGGGATTCGGAGCTCCGCAATTTTGACAGTACATATAAATTTCTCTCCTTTTACCGCATTACAAATACTTTCTCTTAACAAGCTGAATGATCGAAACAGGGATCCCCGCGATAGCCATAAGAATCATAAACAGCGGCACAGGCAAAACGGCAACTGACGGCGAGCTGTCTGCGACTGCAACAATCAAGCTCCAGATAAATGATGAAAGCAAATAAATCACTGAGGAAATGATACCGAAAATGCCCGCAGGTCTTTTTTGCGCGAACGACAGAATAGCCCATGCGATCTGAAAGCCCATCGGAATAACAAACATCACTATAATGAACAGGCTTGCTTCATCCAATACGGACTTCATGCTTCCGCTGCCGGAGGAAGCAAACGTCATCCTGTAAGAGTCTACGACAAGCGAAAACGGATTATAGGGAATGGTTCCATAGAAAAAGCTGGGAGCAAACACCAAGGCAAAGCTTATCACAGCCATAATTCCGGCGACAATATAAAGCACGGTGGGCTTGGAACCGTTCACGGCGTTGACCGGCGCCTCAGCATATCCGTAATACGGCTGCTGAGACTGTTGCTGATATTGCTGCGGCTGAGAGTATTGGGGCTCTCTGAGCGGAGCACCGCAGTTGACGCAGTTTGTATAAGCGTCGTTGTTTTGAGTTCCGCAATTTTGACAGAACATACACACATCTCCTTTATAAATAAATTTTTATATCATCGGCATAATCTCACGTTTTTCGAGCATGATTAACCGATAATTCCGAAATTTAATAATCAAGGTTATTTTTTTCTTTTTGATTTATGCGTCGTCTTGCGCTTGGGAACATTCGACTTTCCCGTTTCCGAAAGCAACCAGAGAAGCGCAGTCGCCAACGCACCCACCGCCGTTATCAATACCAGATACGGCAAAACGGAATTTGAAAGCGAGGTCCTCGCGGCGTCACGCGAGGGATTTTCCATGTTCATCCACACATACACAAAAACAATAAACATTGCCGAGGCGCCCATAATAAAATACGGCGCGGATCTCAGTTTTTGATATGCGTTAACGCACCCCACCGCCATGATAACAACGGCGACCACATAAATCAGCAGCATCGGAAAAGCGTCGTCACGCGTTATATCGGATCCTACCTCCTGATTAACAACGCCGATCATATTGAAAAACACGCGCCTTTTTCCCGGAGTTACCACAAGCATAGGGATAAGCGGAGCAAAGATCGTAGCTATCCCAAGCAAAACACTCACAAAGGAAACCGTGCTTAGCCGTTTTTCTTGTTTTTTTGCATGAGAGGACGGTGATTTTTTTACAGCTGTCATTATATTCTTATACCCCCTTTATCTTACGCGGTTTCGTTTTGAAATTTGAATAGATGAAAAAACAATTCCGACAATGCTAAGCGCCACCATAATGTATGGCACCGCAGTGATATATTTTGCTGTGTCAAATCCACTTCGGGACACTCCCGTAAAAAAGAATCTGCCAATTGGAATCAAATCGAGCAGATAAAGCAGCCAAAACATAGCCGAGGTCGAGTAAATGATTGAGCCTGCCAAGCCCATCGCGCCTGCCGCTCTCAATCGGGTAAATGAGAAAATAGCCCAGAGCAACTGAAAAACAGTCGGAAGCGCAAAGAGACTTATCAAAACCATCGCCACAATAACAGAATCGATTTTATAGCTTCCGGTGTATTTGAATATGTAGCCGATATATTGAATAACATTCCAATATCGGTCGCTTACCGAAGCTCCCGCGCTGACTCCGCCTGCACGGTCAATATTCGGCAACAGCAGCATAGCCATAGTTATCAAAGCCAGAGTGCCGCTTAACATATAAAACACAATAGCTCCCACGGAGCGCGTTTGCTTTTGCTGAAGCCCGTAACCGTATTGATTAACGTTATATTGATTATATCCGTACTGATTGTTCGCATACTGATTGTTCGCGTATTGATTATTATTGTACCGATAATCATACTGTCCGTAGCCGCCGTTCTGCCCATAGCTGTTGTCAGGATAGTACTCATTATTTTGATTTGAATAGTTCACATTGCTGTCATTGTTATTTTGACTGCTGAATCCGTCGTGATAGTTTAATCCGCTGTTAACGTATTCGCGCGCCGATTGCTGACCCTGCTCATGAACCAACGCCTTTTCAGGCAGCGGTTCACCGCATACAGCGCAAAACTTCGCTCCGGGCGCGTTGCTGCTGCGGCAATTATCGCAAAGCATTTATCTCACCCCCATAATCCTTGCCCTCATTAAAAAAAATACGGTGCTTCTTTGTTTTTCACAAAATATCGGTATTAATGCAAGAATATTTTTGATATAACCTACAATCACATTATAAACCAAAGCGCGAAAATTGTAAAGAGAAAATTCCTCTTATTTTTATCCTATGCAAAAAATATGACAAAAAGCCTTTCTGCGCTCACGCACTGATGCGAGGCGGAAAGGCTTGCTTATACATATTAATTTTATACTGTATACTGTCTTATTACTATTATATTGCTATTATATTGCCGTCTTATTCCTCAACAACGGGAAGATTCGCAAGGCTCTTCGCGATTTCCTCATCGGTGGGGATAAAGTCGGTCATCTCGCCGTCGTTGTACTTCTCGTAAGCGACCATGTCAAAATAGCCTGTGCCGGTGAGACCGAATACGATGGTTTTCTCCTCGCCTGTCTCCTTGCACTTGAGCGCCTCGTCAATTGCGACGCGGATCGCGTGGCTGGACTCGGGAGCGGGAAGAATACCCTCTACTCTCGCGAACATCTCGGCAGCCTCAAATACCGAGGTCTGCTCAACAGATGTTGCCTCCATCAAGCCGTCCGCGTAAAGCTGGGACAGAATACTGCTCATGCCGTGATAGCGCAGACCGCCCGCGTGGTTGGCTGAGGGAATGAAGCCCGAGCCGAGTGTGTACATCTTCGCGAGCGGGCAAACCATGCCGGTGTCGCAGAAGTCGTAAGCGTACTTGCCGCGTGTGAAGCTGGGGCATGAAGCGGGCTCAACGGCGATGATCCTGTAGTCAGCCTCTCCTCTGAGCTTTTGTCCCATGAAGGGAGCGATCAAGCCGCCGAGGTTGGAGCCGCCGCCGGCACAGCCGATGATGATGTCAGCCTTTTCGCCGAGCTTGTCAAGCGCAGTCTTTGTTTCAAGACCGATAATGCTCTGATGCAGAAGAACCTGATTGAGCACGCTGCCCAGAACGTAGCGGTAACCCTCGTTGGTGGTGGCAACCTCAACAGCCTCTGAAATAGCGCAGCCGAGGCTTCCCGTTGTGCCGGGGAACTCGGAGAGGATCTTCTTGCCGATCTCGGTCGTCATTGAAGGCGAAGGAGTGACGGACGCGCCGTAGGTTCTCATTACCTCGCGGCGGAAGGGCTTCTGCTCGTAGCTGACCTTGACCATGAACACCTTGCAGTCAAGTCCGAAATAAGAGCAAGCCATTGAAAGCGCAGTGCCCCACTGACCGGCTCCGGTCTCGGTGGTAACGCCCTTCAAGCCCTGCTTTTTGGCGTAATAAGCCTGAGCTATAGCGGAGTTGAGCTTGTGGCTTCCGCTGGTGTTGTTGCCCTCAAACTTGTAGTAGATCTTGGCGGGAGTGCCGAGTGCGTCCTCAAGGAAATACGCTCTGATAAGGGGCGAGGGACGGTACATCTTGTAGAAATCCTGGATCTCTTGGGGAATGTCGATATAAGCGTCGGTGTTGTTAAGCTCCTGCGCAATAAGCTCCTCACAGAAAACGGGAGCAAGCTCCTCAGCCTTCATGGGCTGATGTGTTCCGGGATTGAGCAAGGGTGCGGGCTTATTCTTCATGTCGGCGCGAACGTTATACCATTTTGTGGGGATTTCACTTTCATCAAGGTAGGTTTTGTAGGGGATCTTGTTTTCTTTCATTTTTCTTTTCTTACTCCTTTTGAAAATATAGGGTTTCGTTTTCCGAGAAACAAAAAAATCCTGTCCCGGAACAAAAATGCCGGGACAGGAATAATGATCCTGCGGTGCCACCCTGCTTGACGTGAAATGCCACGCCCTCTTAACGCGTACTGACATACGCTGACCTTTGATTACGGATAGTCCGATCCGTCTCACATACTCCACCAAGAGGTGTTTCCGATCGCCCTCGAAAGTCCATTCAGCTCTGTGTTCTCTGCCGCGATCTCACCGCCCGCGGCTCTCTTTGAGAGAATTGGCACAGCCTACTCACTCTTTCTCAACGGTTTAAATGCATTATAAACCAAAAAATTCTATTTGTCAATAGTTTTTTTAAGGCAATGTTATGGCACTTTTTTGCGGCAAAGAGCCAAATAGGTATTATCTCAGCTTAACGTGAACCTCTCTGAGCTGCTGCTCAGTGACCTCTCCGGGCGAACCTAAAAGCACATCCTGTGCGTTTGAGTTCATCGGGAACGCGATCACCTCGCGGATATTCTCCTCACCCGTGAGCAGCATAATCATTCTGTCAACGCCCGGAGCCATGCCCGCATGAGGCGGAGCGCCGTATTGGAAAGCATTGTAAAGCGCCTTGAACTTGGCTTTGAGCTCCTCCTCGGAATAGCCCGCCATGCAGAAAGCCTTCTTCATTATCTCGATGTCGTGGTTGCGCACCGCGCCTGAGGAAAGCTCTACTCCGTTGCACACGATATCGTACTGATATGCCAAAATCGTTTCGGGATCCTGATTTTCAAGTGCGTCAAGTCCGCCCTGAGGCATTGAAAACGGGTTATGTGTGAAGATGATCTTGCCGTCATCGTCGCGCTCAAACATCGGGAAGTCCACAATAAAGCAAAGCTCAAAGCGGGAGTCGTCGATAAGCTTTAATCTTTCGGCGACCTCGGTGCGGATCTGACCCGCTAACTTCGGAGCCTGCTTAGCAGTGTCGGCGATAAAGTAAATCACGTCGCCCGCCTTTGATCCGTTTCTTTCAATAAGCTCCTCGCGGTCTCCGGGCTTGAGGAACTTGTCGATGGGCCCGTCAAACGTGAGGTCGTCATTTACCTTGACGTAGCCCAAGCCCTTCATGCCGATCGACAGCGCGAACTCCTCCATGCGCTTGAACCACTTTTTACTTTGGGAAGCGGCGGCAGGCACATTGATTGAACGGACGCACTTCTTGCGGAAGGGAGCAAAATCGGTCTCCTCAAACATATCGCTGATTTCGACTATTTCAAGCGGATTGCGCAAATCGGGCTTGTCGGTACCGTATTTCAGCATTGACTCGGCAAAGGATATCCGTCTGAACGGCGGCTTTGAAACGGTCTTTTTCGTAAACTTGGTAAAGGCTTCGTAAAGCACCTGCTCGGCTACGTCGAAAACGTCCTCCTGAGTGGCGAACGCCATTTCAAAGTCGAGCTGATAGAACTCGCCCGGTGAGCGGTCGGCACGTGCGTCCTCGTCACGGAAGCAAGGCGCGATCTGGAAATATTTGTCAAAGCCCGAAACCATAAGAAGCTGCTTGAAAATCTGCGGAGCCTGCGGCAGAGCATAAAACTTGCCTTTGTGCTTGCGGCTCGGAATAAGATAATCTCGCGCGCCCTCGGGAGAGGAAGCTGACAGTATAGGCGTGTTTATCTCGGTAAAGCCCAGCTCATTCATCTTTTGACGAAGGAAAGTTATAACCTGCGAGCGGAGCATAATATTCTTGTGAACCTTCGGATTTCTCAGGTCAAGAAAACGGTATTTAAGCCTGACCTCCTCCGAGGTGTTTGTGGATGTTGCGACCTCAAAGGGCAGCACATTGGAACACTTGCCGAGCACGGTGATGTCATCGGTGTGAACCTCAACATAACCCGTGGCGATTTTTTTATTTATGGTTTCCGCGTCACGCTTGACCACCTCGCCGCTGAGTGTGACGGTACATTCCTTATTGATATTCTTCAGCAGCCGATCATCGTGTACGACGACCTGGAGCACGCCGTACTGGTCGCGGATGTCGAGGAACATGACGCCGCCGTGATCGCGGATGTTCTCGACCCAGCCCGCTACACGGACCTGCTGACCTATGTTTTCTTCTCTTAATTCACCGCAGCTTACGGTGCGGTACTTGTTCGCTTTTATCATCAAATCTGTCCTTTCACAGATATTTTTGCCTATTCCAATTGATTATATCACAATTTTTCCAATCAATCAATAGTAAATTTTTTACCACGAAAATCAATTTTCTAATTTTTCAATTTTGCAATTTTGCAAAATGCGGTTTTCTGCCGGATAAAGTAAAAACAGATTTCCTTTCCGCTTCAAGTCCGCGTATCGCTTTGATTTGTCGATATTATTTCAAATTGTCGCATGGCAGGCGACCAAATCATATTTTTCAGCGTGTTCAGCGTGTATAATAAAGTCAAACGATAAGGGAACCTCAAAAATTCCCATACATAAGAAATCTTTACAGCATCGTATTATTTCGGAAAGGCGGGTGACAAAACGATCATTTTATCAGAGGAACGGTTGCTTTAGATTTCGCTTATGATTCGCTTATCAAAAGTATTTATTTGATTGCGGTAATATTCTATAACTTTTATAACCGCTAAATCCAATTACTAAATCCAATTAAATAAAGGTGTTTTACAAATGAAAAAAGCAGTATTGATTATCGGCGCGATCCTTATTTTTATAACGGTTATTTATAACACGTCGTTCTCGAAAAACAGTATCGACGGAACTTATCACATGATTCAGGCGACAAGAAACGGTAAGGATTACGCTCCCTTGGCTAACCGTTACGGAGGCGTTCAGATGAAGATAAATGATAATGAGCTCATAATGACGTCTAAGACCGGCGAGGTATCGTATTTCACGATCAATAAGAACACGAAAACAATAACGACATACGACAATCACACGTTCCCGTACTCTCTCAGCGGCAGAGACTTTGTCATCACCGACAGCGGATCAAAGATAGTCTTTGCAAAGGACTAAACTGTACGAATTGACGTGTTTTTCGGAACAATGACCGGCAAATTAATATGCGCGTTGATTAATTTCAAAATTGACTTTTCCGCCGGCGTGTGATATCATTTAATCAGAGGTGATAACATGAAATGCGTCAAATGCGGTTTTTCCTGTGACGATGAAACAATATGCCCGATTTGCGGCACTCCCGTAAAATCCGTAAAAGAACCCGATCCCCCTTATAAAGCACGGCACGCCGCTCCACAATATACGCCGCCTTGTGCGCCGCCGGTTCAGCAATTCAGGCAGCCTCCCGCTCCAAAGGAACCCCTGCCTCCCAAGCCTGAAAGCAAAAAGACTCCGGACGGTATTCGCATAGCGTTTCTCTGCGTGCTGTCGGTAATCGCCGCCGCGCTCGTATACATAGCCGTGATCCAAACAATAGGCGTCTGCCGTGAAACCGACCGCAGCGAACATAAAAGCAGCAGTTATGTAAGCGAAACGAAACCGTCAAAAGAGGATTCCGGCGATAACAGCAGTTCTACCGAACCGATAAAAAAACCCGACAACAACACAAAATCATAAACGAATCACGCCCCGGCTCCAAAACGGACGCCGGGGCGCGTTTTACTTTGTTTTACTTTATAAAACATATAAAAGACTATAGACTTAAAGTCAAGGACGGTCGGTAACACTCTCAGCGCTGTTAAGGAAATACCGCGTAATTACGGTATGCAGATTGCGAAGTAATATTTTTGACAGTCTGACGGAACAAGATTCAGGCAAGGCGTGCACCGCTAATTGTGCGGTGCACGCCTTAATTGAAAATAGTGTTAAATATCGATCTGAGTATCGTCAGAGAAAAACAATTTCACATTGATATGCGACGGAACCGCCTGCGCTATAATCTTTGTCGCCCTTTTGATTTGTGCGCTGTTTAAATCGTCGTTTATATAAATACTCATTCGCTGCCTCGTGGGGTATTCATCTATGGAAAAATCCATAATACCGTTGTCGTTCAGGTGCTTTGTGAACCCGTTCGGAGTTCCCTTTGCACCCAAATCCTGTTCAAGCCCCGTCAGCAAAGCGCGGCGCTGTTCAACTGTCAGATCGGGCTTTTCCTTATCCGAAAACCGCTCTCTTTCGCTCAGTCCGTAGGTCTCGGCTGTCGCGATGAAGCTCTCACGCTCAAACTCTTCGAGCCTGTTGAACAGCGGGTCAAGCCCCTCTGAATAGGCTTTCAGCTCACAGACCGTTGTGCTCCCATCTTCAAGGCTGTAAACGCCCAGCGGCGCAAGCTTGTTTTTCATTGAATCAAAGCTTCCCATCATTCCACCTCGATCTGAACGTCGCCCGCGATAAAGAACTGCGAGCCCGGAAGCGACATATCGTCCATGATCGGATTGAATTCATATGTCTCGATACAGCCTGTTTCAAGCAAATACCTGCCCAGATTCGCCAGATACAGCTTACCGCCCATTGGAAGCGAGGACAGATAATCCTCAAAAGCATCGGTGCATTTTGCTATGACTTCCTGTGCCTCGTAGCCTGCCTTTGCCGTCACCGTGACATACAAATCGTAATAAATACCGCCGCCCGCTGCCACAAGGACATCAACATTCAGCTCACGCTCATTTTCAACGACCTGCTGCACCTCGCAAAGCTTTTCGTTAGATATACTTCCGTCGGTCGAAGCAATATACAGATTGACCGTGCCCGCACCGCGAGCCTTTCCAACTGCGCCCGCCTTTGAAACTCCTTCAACCGAGGTCGCCAGCGCGATATAATATGCGGCGTTCATGCCGTTCGGCTGATTGACATAGCTTTCGAGGATACGCGCCCGAAGCGTCGTGTCGCTCTCCTCGTCCGCGCCTCCCTTAAACGTGCTGTAATTTGTCACCGAATCGATTTCGGCGGGAACGCTCACAGGCACCACAGCAGTATTTATTTTTATGTTTCCGCGATATCCCGCAATTTCGGCTTCAGCGGGAATTGTCACGGAATACGATCCCGCTTCGATCTCACCGTCCTCTGTCGTATACAGCCTTACGGGGCTGTCGGTGTCGGTGGAAACCGCCGTTCCGCGGGGAATAGCCAAGCTGTAGTTCTTTGTTTCGTTCACTCTGAAAGTCAACTGCCCTGCCGCCTTGATCGCAGGTCTGCGTTCAAGACCGCGCTGTTGGGCAAAACGATCCAAAAATACTCCCGTCGCAGTTGAGGGAAAAAGCTGCCTTCTGAGCCATTCCATGTGGGTCTGCATATTATAAACCTCACCCGCAAGAACCTTAAGACGTATCGCGATATCGCCCGCCTCGTCAAATTCCGCGCCGCTTTCCTGCATATAACGCGATTTCATTCTGTCATATATTTCCTGATACGTTTCCGTATGTACGCACCTCCTCTGTTCTGCTTTCGCCGTCAATGTTGACCGACACCTGCACCGCTTCGCCCGTCATTCCGAGCACGCGAACCGAGGTTCCGGGGTATTTCACAAGCGCCTCGCCGAACAGCAGCTCAGTCTGAGCCGCCGTTATTCCGCGCTCTGCTCCAAGCTCTCTGTCATAAACAAAGCTGCCCTTCGGAACGGTCATGCACAGCAGGGCGCGCTGAAACAAAACATCCCTGCCGTATATTCTTTTTGCGCTGCCCGTGCCATCGGTCTCCACATCTCCGTTTGTTATTTTTACATCAATCATTTCCAAGCTCCCCGCCGTCTGTCGGCTCCCCGTCATTTGTGGGCTCAACGCCGTTCACCGGCTCCCCGTCATTTATGGGCTCAACGTCGTTTGCCGGCTCACCGTCATTTATGGGCTCAACGTCGTTCACCGGCTCACCGTCATTTATGGGCTCAATGCTGTTTACCGGTTCCCTGCCGTTAATCAGCACTCTGCCGTCATTTTTCAGCACAAGCGTCGCGCCGCCCTTTGAGTAGAGCATAAGCTCGCCCGCTTCAAGTCCGACCGCTTTTTTCAGCACGCCGAGCCCGACCTCGCCGTCGTCAAGCGGTAGCACTACCGCACGCTCTCCCGCCGGAGGAATACTGACCAATCCGTAGGGAAAGCACATTTCGACCCCCTTGTGCTCACCCGACGACGACACCGCTCCGCCGGCACTCAGCTCACCCTTGACGGCGTTGGGCGAGCTGATCGAATTATTTGTTATGTAACTCATCAGCCACATGAAAATTCTCCTTTCTCAATGTGATCTCGCTGCGCTCTCCGTGCTTGTCGGCTGAGTATTTCACCCTTTCAACGCGCAGCCCATCAAGCCTGCCCAAAACGCTGTCCACTACCACGGCTTTCTTCCCCGTAAGACCGGTGTGGCAGCCCGTGCAGCTCAGCTTTAAAAGATAGCTGCTGCGGTTGCTGTTCTCCAGCATTTTGTCTGCCGTAGCCGGAGTAGCTTTGTCGGACGCGGCGTTTACAAACCTGACACGCCTGACCTTAGCCGCTTCGGGATTTTGATTCCTTATGACCGAGCTGTAGGTGTTTGCCTGCATAAATTTCAATCTGACCTCCGAGAGCAGACGGCAGCGCAAACGGCTCTCGCGCAGCTCATAATATGCCGTTCCGCCGCCGCAGTCGGAAAAAGTAACGCTTTCATCCGTGGCTTTTCCGTCAAGTATCGCCCTTCCGTCGCCTGTGATCCTCGGCTCGCATTGGTAACGGTTGCGGCAAAAGCTTTGCAATGCCTGCCAGTGCGACATACCCTTGTCGATTTTCATTTGGTTGTAATACGGCACGGTATCGCGGGTTTCAAGCCTTATCCCGAACGGCTCCAAATGACGGCTCTCCATGAGAACGGAGCTTGGATTAACGTAGGTCAGCGGCTCAGCCTCGTTGTCGAGCAGCGCGGCTGCAAGACTTCTTGCACCGAGCATTGTAACAACGCCCTTGCCGCGCTTCAATGTGATAATGCTGTCGAGCTGACCGACGAACACAAGCCTGTCTCCGTCATATGCGCGCACATAATCAGATTCAGTCCGCAGACCTTCATCATAAACGCAGGTCAAGCTCAGGCTGTCGGCAGGCACTCCCCTGTCGCTGTCAAGCGTCACCTTTATAACCTTGTCCGGCTTTTTTTCAACGCCGTTTATGTCTGTCACCGCAAAGCTCAGCACAGCGCTACCTCCTGTCCGCCGATATTTTCATCCGGACGCTTGACCTGAGGATTCAGCGCCACCAAGCGGTCGATCACAATATCAAATCTGTAAGATACGTCCCAGAGGGTCTCGCCCTCAGCCGCGGTATACGAGGTCTGACTGTCACCGCTCTCATACTCCATTACTTCCCTGAAAATAAAGCTGTACAGCAAAATGTCCGGCTTGGGATAGCCCTTAATTTTCAACTGCTCAAAAACCGCGTAAACCGTTCCGAGCTCGGGAATAGCCAGCACACCGGCGCCGCCGCTCTTAAACAGCGAAAAAAGACGGGCAAACTGCTCGCCGCAGTCGCTGCCGTACAGCTCGCCCTCGCCCTTTATAAGCATATTGCGCCTGCCCGTGTTTTGTATGTAAGATTTTCCGTAGGGAGCGTGAAGCTCGTTCACCTGCTTGGCGCACTCAAAGGTTATTTCGCGCGGATTGTGATGCCACTCCGCGCCCTTAAAACGCATCGGTACCAATCTCACCGCAGCCTCGCCTCCTCCTCTTCGGGCAACGCGCGGCTGTAGCGCAGGCTCTCGCGCTCAAGCTGCTCGCTGAGCGTTTCATACTCACCGTCCGCAGTGATTTTGTCGGCAAGCTCCGACGTGATA
The DNA here is from genome assembly GCA_045130495.1 of Ruminococcus sp. Classification (GTDB taxonomy): domain Bacteria; phylum Bacillota; class Clostridia; order Oscillospirales; family Acutalibacteraceae; genus Ruminococcoides. The sequence goes on along the minus strand of JBGUPW010000175.1, from coordinate 17,340 downwards.
TCATTCATACAGAACGCTCCTTTCTCTCGCCTCAATTGTAACAGTGTACTCCGTTTCGCCGCGCGGAAGGACGTCGCTTTTTTCTCTGCGCACAAAGCATGAGGTATAACGTTCGATCCTTCCTCCGCCGACTATCTCCACAAAGCTTATATCCCCGTCAAAGGGATATTCAGCGCCTCGGCACAGCTTTATTTGTATGTAATACATCTTTTTGGGGATAACCGCAACGGGCTTGTCCGTCAGATATTCGTAAATTTCCTTCTGCGATTGTCTCATGGTTCTGCGCAGAGCGGTCACGCCGCCGAGAACGGTTCCGTTTACGCGCACCAGCAAATCGCTTCCTTTTTCGTAGTCAAAAACCACTTTGATCCTCCCCGCTCAGGCAAAACGCCGCTTCAAATTCCACCTTGCGGAAAACGGCGTTTATGTTCGGGTCAAACTCAATCGGAGACGCGGAGACTCCGGTGATGATGTGCCCGCTGTCTGCATCTTCAAGACTCGCCAAAAGCTCGCTTACAACGCACGACAAGCCCGTTCCGTTCTCGCTCGCGGGAGCGTAAACGCGGATCTCGGCTTTGACGCTGTAGCGCTCTCCCGAAACAGAGGATGAAAGTCTGCCGCCGAAAAAGCCGTTTTCGCGGGTTATTTGAGTGATCCCCACGACCGCGAGCATTCCGCGCACGGGAGTTTCGATTTTATCTGTGCTGTACTCGCGAACGAAACGAACCTCCGACAAAGCTCCGCGCTGTTTCAGTCCCATGATCACGGAATCAATCTGCTGTTGGATCTGAATCATAGTCATCCTCCCGTTCTTCGCCGTAGGGCACTAAAATAGCCCACTCATAAACAGGCGTGTCCTTTACAAAATAGGTTTCACACCTTTTCACAATATATTTTCCTCCGCGTGATTCTATTACCGATTTGTTTTCCTCAAGACGGTGGGAGGACTTGCCGACATACAGATATTTTTCGCGCCTTGTAGTGCCGAGCTCGCGGCACTCTCCGCCGATATATATTTTGTTGCGGTAGCGCAGCGGCTCCACAAAGGCGCGCGTACTTACACATTCGCCGTTTTGCCTTATGACAACCCCGGTGCCGAAGCGTCCGATCTCTCTGTCCACACAATTCAATAAACTCATCAAATCACCCTGCCAAATAAAAATCCGCCCGCGTCGATCAAATCGGGGCTGCCGTCAACAAGCTCGCGCCACAGCTTTTCCGCCTGAACCTGTTTATCGGCGGATGACGCCAGCTTGACGTCACCCGCTGTAAACTCACTGAGCTGACCGCTTCCGCACATGGCGTACAGCTTAAAAGCGTAAGCCGCTCCGAGCATTTCAAGCCGCCTTGCGTCTGCGCTGTCGGGATTATCCTTTGTGCAGCGCGAGGTCACATACAGACAGGCGTCCTCGATAAGCCCGCGCCAGCGCGAAAGCTCGTCAGCATCAATATCGGCAAGCACCAAAAATCTGTCGCATACATTCGCAATATTCAAGCGCTTACCTCCGTTCCTTAAGACATTGTTTTAGCCGCTTCGGTAAAGATTTTCGCAAAGCCCGCCGTGCAGGTTATCGCCGCGCGCTCTAACTGACGGTCGATCAGTCTGTCGTAATCGGTGGTAACGCCGCCCGCCTGAACCATTTCAAGAGCGCAGTTTTTATCAAGACCGATGATCGTGCCGGCGGTCATCTCGGGCGCGTGAAGAAGCGCCGCACCGAGCGGAGTTACCATTTTGCCGGTGCCCTGAAAATCGAGACCGGCGCGGGGGTCCTGCATCTGGGTCATGCCTAAAATAGCCTGCATCTCCTGAGTAGGAGCCAAAACAGTGTTGAGCTCATAGGGGCTGAGATTCGCCCAGAGCTTCACCAAATCGGCGTAGGTAAGCGTGCCGCTTGTCGCCACGGAAACATTTGAAGCCGCGTTGTTGTTGCCGTCGCCGTTAATGAGCACGTCGATAGCGTCGCGGAGCTGCGCTCTCGCTATGTAAGCGCCGATCTGACTGAGAGTGACCGTGAAAAGGTCAAGGCGCTGAAAGCGCAGAGCCTCATAGGAAGCCACAAGCATTCTGCCGCGCTTGTGAAGCTTCACAAGATTTTCTCTCGTCTTGATCTTGGTGCCGGGGAGCGCAGCGCCCTCTCCCACGATTTTGAGCGTCTTGTCATCATCGGAGGGAACCGACACGACGCTGCGGTAATCCATGCCTTCGATGTCTGTGACGGTCGCAACAAGGTTGGGAAGAATATCCGCTCTCTCCATGCCCTGACGCACAGCGCGGCTCACGTATTCGGGAAACAGCGCGGCGGAGTTGGAGCTCTGAAAAAACTTCTCAACGCAGTCGCTGCCTCTGCCGCTCACCCTTATATCAAATCTTTTGAGCTGGCGTGAAAACGCGTCGAGCCCCTCCAAAGCGGTGCCTGCGTAGTTTTCCGACGGGTCAAGCCCCTCAAGTGCGGCGGTGAGACCGCCCTTGCACTGATACATACCCTTCTCAATAGTAATATTCTCAAAATTAGCCATATTATTACCTCCCGATCATTAAAGAATAAAACCGACTTCGGTTGATGTTGCGTCCACCACAAGCAGTTCTCTGCCCGAATTGTTGACCGCCACGCCGCCGTTTCCGTCGGCGGCAAGCTTTTTATAGCCGACAGCGATTTTTGATGTGGCAGACATTCTCACATAGCCCGCTGTCTGCACTGCCGCGTAACCGCCGCGCAGACCCACGCAGACGCCGCAAAAGACGTCGTTAGCCGCGCAAACTGTCACGGTGCCGTCGGCGCTGAGCTTGACGGGCACGCCCGCCGCGGTAAGACCGCTGTCGGCGATAAAGGTAGTCACATTTTCTCCGTATCCGTTAAAATTTACGTTCATTACAAACCTCCGTTAATTAAATTGTAAACTGTCCGAATGATTCGGCGCTGTTGACAGCGCTGCCGCCGCAAAGCTGCGGTTTAGGCGCGTATTCTCTGTTTTTCTGTTTTTCAAAGGCATTTTTAAACTCTCTGAGCTGAGCCACGCTCATTGATTTCGCCACGTCCTCCATCGTGCCGCGCGAAACGTCGGGCTGCACTGCCGCCGAAAGCCTCAGCACATCCGCCACAAGACTTTCGCGGTAATATACTCCGTCCTTTGCAGACTGCTTTAAGCTCTCGATATATCCCGACAGCTTTTCACATTCGCCGTCGCTGAGCGTTAAGCTCTTGCCCGCCTTCAATTGTTTGATGATATTCTCCATGCTTCTGTCCTTTCTTTTTAAAGACTTTATCACTCCCGCCTCTCTCTGAGCCGGAACCGCTACAAAGCTCCATTCGTAAGCGTCAACAGGCTCCGTAAGCTCTCCGCAGCACAGCCTGCCGCCGTATGTCTCGCCCTTTTGATGGGGGCAGACGGCGATATCCTGTCCGCAAATGCTGCACTTTGTTTCGCTCACCGCGCAGCCGACGCTTACCTCCTTCACGATGCCGCCGTCGATCGCCTCGATCAGCTCGCGGCTGCCTTCGTTTTTCGGTATATAAGCGCGAGCCGTAAGCCTGAAATAATCGTCGCCCGTTGCGGTTTTGCGACCGGGTATCTGCTCAACACAGCAGGCGAATATTCTCGCCGCCTGATTTTTCGCGCTGGCGCTGTGGTCAAAAATACCCGTTTTTCCCACAAACAGCTTTTCAAGCGCGAACAGCGACTCAACGGTAAAGCGTTCGCCGTCGCGGTCAACGTCGTTGTCGCAAAGCGCCACGGAAAACACGTACACCTCATCGGCGCCTAACTTTCTGCGCGTGTAGGCGTTTATGAGCGCAAGCTCCGCCTCGGTCGGCGTTTGTTCTCCGCCGCTCACAGCCGCCGCTTTTACGATCGCATTATTCGTCATTTTCAACCTCCAAACCGTATTGCTTTTCTATCTGCATGGCGCGGGCGTTGTTGAGCCTTGCCTGCGAAAGCTCCACCGCGTCCTGCAAATTGATGTCGTTCCAAATGATCTCAAATCCGCAGGCAAAGCCCGACATTCTCAAATGCGTTTCCATAATTTTTCTGATCGCAGGCTCGACAGCCATGCGATAAAATTCGAGCTCGCTCGTTAAAATATCCGCCTGCTGAGCGCTCATCCGCTCGGTGCTCGACCATGAGATGCCGAGCAAAAACGGCGGGATCCCGAGCTTCGCGATCATCTGCTCCAAAATGATCCTCACGGGCGTCGAGCAGTCGGGCATTTGGTTTTCGGCTCCGATGACCCTAACTTTCACATCTCCGACCGAAACAAAATCGCAAACGCTGTCGCCGCGCATGGCTTTTTTCCACTCGTCCGCTATTTTTCTCGCGCTTTCCTCGCTGAAGCTCCCGTCCTTCGGGTCGTAGGTGACGGCAAAACGGATATCGCCCGCCCTCTCCCAGTTGTTTTTCAGCGATTTAAAAACCCTAAGGAGCAGCTCGCTCACAAAGGGAAGCCCTTCAAGCATCGAGGTTCCGCGCACCGTGCCGCGTTTCTGATTCAACAGCGACGGAAGCACAAGCGACTGATTTGCAACGGGCTTGCCGTCGCAGGCGCGGCACACAATGATTTCGAGCGGAGAGCTGCCCGCTTCAAGCCTCACGTCGTCCGGAGCGGCGTTGTAAAGCGCACAAATACCGCTGTGATCTGCGCACGGGAGCATCTCTCCGACCGCCTCGCCGTAGGTAAGCAGGCTGTCGGCATAATCGCATATAAACGACGCCAAGCCCATACCCGAGCCGTTTGTTTTTACACAGCGCACAAAACGGTCGGCGGTCTGCTGCGCTGCGGGATCATCCGTGACGACCCTGAACTTCCCCATGAGCCGCACGATTTTGCCAAGCGCTGCGTCGATCAGCGGCACCGACTCTCTGAGAGCGGCATACAGAGCGCGTTCGGCGTGGCTCTGAGCCGCCGCGCTCAGCAAGGACGCCGAGCCTCCGAAGCCTCGCGGCACGGTCTGCGCCATAGGCAGAGCCGGAGCCTCCGTCTGTTTTTTTCTGCCAAACATTATTTTCCTCCTATCTTGCGGCGGCGAACACCTGTAATCCGCTGCCGCCCGTGACCGAAGCGGTAAAATAGCGGATATCATCCATCGCGTGGTCGTTCTCCTTAACGGGCGAATCGGTATTTTTCGCCGAGTCCCAGCGGTAAAGCTGAAACTCCCTACGCGCAGCCGCGCAGTTTTTGCAAATTCGGATACTTCTGTTTTTCAGCGCCGCCGACACTTTTCTTATTCCGTTTATAACGTCGTTCTGCGCGGGCTTCACCTCAAACTCTCCGTAGCGTCGGATAACCTGAATAAAGCTTGCCGCCGACGGGTCAACCACTACACGGCTTATTTTCCTTCCGCGCGCAAGCTCCTTTAAAGCTGAATAATGCTCCTCGTCGGTTTTCTGAAAGCCCTCGCGCCGCGAGTCGTAATAGTACTCGCCGATCCTGTACCACACGCCGTCTTTTTTTCCCCAAAGTCCCATCGAGGTCGGGTTGACCGTGCCGTAATCGCAGGAGATCATATAATCGCTCATTTCACCCGACGGAGCGTCGCAGTACATTTCTTCATTAGCCATAAACGGGTAAACCGCGCCGTACACCGCAACCCATTTTCCAAGCACGAACCGCTCATAAAACACGCCGGAGTAAAGCCGCTCATATCGCCGCCTGACCTTATCGCTCAGAGATGGATTGTCGTCCATTGTGAAGTGAAGATAGAGCGCGTTTTTCCGTTCCGCCTGCAATATCCACTCGCGGTAAAACCAGTGCTCGGGATGCTCGGGATTGCAGTTGAACCAGAACCGCGAGCCCGTCACGGAACACCTCGCCATAGCCTGCTCCACAAAGGAGCGCGGCATAAGCGCCACCTCGTCGAACAGCACTCCCGAATGCGTAACGCCCTGAATCAGCGCCGCAGCGCCCTCGTCCTTGCCGCCGAACAGATAAAAACGGTTCTCCGCTCCGCCGCAGCGAACGATAAGGCAGTTTTGACTCAGTTTTTCAGAGCAGTCAAAACCCAGACTTTTAAGCAGCGGCAAAATCGGAGTAACCATATTGCGCCGCAGAGAACGGATAGTTTTTCCGCACAGCCCGAAATCTCCGCCCTTAAATTCATAAAACGACCAGAGAACAAATGACAGCGACATACAAAAGGTTTTGCCGCTTCGCACCGCGCCGTCGCAGATTATCGCGTCGCGGGTGCAGTCGGGCGACATCGCGTGCCACCAGCTCAGAGCCCTGAGCTGCTTGGGCGAAAATCTCTCAATCACTGCGGATTCCCCCTGCCTGAGCGCCTCTGCCGATCGCTTCGTACAGCCCCGACACTCCCGTGCTTTCTCCGCCCGACGTTTCAAGCTTTTCAAGCGCCTTCAAACGGTCAAAAAATTTGATTTCAAGCATCCCCTCCTTGGGCTTTTTGATTTCCGAAATCGAAAACAGATCCATGCCGTTAAGCTGCTCGGGAGCGGGGTCATCCATATAAAGCAACCTCAGCGCGTCGGATATCCCGCCGAACGCGAGTCTGTAGTAGCCCGCCGAGGCAAGCCCTGCAAGGGCTCCCTTGCGTGCAGCCGTGAGCCGCTCGATTTCGTTCAGGATCCTCTCCTCACACAGCATACGGTTCCCCGCCAAAACACGGTCGCCTCCCAAGCCCGCGCGCTCAGCCGCTTCACCCGCGTCTCCCAGACAGACAAAGTAAGCGCAGAACAGTTTTTCTTTTGGCTTTAATTTCTTTTTGATCGGTGTCACCTCCGTGAAAGGACACGTTTTAGGGAATCTTTAGGGAATTGTTAAAGGTTCCCTTTATAAAAAGTCCTCTCACCATACCTCCCAAAATCGAAAAAGTTGTATACAACTATGCAACTTTTGAAAAAATTTTTTCGGGATTGCCAAATTTTTTTGAATATGGTAGAATTGTATTGGGAGTGTGACCGATATGTTTTTTAAGAAACCGAAAAAACCAAAGAAGCTCAGCGCGAAAACGCTGAGCGATTTAAAGCGATATATAGACAGTTTCTTCCCAAAGGAAGAAGTGATAAACGACGAAAGCACATCATGCGAGGAAGCTTCGGAACACTCCGTTTCCGCCCCTGTGCGGAAGCTGACGGAATCACGCAATTTGGCTCCGTCATACCGCCCGTCACAATCAGAAATAGAAAAAGCAACCGATAAATCCACTCCGCAAGATGACGATGAATCACTCATTTCCCCTCTCGAAAATTATCCGATGGGAGCACGCGATTCGGCTCCTCCTCCGCAATCGGCTCCGAAAAACGACTCGGCTCCGATAAAGTATTACGCTCCTTCGGCTCCGCTGTATCAACCGTCGTCAAAAGCGGCTGAACGAAAAAAGCACGGCTTTAAGAAGTCCGCGCCTGCCGCGAAGTCCGCAGCCGACGCGTTGAAACAAAGATTGGAACAAGTAGACGAGAGCTTTTCCGAAACGCTGATGCGTAAAATCGACGAAAAGCACATGACCGACGCTCAGTGCTACAAAAAGGCGCAGATCGACCGCAAGCTCTTTTCAAAGATCCGCAGTCAGCCTCAGTACCGTCCAAGCAAGCAGACGGCGCTTTCTTTCGCCCTCGCGCTCGAACTGAGCCTCGCAGAAACACGCGACCTGCTTATGAAAGCGGGCTACGCCCTTTCTCACAGCAGCAAGGCGGATATCATCGTGGAATATTTTATTATCAACAAAATCTATGACAAATTTCTCGTAAACGAAGCTCTTTACGAATTTGACCAGCCCTTGATTTAATTTAGGCAATACCGCACGCCGTAATTACGCGGTATTGCCTTAAATTTCTAAAAATTCGTAAATCGACGAAATTAATAAAAAACACTTGAAATTTTTGAAAATCAGTGATATCATATACTGAGTATTCAAATCAATACTGATAACAAACGCAGCGACGGAGAGAGTAGCGCAAAAATCCGGCTTGAAAGAGAGACGCGTCGGCGGCTGAAAGCGCGTTATGACGGTTTTGTGTGAAGTTCGCTCCCGAGCGGCGCCCCTGAAAATTTTCACTCACAGTAGGGGGCGACGGGTGACGCCGTTACACGTTATGAGAGCTTACGGGCTTTTGCCGCGTAAGAATCAGGGTGGTACCGCGGATTTTTCGTCCCTGTGTCTTTGTGACACGGGGGCTTATTTTTATTGGAGGTTTTTATGGATAAAATCAGGGAATTACAGGAAGAATTTGATGCCAGCCTTGCCGAAAAAAACGACCTCACCTTACTTGACCGGGTGCGCGTGGAATATTTGGGCAAAAAGGGCAGCATCACTGCGCTGCTCAAGGGCATGAAGAATCTTTCAAGCGAAGAAAAGAAATCCTTCGGCGCGGAGGTAAACAAGCTGAAAAGCTATGCGGCGAAGAAGATCGACGAAAAGGCAGAAGAACTGCGCAAGGCAGAGATAGAGCGTGAGATCGCCGAAATGCCTAAGTTTGACATCACCGTGCCCGCTAACACGGCGCGCGGCTCATATCATCCGATCACACTGGTTCAGCGCCAGTGCGAAAACATTTTTAAATCGATGGGCTTTACCGTTGAGGATTATCCCGAGGTGGTGACCGACTACGAGTGCTTTGAGTCGGTGAATATTCCTAAGCACCACCCTGCGCGCGATATGCAGGACACCTATTACCTCACAAACGGTCAGCTCCTCAAAACCCAGACTTCCGCCGCTCAGAACGCTATTCTGAGAAAATACGGAAAAAATCTAATTGAAAACGGCGTTCCGATCAAGGCTATCTTTCCCGGACGCTGCTTCCGCAACGAGGCGACCGACGCAAGCCACGAGAACACCTTCTTCCAGATGGAGGGCATGATGGTTGACCGCGACATCTCGATCTCAAACCTCATTTTCTTTATGAAAACAATGCTTTCCGAGGTTTTCCGCAGAGATGTTAAGGTCAGGCTCCGTCCCGGCTTCTTCCCCTTCGTTGAACCCGGCTTTGAGCTTGACATAAACTGCCTTATCTGCGGCGGCGAGGGCTGTGCCTCCTGCAAGCACAGCGGCTGGCTTGAGCTTTGCCCCTGCGGTATGATACATCCCAACGTACTGCGCGAGGGCGGAGTCGATCCCGACGAGTACACGGGCTTTGCCTTCGGCTTGGGTCTTACCCGCCTTGCTATGATGGAATACAAAATCAAAGATATTCGCGACCTCAACAGCGGCAGCCTCAAGGCGCTGGCGCAGTTTAGCGACGACGAATAAGAGAGGAGAGCTTGCCATGTTTTTATCTATGAACTGGATTTCCGACTTTGTTGACCTTTCGGGGCTGAACAAAACGGAGCTTATACATCAGTTTTCCCTGTCTACCGCCGAGGTGGAGAACGAAATATTCTTCAAGGGCAGCGAGCTCAGCGGAGTTGTCGTTGCCGAAATAAAATCCGTTGAAAATCATCCCGAGTCAAAAAAGCTTCACCTGCTAAAGGTCGACGCCGGCGACGGACAGCTCACCGATGTTGTCTGCGGCGCTCCCAACGTGCGCGTCGGCATGAAAACCGCCTTTGCAAAGGTCGGCGCTAAAATCGGCGAAATCGAAATCGCTCCGAGGGCGCTGGCGGGCTACACCTCCTGCGGTATGTGCTGCAGCGAGGCTGAGATCGGAATAAGCGACGACCATTCGGGAATCATGGAAATCACCGACGACGTCCCCTGCGGAGCAGATTTAAAAGAAATTTACGAAATTGACGATATCGTTTTCGAGGTTGACAACAAATCCCTCACAAACCGCCCCGACCTCTGGGGACACTACGGCATAGCGCGCGAATTCGCGGCCTTGGCGGGCAGACCCTTAAAGCCGCTTGACGTTGAAGATCTGACTGTTTACTCCGACCTTCCCTCGGTCGATCTTAAAATCGAGGATCCGCTTTGCCAGCGTTATTCCTGCTTACAGGTCGAGAACATCAGCCGCTCCGTAAGCCCCGTCAACATGAGGATCCGCCTCTATTACTGCGGAATGCGCGCGATCAACTTCCTCGCCGATCTCACAAACTACCTCATGCTCGAAATGGGGCAGCCCATGCACGCTTTCGACTCCCGCAAGGTGGGCAAAATACGAATCAAGCGCTTTGACGAGCCGTTTGTTTTCAAGACCCTCGACGGCGTTGAGCGCAAGGTTGACGAAAATACGCTGATGATCTGCAACGACAACACGCCCGTAGCTATCGCGGGAATCATAGGCGGTCTCGACTCCGAAATCGTCGAGGACACCACCACACTGACGCTTGAATCCGCAACCTTCGACGCGGCTTCCATCCGCAAATCAACGGTTCGTCTTTCTCACCGCACCGACGCCTCGATGCGCTATGAAAAGAGCCTCGATCCCGAGATGACCGACGTCGCGATCGCGAGATTCTTAAATCTTTTAAAGAAATATGACAACGGCGTAAAGGTCGTTTCCGCTCTCACCGACGAATACGCATTCCGTTACGACACCGTTGAGCTCAACTTTACAAAGGCGTTTGTTGACCGCTACACCGGAATTGAAATCGACAACGAAACTATCGTAAAAACTCTCCAAAGCCTCGGCTTTAAGGTGACGCTTGAAAACGATGTGTTCGACGTTGTTGTACCGAGCTGGCGCGCCACTAAGGACGTCACCATCAACGCGGACATTATCGAGGAGATCACCAGAATTTACGGCTACGACAATTTTGAGATCAATACCACCCGCTCTCCGCTTTACCCCGTCAGACCCGACGCAGTTAAGCGCAGCGAGGAAAAAATCAAAGATATCCTCGTCAAGAAGTTCAATCTCCACGAGCTTCATTCATATGTGTGGGCGTACAGCGACGAGCTCAAGGATCTCGGTATCGAGGTAGAGGACAACGTAAAGTTGGCAAACGCCACCAACCCGAATATCGAAACGATCCGCAATTCGCTTATCCCGACCCAGCTTTGCCAAGTCAAAACAAACGTGGGCTTCGCTCCCGAATTCGGCATTTTCGAGATAGGCAGAGCAGTGACGGGCATGACCGAGAACAACCTCTGCATCGAAAAGAAGCTCCTCGCGATAACTCTCTACAAAAAGACTGAGGACATTAAATCGCTGTATTTCGAGCTGCGCGACATCTTAGCGGTGATAACCGACGATATAAAGCATAAGCTCCCCGATTTTGCGGCAAAGCAGCCCTCTCACGGCTACGAGCACCCCGTCAACCTCAACAGCATTATTCTTGACGGAAAGGAAATCGGCACAATAGGCATCGTTCATCCCACTGTCGGAAGAAAGCTCGACAAAAAAGCTTGCGTTGTATTTGCCGAGCTCGATGTTCAGGCTTTCGCTGAAGCCGAAACCGCTCCTATCATCTACGACGAGCCGTCAAAGTTCCCGCCGATAGATTACGACATCAGCGTTGTAATCCCCAAGGGAGTTCTCTTCTCCGATATGGCAAAGTGCTGGGCAAACGAGGGCAAAGGCATTTTGAAGTCCACAAAAATCGTGGACAGCTACGACACCGAAACATTCCACAGCGAAACCATCCGTTTTGTATTTTCATCAAACGAGCGCACCCTCTCCTCAGCCGAGGTTCAGGAGATCATGGACGCGGTCATTGAGAATCTCCTGCAAATCAACGTAAAGCTCCGCTGATAAATAACCGGAAGATTCAAGAACGTGTGAAGCTTCGCTGATCAATAACCGGACAAATCAAGAACGTGCGAACCTCCGATCCCGTTCGCAGGGGCAGGAGCCGCAAGGTGCTTCCGGCAATTTAATTATCACAACACAAAAAATAAGGCTGCCGCTGAAAACCTCGATCAGCGGCAGCCTTTTTATTTATCATTTATTATTTATCATTTATTATTTATTATTTTTTGAGCGCGTCCTTGTCATAGTAATTCTTATCGACAAAATCATCGGGCTCATCCAAGTTGTACTCGCTGTCCTTGAACAGACCCTCGCCAAAGCGGTGATTATAGTTAAAGTTGCGAACCATTAATACAGCCAGAATTATTCCTACAAGAATAACCACAAAAATCCAGAATCCCATGATATCTCCTTACTGTGTCTTTGAGTCGGTGTCGTCAATGCCGCCTATGTCAATTATGGTTCCGCCGTTGCCTGAAACCTTGGGAAGCTGACCGTTCCACTTCTCGATCTTTTTATTCTCTATAACCTTGTCGGACAGCGATTCATTCAGCTTTTTGTTCGCCTCCGCGTCGCCCGCCGCCTTGATTTTTGCAGCCTCGGCCGCAGCCTGAGCATTGGTAATGGCTGTCTGCTTCTCGGTTTCAGCCTTCAAAAGCTGCTGCTGAGCGATCTGCTTTTCCTCGATAGCAGTGATGAACGCGTCCGAAAAATCAAAGTCAATGATATTTACGTCCGTGACGTACAAGCCCAAATCGTTCAGCTTTTCGTTCAGACCCTGTACAAGACCGTCCGAAATCAGCGTGCGGTTTGTAACGCTCTGCTCGGCGGTGTACTGAGATGTGATCGCCTTTAGAACCTCGTTTACTGCGGGCGTCACCAAAACGCTCTCGTAGTCGGCGCCGATATTTTTGTAAATGCTGTAGCTTTTGGCGGTGTCCACGCGGTAATTGATAGCAAGCACCGTATCAACACTTTGAAGGTCCTTTGAGAACGCCTCGGTGTTGACTTCAAGCTTCTGGATCCTGTTGTCGATCTTCACTACGTTCTGAATAAACGGAAGCTTCGCGTGAATACCTTCCTGAAGCACGCCCTCGTTAACGCTTCCCATGGTAACAACGACGCCTGTGTGACCCGCGTCGACCACGACAAAGCAGTTTATCAAAATAATCAGCGCGAATACAACCACCGCACCGATAATAGCAAATTTTTTCCAATTGAAGGCAGCCGCCTTCTTTTCTCCTTCTACCTTAACTGTCATTTTGTTCTTTCTCCTTAATTAGTTGAAACCTTCGTTCGGCTTCCTGTTTGTACTGCCCCGCCACATACGCATACACCATAACCGTGAGAGCGTCGTTCAGCCTCTCCGTTGCGGTGTCGTCGGTGGGGATATAATCCTCTGTCGCCTCGCGGACTATCTTGGGTATCTCGCCCATATCCGGCATTCCGTTTTCAGCCCTGCCTATTATCTCGCAAAGATAGTCATAAAGCTGCTCCTCCGAAATGATATCGTCTCGGGTGTCGTCCGCGTCGCCGTTGACCGTGGCGAGCAGCGCGCCTATATTTTCGATTTTCATGCAGCCGCGCAGCGCCGAAATCAGCAGAATACGTGCAAGCTGCCGTTCGCGATACTTTTTCTCCGCAGGATGAGAAACAAATCCGCGCTTTATCCAATTTTGGATCGTGCTCGCTTCAAGTCCGGTAACGGAACAGACCTGCCGAAGACTGAGTCCGCCCGTCGCCTGAATAAGCGGCTTGAACATTGCGAACATTCCGTCGCCGCCGTCGCGCGGTATAACCGCACCCGGCACAAAATTCTGCAAGATTCATCTCTCCTTTCATTCAGTTTACACGATTATATCACAGGTTCACTTGACTGTCAATAGTTTTCAAATGATTTTTTGATAAAACACAAGAATAATTTCTTTTCATATTTCTTATTCTTTTCCGAAACCATGTTTTTCCGAACGGCTCCGGGCACAACCCAAAAACCGCAGCACCGCAAATTGAAGTAATACTATCTTCAAATAAAACGCGGTATTGCCTTAAATATTCCAATAAAAAAGGAGATGTTTTAAAATGAAAAAACGCACAAAATCCATTTTGGCTGTCATTCTGTCGCTGTGTCTGTGTATCTGCCTGATAACAACAAGCGTATTGCCGGCGTTAGCTGACGTGGTAATACAGGATATGCCAAAATCAAATCACAACATCAAGGAGCTTGTCTATTACGACACGAATCCCGATCCCTCCGCGTCTCAGTACGGCTTGCAGGACTATCCCGCTGTCCGGGCGCTCTACGACGACCCCGACGGGCACGAAAACGCCGAGGTTTTCGCGCTGAAGGAGGTAGCTTCACAGGAAGAAGCCCGGAACGAAAAAATCGGTATGGACGGCTTCCGTATCAACGGCAAATGGTACAAGGTCATCGGGCTGTGGACGGTCAACCCGTCAAGCGATATCATTGACAAAGGCAACGGCGAGAAGGCAGTGTTCACCCCGCTGTATTATTCCGAAGGCGATAAACCGCAGGAGGGCGAAACCATTCAGGTCGCGTTATACGACTATGACGCAAACGGCGGCAAAGGCGGTATCTCCAATTTAGTAGACGTCAAGGTTCCCGGACCCGGCGGACAGACCGAGGTCACCGTTGCTTCGGAGTGCACCCACGAGAACAAGGAGACCACAGCGGATGTAAAGAATGTATCGGCTCCCGTTACGATCGACGGCAAGAGCACTAAGGTTATGATCGTAAAGGAAACCGAAAAGTGCATAGATTGCCAAAAGCAGAAAACAACAAGGGTGTACAGACTGCGCTTCAAAAGCAGAAAATCCGTGCAAAAATATCTGAGCGGCAAAACCGCCAAATTAGTGAACGGCAAAAAAGTTCATTTTAAAGGTAAGTACGAAAAGGTCGAGAAGGTATACTGGAACAGAAAGTATATCAAAATCTCGGTTGATTACTCAAAGCGTAAGGGCAGCGTTATACTCGAATTCAGCGACGAATTCTTAGCGGGCGTTGAGGATGGCGTTCACGAGCTGATGGTACTTAACGGAGACGAGTTTACCGCAATGTCCGTCACTGTGAGCAATCACGAAATGACCGGGATAGGCGCGTTCGATACGTAAGACAATGAGGATATGTCCTCCGAAGATTATGACGCTCTTATGCAGGAGTGTGAGGAAGGCGGCGTTGAGATAGTCGACTGTGACCTTGACGCGTTTTATGATGGCGGCTTTATGACCGACGCGGACGACAAGGAAGTTTTTATGAACCTCTCAGTTGACGCCGTGCCATACACCGGCGATGCCGTCACGCCGCCCGCAGTTACACTCACAAGCGAAGCGGGAGTCGTTTACACCGAGGACGAGGACTACACCCTGACCTATTATCAAATCATAGACGGCGAGGACGGCGAAACGACCGAGGTTGAGATCGACCGCAGTCAAATCAGGAACGAGGGCAAATACATGGCGGTCGCGACTCCCACACGCAACGGCGTTCTCTCGGGCGAGGTGTGGGCGACGTTCAGTGTCGTCAGCGTGCCGGTCATTCTCGGAGACGCCGACGGCGACGGCACTGTGACGGTCAAGGACGTTACCGCTATCCAACGCCACGCGGCTGAATTTATCTTGCTGACAGGGATCGAGCTGAAAGCGGCTGACGTTGACGGCGACGGAGCGGTCACGATTTCGGACGCGACAACTATTCAGATGTATTTAGCTGAGTTTGCGGTGCAATATCCCATTGGAGAGCAGTTCTATATAGCGTAATTAATAGTTCATTGTGGCAAAGGAATAACAGAACACGTTAAACCGCCCCGGCAGAGTAAAATCCGTCGGGGCGGTTAAATTACATCGTTTTGTTTGTCCGCGTGACGCCAAGGCAGCATAAAAGCTTACAACTCGGCGGCTGAGTCAGAAATATATTCCCGGACAGAGAACGAGTGCGTCAAACACTATCGCCGCCGCAGCGATTATCCATAGAACCGGCTTCATCTCCGCGCAGGGAGAAAAATAGTATACATTCTGTTTTCTCGGCTTTACCATGTGAGCCGTAAACATATAGCCCCAGAAGAAGCCGATCATGCCGAACACGTTGATGATCGGGCAGATTATAAGGAATGCTTCAAAACTCTCTTTTGCAAGCGGGCTGTTCAGCTCAACAAGGGTGAAAACGACGGCGTTAAAAAGATAAGGGAACAGATAAATTGCCGAAGCGACTCTGTTGCGCTCCTGCTTGTCATTATTGTCGCTGATGAAGTGGAACGCCTGACGGTACGCTATCAGGAATACGAACAGTATTCCGAGCGAGCCGACTGTCAGCATACCTATTCTGAGCGCGATATTGCCGTCGAAGCGCCAAAGTACCTTTGCCCAGTCACCCAAATTGCTTTCGGAATCGGAATAAAGAATTCCGTCCCTGAGAAAATAGCCGAAGCCCATGCTGTAGTGCATTATCGTCATCATCAGAACAAGCGGCCTGCTCAGCGAACCCAGCTTAAACTTCTTTAGGACTATCAGCAGGATGGTTCCGATAACAATGTTCATCAGCGCGGCGCTGCCTTCGTACATCACCTTCCAGAAAAATGAGTTGAGGTCGGCGGTCGGGTTAACCGTGTCGGCTGAGCCGAAGGCGAGCCATGTCGGCTGCGCGCCTCCGATCATTTGAGTGATCAGATGCGTCGCCTCATGAACGGGGGCGGTCAGGTTCATCGCAATGACGCCCAGCGCCAAACAGTTGATTATCATAAAAGCTCTGCTTGTTTTTTTGCTCATTTTCCGCTACTCTTACTTCTTCCTGTAAATGGTGTCGTTGCCTAATGAGTCCTTAATGTTAAGTGTATCGCCGTCAAGCTCGTATTCAAGCTCCATAGCCGGAGAGCCCTCATACGTTATGCTCAGCACTGAGCCGTCGGCTGTATAGGTAAAGTTGATCGGCTGTCCCGCAACGTCGTAGACGCCTGTGCCGTCGGCGTTGAAGGTGTAAACAAAGCTGCCCAGCTCGTACTCCCATGAGCCGACGATGTCGCCGCCGGAGGAGGGCGTGTGTGACTCGGTAACCGCTGCGGTTTCCGGAGCGTCAGTTGTTTCGGCTGCTGTTGAAGCTCCCATAGCCGCAGAGGTTTCAGCCGCTGTTGAAGCTCCCGTCGCAGCAGTGGTTTCAGCCGCTGAGGTCGTCGCGGCGGAGGATTCTTTTCCGTCGCTCTTTTCACCGCAGGCGGAAAGCGACGCGATTATCAGAGCCGCGCATACCGGCGCGAGTATTTTAATAATAATAGATTTCATACAATTTCCTCACAAGGTTTTACCCGGTAGCTTTTCCGGGACTCTTTTTGTTATTAATATAATTATTTTTTGTCCTTTTTGTTCAAGCCCGCAATAACAATGGAGAGTATCGCCATAAGGCAGCCTCCGATAAATACCGCGATCCAGCTTATGCCCCGGGCATTGCCCGGCATTCCCCAAACAATCATGATCGCCACGGAAACTATCGCAATGATCGGATATAATGCAGCCGGCATTTTTGGTTCATGATTATCCCCCTTTCATGTTAAATAGTTATTGTGAACAGTATATAACAACCATCATCATATTTCAATATTTTTGGCACGAACGGTAACAAATTAGGCTTGAACGGTTATCGGTTCCCTTAATACTATCCTCAAATAAAACCCATTAACATCTGTTGCGTTAAATTCCGCATAACTGCGTTGTCGTCCTCGGAATCCGTCAGGATTCCTGCGTCCTCCGCCTTGTTCTGCG
>JBGUPW010000174.1:0-8627 GCA_045130495.1 Ruminococcus sp. | reverse complement strand
GCACAAAATATTATCCCTCTGATTGTGTAACTATACAAAAATGTAAAAAACCCACAATTTTTTAAATTTTAATGATAAATTATGGTTTAAATATGCTATAATTATAACAATTATAAAAGGAAGTGCCGTTTGAACGGCGGCTTTCCTGTAACGGGGAGACCGAAGCTACGGAACAAATCATCAATATCGACAGAATGGAAAACGCTGTCGCGCTGTTTGGAAGCTTTGACAGCAATATAAAACTCATCGAGCGCGAGTTCGGCGTTAAAATAACCTGCCGCGGCAGCGAGCTTAAAATAGAGGGCGACGCCGAACGCACGTCAAAAGCGACGACGGTTATCGAGAGCCTGTTGCAATTTATCAGCCGCGGAGAAGCGCTGAGCGAGCAAAACGTGCGTTACTGCATTTCGCTTGTAAACTCGGGCAGTGAGGAAAAAATAGAGCAGCTTGCGGGCGACTGCATTTGCATAACGTCAAAGGGCAAGCCGATAAAGCCCAAAACCATCGGACAAAAGCGATACTGCAATATGATCGCAAAAAATACAGTGACGATCGGCGTGGGACCCGCAGGCACGGGCAAAACCTATTTAGCCGTGGCAATGGCTGTCACGGCGTTCAGGAGCAAGCAGGTCAACCGCATCATTCTCACGCGCCCCGCTGTTGAGGCGGGAGAAAAGTTAGGCTTTTTGCCCAGAGATCTGCAAAGCAAGGTCGACCCCTACCTTCGCCCGCTGTACGACGCGCTGTTTGATATGCTCGGCGCGGAAACCTATCAAAAATATGTGGAGCGCGGCAACATCGAGGTCGCTCCGCTGGCTTATATGCGCGGCAGAACGCTCGACGACAGCTTTATTATACTCGACGAGGCTCAGAACACCACAAGAGAACAGATGAAGATGTTCCTTACCCGTCTGGGCTTCAACTCAAAAATGGTAATCACGGGAGACATAACGCAGATTGACCTGCCTTCGGGCGCAAAAAGCGGCTTGAAAGACTGCATTAAAATCCTGAGAGGCATCGAGGGGATCGGTCAGTGTACGTTTGATGAAAAAGATGTGGTGCGCCATCGTCTGGTGCAGGACATCATAAAGGCATACGCCAAATTTGACGCCGGCCAAAAAAGGTAAGATATTTTTAATCACGCAGAAAAGGGTGGTAACATGGCAGACAAAATCAGAGTAGTAATCACTAACAAACAAAAAACGGTTAAAATCCCCACCGGCATCCGTATGCTGGTTCGCCGCTGCTGCAATGCGGTCTTGCAGCTTGAGGAATTTCAGGGGCCTGCGGAAATCAGCGTAACCTTTACCGACAACGCGGGTATCCGTGAGCTTAACCGTCAGTACCGCGACAAGGACATCGAAACCGACGTGCTCTCTTTCCCGATGGGAGAAAACGGCGTTTACGACATAGACATGGAAACAGGCGCGCAAATTTTGGGCGACGTTGTTATCTCCGTCGAAAAGGCGCGCGATCAGGCTGAGCTGTACGGCCACAGCTTCCAGCGTGAAATCGGCTATCTTACCGCTCACAGCGTACTTCATCTGCTTGGCTACGACCACGTGGAAAAGCTTGATAAGGTCAGGATGCGCGAAAAAGAAGAGCTGGTCATGGAGCAGCTCGGACTCCCCGCGTCGTCAAGCTACATAGTCGATAAGCTTTAAAGCGCGGACATGAAGAAACAGCTGCGAAGCTTTCGGTGCGCCCTAACAGGAATAGGCAGTGCGTTTTTGACCGAAGCACATCTGCGTTTTCATGCGGTCGCGGCGCTGTTCGTCCTGATTTTCGCGGGCATCTGCAACTTTTCAGCCGAACGGTTCGCGATTTTAGCCGTGCTTATCGGCGCGGTCATTGCGCTTGAACTCGTCAACACCGCTATTGAGCACGCCTGCAACGCCGTGACAAGAGAATATAACGCACAAATAAAGCTTGCAAAGGATTTGGCGGCTTCCGCTGTGCTCGTAATGGCTGTCGCTGCCATAGCCGTCGCCGCTCTGTTTTTCCTCAACGCCGAAGCTTTCGGCGCTGCGGCGCGGTTTTTCTCCGATAACCCTCACGCGGCTGTTCCGTTGGGGATCCTTGCCGTGCTTTCCGCCTTATTCGCAGCGTTTTTCGGCAAGCTTTTCAAAAAAGATAAATAAATAGCAAATTTAATTTTTTCGGGGGACGGCTGAAAACGTTCCCCTTTCATCTATAGGGAATTTGGGAGAAATGCAATGAATCAAAACGATAAATCAGCTTTTATCGCTATTGTAGGCAGACCGAACGTCGGCAAAAGCTCTATTCTTAACCGTCTGTTGGGGCAAAAAATCGCTATCGTATCATCAAAGCCCCAGACAACGCGAAACCGGATAACGGGAGTGCTGACCGAGGGCGAATATCAGCTTGTGTTTTTTGACACGCCGGGACTGCACAAGCCGAAGAACGAGCTCGGCAAATACATGGTGCGTTCCGTAAGCGAGAGCGTCGGCGGCGTTGACTGCTGTATGCTTGTGGTCGAGGCTGACCGCGAGCCGGGAAAAACCGAGCTTGATTTGACGGACAAATTCAAGGCCCTCGGAATGCCCGCGATACTCGCCATAAACAAAATAGATATGCTCAAAGAAAAGGACGTTCTGATGAAGCAGATCCTCGCGTACTCAAAGCTGTATGACTTTGACGCGATCGTTCCCGTGAGCGCTCAGGACGGCAGCGGCATGGCCGAGCTTCTTGACGAACTGAAAAAGCAGGCGTGCGAAGGAGGTCATTTCTTTGACGACGACGCGCTGACCGACCAGCCGGAGCGAGTCATCGCAGCGGAGCTGATACGCGAAAAGATCCTGCGTCTCTGCGACAAGGAGATACCTCACGGAACTGCCGTGCTCATCGAAAAAATGAAGACCCGCGACAACGGGATGCTCGATATCGACGCGACGATTTTCTGCGAGCGCGAGACCCACAAAAGAATTATCATCGGCAAAAACGGAACTATGCTCAAAAAAATCAGCACCTATGCGCGGCAGGATATCGAAAGATTTTTTGACTGCAAGGTGTTCCTGCAAACCTGGGTAAAAGTCAAGGAGGATTGGCGCAACCGAGCTCAGCTTGTGCAAAACTTCGGCTACGACGAAAGGAACTTTGACTAAATGAGAAAAACTCCTCTGCAAAAATTCTCTGCAAAAATAATTTTATATAAATTTTGTGATTTTCCTACTATACTTTTTCCGATATTTGGTGTATAATAGATGAAAGAGCGGCATTCGCCCGGCAAAATCAATAACCGAAAGGAGCTTCTTTATGAAACTCGACAATGTAATAGCAGAAAGAAAGCATAAAAAAATATACCGCGACGGAGATCTTTGCGTCAAGGTCTTTGACGAATCCTTCCCCAAGTCCGACGTGCTCAACGAGGCGCTTAATCAGGCGAGAGTTGAGGAGACCGGTCTTAACATTCCCAAAATTGAGGAAGTAACAAAAATCGACGGCAAATGGGCAATCATCTCCGACTTTATCGAGGGCAAGACACTTCAGCAGCTCATGGACGAGAATCCTGACAAAATCGACGAGTATATGGATCTGTTTGTCGATATCCAGCTCAATATCCTGAGCAAAAAATGTCCGCTGCTCAAGCGCATCAAGGACAAAATGCAGGATAAAATCAGTCAGGCTGATTTGGACGCGACAACGCGCTACGAGCTTCACACCCGTTTGGCGAGCATGAAGAAGCACAGCAAGGTTTGTCACGGCGACTTCAACCCCTCAAATGTAATCATCACCCCCGACGGAACTCCGTATATCCTCGACTGGTCACACGCGACTCAGGGAAACGGAGCCGCAGACGCCGCAAGAACTTATCTGCTCTTTGTGCTTGACGGCAAGCAGGAATTGGCTGAAAAGTATCTTAAGCTTTACTGCTTAAAGAGCGACACCGCGCGCCAGTACATCAACAACTGGATGCCTATCGTAGCTGCTTCACAGTCCGTAAAGGGCAACCCCGAGGAGCGCGAGCTGCTGCTTTCATGGGCAAGCGTGTTTGATTATCAGTAATTTACTGTTTCAGAACGACTTCCCGAACGGCTAAAAAAACAATGAACCTTCCCCGTATCCGCTTTTTCCGTGATCGGGGAAGGTTTTTTATATTTTTATAATAGCACTATAAAGTATCACAAAAATATTATCAAAAACGCCAAAGAAAAACCCGCCGAAAAACGGCGGGCATTATACTTTATTATTTTTGATTATTAGATGATTCTTAGGAAATAAGCTCGTAATAAACACTCAGGAACTGCTCAAAGAACTTTTCCTGGTCGATATTGTACTCCGCAAGTCCGGTTGAATCATTATAAGTCATCTTACCCTGCACAGTGATGATTTCCGTGTCCATCGAACCTCCGAAAGCCAACTCGGCAGCTAAATACGACACCCTTGAAGCGTTAAGGTTTGTGCATGAATAAGGCGCAGATTCGTTGAACACACGCACAGCAGATGTAACGTCTCTTTTGATCGACTGCATCATGGTGTTCATAAAGCTCTTTGCGTAAACCTTCTGGCGTTCCAAACGCAAAAGACTCGCGTCTACCTTGACCTGATCTCTTACTCTGACAAAATGCTCGGCAGCAGCGCCTTCCAGGTGATATGATTCACCCTCCTTAAACTCCGAAATCGTTTCGGGAGAAACAACATCAACTCCGCCTACGCTGTCGTTGACTGCGGAAATACCGTCAAGGTCAAGCGAGAAATACGTCTTGACCGGTACGTTGTAGAAAATACGTCTCACCGAAGCGACCGTGTTGTCACAGCTCGTTTCCTTGCCGTCGCCGTAGGCGTAAGCCGTACATACCTGAGCTGTCTTCATGCCGGTGTAGCTTCCGCTCGGAGTGTACAGCGCGACTTCGGTCATGGAGTCACGCGGAACAGCGATCATGGAAAGCTTGTGATTCTTCATGTCAAGCGCCATCATAACAACAACGTCCGATTGTCCGCCTGTGCCTTGCTCGTTTGTTCCTTCAAGGCTTCGCTTATCCACACCCATAAAGAGCATATTGGTTACGTCTCTGTTATATTTGTATGTATGACCCTTGTAATAAATGTAGTCGCTGTCGTTGTCAACCTGTGCGTTAACGTTATCGTTAAGCATAATATCTATATCGTCACCAAACAGCTCTCCGTGACCGATCGCCCTCAAAATCAGGAAAGTCGTGCCTAACGCGATAACAATGGCGAGTATAACGCTTACGACAATGAGAACAACCTTTTTCCAGGTTTTCATCTTCTTTTTGCGTCGCTTACTACGATGCGAATGTCCCGATTTTGAAGATTCTGAAGAACTGCCCGAACCTCCGGATGATCCCGAACCGGACGAATGATGGTGATGATGGTGATGATGATGGTGCCCCGAGCCGGATGAACGGTTCGACTTCACAACCAAATACTCATCATCCTTGTCCAATGACGTCTGCGCATCCTTTGAGGAAGACGGTTTTTCGGGAGATGCCTTAACCTCGCTTATCTCAAGCTTGGGAGCAGGTGTTGTCTCTGCATGATGGTGATGCTCGGAACTGTGATGTTCGGAGCCGTGATGTCCTGAGCTATGGTGCTCGGAACTGTTGTGCTCGGAGCTGTGGTGCTCGGAGCTGTGGTGCTCGGAGCTGTGGTGTCCCGAGCTGCGACGCCTTGAACTGCGGTGCCCGGAGCTGTGGTGTCCTGAGCTTCTTCCCGATAAATCGGGAATCAGGTAATCGTTGTAGTCGTCCTGAATCGTCACTTCATCTTCCTCAACGGGCGTTCTTTCACCCGTAAGGTGCAGCTCGGTTACATCTTCACCCTGAAAAGGAGCCGGGGAAGGTGTCGCGGTATGAGGTCTTCGGGAAGGGCTGCGACGAGATTTTTTCTCGCTCTTTGGCTCTAACAGATAGTCATTGTAATCGTCCTGAGTTGTTAAAGCATCCCTTTCAACCGGACTCCTCTCTCCCTGGAGATATATGCCTTCCGAATCGTTGTATATTTCGTCGTTGCCGGAACCGCCTTCCTCCAACGGCTCCTGTGTAAAATCGTCATCACTTGGTCTTGTCATCTTGAATCAAAACTCCTTGCACTAAATATCTTCCCTCATTCGCGTTAAGACAAGTGCTTAAAACAACGATTTTGCTGTTGAGATCCAACTTTAATCCCTCTCTTACATTGCTGTACAGATAACCCGGATTCTGCGCTGAATCAAGCCACGCCTTAAACGTATCATCCTTTGAAAAATCATACGAATTCATAATATGTCTGTCGTCGTATTCGTGAGCCGAAATAACCTCGTAAGTCAGCACCCTGTCACCTGTATAGATGTAAAAATAGGGATGCGTGTCGAAGAAATCCCGATCTCCGAAATAATGCAGGTTCGCAAACATTGAACCGTCGTTCATATTATGACCGTAAAGCACCGTTACCCTGTCGGAAAAATCCTTTTTGTTCATTGACTGACTGTAAATCGTTCCCGGGAAGCTGTAATCCTTATTTACATCGTGATCCAGATAAAAATTATCGTCTTCACTGCTCTGAGCCACAGGGAGTGAAATATTGGTGTCCGGGACATAAATCCATGCATAAATGTCGTGATTTTCGGTGTTCAGATCACCAACGTCCGGCACACCATCGGGCACACTTGCTTCCGACTGATCAACTGCATCGGTACTATTCTTGTTTGAGCTTGTTCCGACAGGCAAATCGGACGCATACGATTCCTGGATCTGCTTTGTTGTCTGCTCCGCGCCGGAAATGTTGGAATCTTTCCAAATCAAATACCCCACGGTGCCGAGTAAAACCGCGCCGAATACGGCGGCAATAATTATCAATACTCTTTTTTTGTTCATTTGATATCACCACACATTTTTTGATATTGTATCATTTATTGTACTTAAAGTCAATGACTTTCCGACAAACTTCAAGCGGTTTTCACAAAATCCACAAAAATCCGCTTCTACAGGAAAAAAGCCCCTGCAAAAAGCAGAGGCTCGTTTTACAACGATTAATTAGTTTTTCTTCGCAGACTTTGCGAGAGCAAAAGAAGCAACACCGCAACCGAGAGCTGAAACAGCGATCATTGTGTAAGCAAGAATATCGCTGGAGCCGGTCTTAGGAGATTTGCCGCTTGTATCAGGTGTCTCAACTGTGGTGGGTGTAGTCTTGGGTGCTTCGGTAGGAGCAACAGGGCTACTAACCGCAAAAGCGGAAACAGTAGAGAAAGCCATGATCATTACTGCGATCATCATTGTAATTAACTTCTTCATAATTTTCCTCCTGAGATAACTTTTTTTAACACATCTCTGTGTCATTTCCTTTCGGTAAACTGATTATAGCACATAAGATTTTAATTGTAAAGAGATTTTTAGGATTCTTTTTAATTTTTTACACTTTTTTTATATTTATCTATCGGCAATCTGTAAAAAAACACAGAGAACAGCACGATTTCTCTTGCATAACGGGCTCGGTGACTGTATAATATGGTTATAGTATATTGAAAACGGAAGGAAATTATACCATGAATATTGCTCAACTGCAACAGGAAATCATAAGATTAAAAAAAGAAAAGGATGTTTGCGTCCTCGCTCACAGCTATCAGGCGAGAGAGATCTGCGAGATCGCCGACTTCACGGGCGACAGCTACAAGCTGAGCGTTGACGCCGCGGGCGTTACAAACAGCACGATATTGATGTGCGGCGTCCGCTTCATGGCGGAAACCTGCAAAATCCTCTCCCCCGATAAGACCGTCATTCTGTCCGCGCCGTCTGCGGGCTGCGACATGGCGGATCAGATGGACAAAGATTACATTTGCGAGGTCAAAAAGCAGTACCCCGACCACACCGTTGTCGCATACATAAACACAACAGCCGCGCTTAAAACGGTCTGCGATGTATGCGTAACAAGCTCCTCGGCGGTCAAAATCGTAAAGGGCATCGAAAACAAAAACATTCTGTTTATCCCCGACTGCAATCTCGGCGCCCATGTCGCACAGCAGTGCCCCGATAAAAGCGTAAAGCTGCTCAACGGCGGCTGTCCCGTACACGCCAACGTAACAAGAGAGGAAGCGGAGCGCGCAAAGGCTCTCTATCCGAACGCCGAGCTTCTTGTTCATCCCGAATGCAAGCCCGAGGTCTGCGCCTTGGCTGATTATATCGGCTCTACCTCGGGAATAATCAACTACGCCGTCAGCTCCGATAAAAAAGAATTTATCATCGGCACCGAGATAAGCATTGCGGAGCATTTGCAGTATGTCTGCCCCGACAAAACCTTCCGCGTTCTCAGCCTAAAGCTCATCTGCCCCCACATGAAGGCGACGACCCTTGTTGACGTATACAACTGTCTCACCGGAAAGGGCGGCGAGGAAATCACACTTGATGACGCCACTGTCGAAGGTGCGAGACGCTGCATTGACGAAATGATTCGTCTGGGTGGCTGATATGCCGAAAAAAGCACTTATCGCCATGAGCGGCGGTGTAGACAGCTCCGTTGCGGCGTATTTAATGAAAGAACGCGGCTATGACTGCACGGGGATAACCCTCAAGCTCTTTGACAGCGAAAGCTACAGTGCCGCCGACAAAACCTGCTGCTCTCTCGACGACATTGAGGACGCGCGCAGCGTGTGCCGCAGGCTCGGGATCCCC
>JBGUPW010000173.1:0-17037 GCA_045130495.1 Ruminococcus sp. | reverse complement strand
TGTCACACTGGCAGCGTATTTTGATTCTGTTATGAGTATTCTGATAGGCAGGAACTCTCCGTTTGCGGTATTCTTTGATGAATCTGCGTTGTTGTCAGACGAAAGCTTTCAGAAGACCGTGGAGAACTTGAAAAACAAACCTCAGTGTTTGGTAGGAGGTTCTTTGGAAAATGCTTTTTCTGTTAGAGGTGAAGAGTTTTTACAGAATTTTGGCAGAGAGATTATTCTGCTCGGAGGTAACATCAATCCGTCCGATATGCAGAAAACTCTGACAGAACTCGGTGAATACACGCATTTTGAGCCGGCGGAGTATGCCGGAACACCGCCGCGAATGATGTTTTCTCTTGCGCATTCCAAAAACGAGAATATCATTACATATACACGACCAAAGGTAATGCTGGAAGAAACAAAGAATTACGCAATGGTAATCAGAGGATATGACGGCGTGGAAATCGCCGTTGCAAAAGGAAGAAGGTGATAATTCTTTGGAAAAGGTAAACCCGCCGCAGTGAGATTCGCTGCGGCGGGTTTGCGCTGTTATTTTAATGCCTCCAGTAAGGTGTCAAAATCATTTTCGAGAAAGTGATATATAATCTTTTTCCAGTCGGGATTTCTATACCTCCCAATACAATCAAATAAACTGTTAAGCTTAAAAGCATTTTGCTCAATCTCGTTCTTTGTACCGCCTTTTTTTATTTTGATATTGAATTCGGATTTATGTTTATCACAATACTTCATCCAATCATTTTCTGTTGGATTATCAGGTGACGATTTCAAAAAATCATTTAAGAATTCAATATTAATGGTTATTTCTGTATACTCTTTTTTTGAGGATTTATCAGATTGTTTATCGGCAGAAAACTGTTTTTTGGAAAAATTTTTATAAGATATCATTTCTTCATCAGATTTATCTTTGTTGTAATAATCAATTAACAGCTTAGCAAATAAAGCGAACTCCTTATCTTTGATAAGCGATTCTATATTATCAAATGCAAGGTACCTTTTTCTGCCGAAAGAATTATACAGTTGAATTAACGGAACTAACAATGGACTTAAAGCATAGACATTCTTGTAGCCATATTTTTGGGGATAATGATATCCATTGTATTTAATTTTGTTTTGGAGATTCGTTATATAAAAATTCATCATTCCATAGGGATTATTGCGATACTCTAATTCGTACTCTATTTCTTTTTTTATGATAGATTTTTTCTCCGGTTCCCATAATTCCTTTATCTTCTTAAGGTCTTTTTCATATCCTGCTTGTTGGCTTATTGTGTCCTCAGGAAGATAAATTTCATCAGAAATAAATGTATTACGATATTTTTTTGATAATTCGATGAGTTGTTCAAGTGCGTCTTTTAATGTTTCAGGTTCAACCTTGCTTTCGTTATTTGCGTGTGCCAGACAGTTTCTGTTGAACGAAATAAATGAGTAAAGAACAAGGATTTGAAGTACATCTTTAGCTTGATGTTTAGCGGTATCTTCTTTATGGGATAGGATAGGAGAATCAATTTTTGAATATTTCGTATCAGAGTATAAGTTTATTGGGTAGTTTTTGTTATCTTCGGCAGTGTTATTGATTATTGTGGAAAGAGAATTGGCGCGCTCTAAACGTGGATAAAGGTCGTATTTGCAATTAGGATATGCATTCAAATCTCCCAAATATGTTTTTATGAAAAAGTGATTTATATCTTTGAATGTA
This sequence comes from Ruminococcus sp., assembly GCA_045130495.1. GTDB lineage: Bacteria > Bacillota > Clostridia > Oscillospirales > Acutalibacteraceae > Ruminococcoides. The sequence goes on along the minus strand of JBGUPW010000173.1, from coordinate 15,332 downwards.
AAAGTACTGTAGCTTTCAGAAGTTATGAATCTGTACTTAAAATATAGCTTTGCTTTTTCTAATTCCTCTGCATTTTGTGCATAATACAATATGCCATGCCTTACAAAAAAAGAAGGCAAGCTGTCTTCCGCAATAGCGGTAGCAACAACATAGTTTTCTTTTTTGACACACCAATCAATAAGAGCAATGATATCAATATCTCCCTCATTGAGAAGCTCACCTAAATCTGCTTTAATGCCGTCAATCAGAATATCAAAATAGTTACCAATATAATTGGTTTTATTTGTATTCATATCAATTGTGATATTATTGACCGCCGTTCTTAGATTATAAACAGCAGTCTTTAAATATACTGTACCGCTGCCCGGATTCTTGTTTTTTTCCTCAGAGCTTTCGTTTATTCTGCAATATGTAATCGCACTATCCATTTCAACGATACTGTCTATTAATTTTCGTATGTTATCGTTAATAATGAAGTCTGTTTCTTTTTGCAGATTTTCAAGATATAGTTTTAATTGTTTGGATTTGCCGTGATTAAAAAAAGCGTTCATTGCCGAAACCAAATCAACAATACGGTAACGGTTTGTTTCATCAACAATTCTGTTTTTGCTTTCATCAAAAACTGCACGGTAATCAAATTGTGTGGCAACCACACGTTTTAATTCGGTGAAATATACTTTTTCCTGATTGCCGAGAAGTTGAAGCAACGCGTTGTTAACATATACTTTTGTTCGATCTCCACCCTGCATATCCATAAACAAGTAATTAGAATCAGTTGAATTGCCTTTCAATTCATTAACCAATGCTTTTAAATTTTCAGACTGAATTATCGTTTGATTAGAATTCTCATCTTCGGTGATAATTTTGATTTTATCGGGAATAAAAACAACGGGTATTTTATCTGGTAAGTCAGCAAACGGCTTTAATTGAACAAGCTTTTCATAATATTTGAAGTACACTTCATCAGTTAAATATGCTTTGTCGGACTTTTCGGAGTTGCCGTAAACGAAATCTGCCAACCGGTAAATCAAGAATCTGAGAGACGACAATTTATCCATCTCTTCTTTGCTTATTGTGTCAAGCTTTCCATTCCAAAGAGATAACTCTGTATGGAATAGTTCTTCATCAGATTCGGGATGATAGGTTGCATCAGAACCAAAGATGACAATTTTTTCAATCTTTTCTTCGGCAAGAAATTTCTTTGCGCCCGGTTCCTGTTGGTGGATACCGGAGCACCATATATTGTATTTTCCTTTACAGTCCTCGTGTTTATAATTATCTGTGATATAAAAGCATGTCCTTGGATTCTGACTTCTTATGCTCAAGGTTGTAAAAAGAATATTCATGAAAAAGCCTCCTTTAATTTCGATTTAGGGAACAGGTACCTATAACGCGGTTTTCTTCGTCAACAACAGGCGCGCCTATTGTTAAAAGCCGTTTGGTGTCGATTCCGAGCGACTTGCAAGCTGCCACATACATAGCGGATACAATGCAGAAATCACATTCCACTTCCGGAGGAATCGGATCGACATCCTCAAGTATTTGCGGTGTGTTTGTCGGAATGGAAACGCCCTCATAATTGATCTCTTCTGCTGCTTCCTGCCGTATCTTCGCGGAGAGCATTCTTCCGCTGAACGGAATCTCGGCAATTTTATATCCTCCGCGGTATTTGCGAATGGTTGCGTCATACTCACAGTCAGTAAAAATGCTTAAAGAGTGACCGCCAACGAAATTTTTGATAATCATTTCGGATATCCCCTTGTTTTTTTGTTAACATTATATACCTGCATAGTATTATAGTCAATATAATAAAACACAAAAAGAAAAATCAAAGAAATTCAAAAAACCTATTGACATTTGCGGATTTATGTGATATAGTTTAGATACACTTTTATAGTGCTTCTTATCGAAGCCGATTATATTAATTAATTACAACTGAAAATTGGTTTTTATCGCAGGTGTGGTATGCCATTTTGTAGTTTGTAGTTGGTTAATATAATCGGCTTTTTTGTCGTGCCAAATTTGAACCTTGACAATTTAATCCGCATTTATTCCAATACGTCTGACCGGAGAAGCGTGCTGTGACCTGTAAGGCAGTGAGCACACCAAGGAATGAGATTGGCTATAAACTGCGTAAAAGAGTAGGTTTTTAGAAAATATTGATAACAAAACCATATAAAGGAGTGTTAAGTTGCCAAAAAGCTTTGGCAAGGCAGTTGATTCGTAGTATAATTTTTTCCGTACTTAGCTTGAGTGCGGACAACCAATTTGGAGGTAAACCAAATGAAGAAATCGCCTGTAGCTTATTCCGACAAAAGAATTAAGCGTATTACCTTGATGCCCGGTTTTTTGTTGAAAATTAAGGGAAAGCTTGATTCCGGGAAGGGAGAGACCATTCCCAACGCTTATATTCATAAGATGCTCAGCTGCTGTGCCGGCATTGAAAACAGCGAAGTGATTTACGCTGAATCGATGCTTGAAAAAGAGCGTAAAGCTGCTGCGTCGGCTATCACAAACATTGCACAGAAAAAAAGAAAACTTTGCGGTATCCCCGGCGAAGTTTCTGAGGATTCTGATTCTCCTTTTGTTGTTCGCGAGAATAACAGAAACAAAAAAGCAAAGCAGGAAATCCTTGCCGATATCAATCATTGTTATGAAGAGCTTTCTATAATACAGGAACAGCTTATCGGCGGACATACTGTTCTTGATGAGCGTGTCGAAAAAACGCGAAACTTGGGTATGCGCTCGGTCAATAAATACATTGAGGGTGTTCGTTCAGGCAAGCTTCCCGAGTATGACCCGGAAATCACCTTCTTTGATAACGCGAGATTCCTTTATCTTAACAGGCACGAAGAAGGGGATCGGAAAATCCGCGATTATGTGGCGGAGTACAGAGATAAAAATGCTAAGGAGGAGAACGTATGAGTTTTTTGGATTTCTTCAAAAAAAAAGAAAGCAATACTTCGGGACGCGGTCGGCACGAGGATGTGCAGCTCAGAAAAACCATTGAATCGGCAAATTATACGCCTGTTGATTATGTTCACACCCCTGAGTATGTAAGGGCAGTAGCCAATACTATTGAGGACGAAAAGCAGATTGTCAAAAGCATGAAGCTTGACGATCTTAACGAGGGCTGGAGAGAACCTTTGATTGAATCGGATTCTGCTGCTGAAATCTCATTTGGCAAGAGACAGTTTATCAATCATTTGACAGCGATCGAAGATATTATTGATCTGCAGAATGGGGAATTGACCCGCTGTTCCCTGATTAAAAACCAGCTCGAATCTGATTATAAAAGATGCGGCACAGAGCTGGAAAGCCTTTATTCATTGAAAGAACCGAGATAGGAGGAATGCGTAATGAAAAATCAAAATAATAGAATAAGCCCCGTTTTATCCGATACATTCAGCGTACGTTCTGATATCTATAAACGCGCCCATAAGCCTGCTTCCATTTTTGACAGGAGTATCTTCGTTTTGATCCTTACAGCGTTTTTTGTCATTGCAGACTATGCCTGTCTCAGTATTTCGTGGAATGCGGTGCAGTCCTCGGCGGGATACATTATCACGTTAATGGCGCTCAGCTCAGCTGTCGTGCTTGACGTTCCTCCTGCGATAGCCGCTGCAAAGGTGAAGGAATACCGTCAGGGACTTTTGTCAAAGAAAAATATGTTGTTTGCCGTTGTTCCCTCGTCAGTCTGTGTACTGCTGGTTCTCGTGTTCTCAATCGCATTTAAAATTGTCACAAGAAACGCTACCTTTGAAGACGCTGAGACTGCAGGGGGACTCATAAATACCTTCAACACGGAGGGCGGAAACACGGAAAGTGCTTCTGTTTTTGTTGCCGCTCTTTTTGCCGCTATATTGCCGCTTGCGACCTCCCTGGCAAGCTTTGCCGTGTCTTTTGCGTCTTCCGATGCAAAGGGTAAAAGAATTCAACAGTTAGAGTTCGAGAAAATGAGCATAGAATCGAATATGACGCAGGTTGACCAGGCGATTACAGAATCGGCGAATACCAAGCGTTGGCATGAGCTTCAACTTGAACGAGAGAAAGATTTGTTTGACCAGTTTACCGACGAAGTTCTTTCGGGTGAACAGAAGCGTAAACAGGCTGCAAACCAAGCACTTGAGGAGCACCTGAACACTCCCGACGCCGTAAGTAAGTTAACTGAACACGGCAATAAAATTAATCAGTCGTACAGCTATAAGCAAAGCGACGGTCTGATAAAGGCTGTTGAGGGTTCCGTCAGAGAGTTCGCAGCTTCGGACTGCAAGCCCGAAGCTGCGGATACTCCCGAATTATACCAAATTGCTTAAAGAAAGGATGTTGAATATGAAAAAAATCGTATCTGCCATTGTCGCAACTGTTATCACACTCACAACTCTCTTCTCGTTCAGCGGATGTACGGATCCTAAGAAAACCGAGCCCAAGGGGTTAGCAATCGTTCTCAGTCATCTCAGAGGTTTCCCTAATACCTCGGTCAACTCCGATAAGGCTTTGGATTTGATCCAAAGCACTTGCGAGTCGTTCGGACACATTGTTGCTGTAGAAGTATCGGGCGACCCGCAGATTGTCGGTGATTACAGGGTATCAAAACCAACTGCGGCGGTCAATCAGGATAAGCTCGATCAGATTGTCAGAAACAGTGTCAGCTCGCTTATAGCCGAATGTGACGCGGCAATGGCTGAAAATCCCGAATCGGATGTTCTTGCCGCTATAAGACTTGCCTCTGATTCACTCAGAAGTATGGATAACAGTGAAAAGAACCTGCTGATTTATTCCAACGGTATCTCTACCACCGGTGTGCTTAGCAATACAGAGCAGGATTGGATCTCCGCTGAGAGCGAGACGGTTGTGGATAAGTTAGAGTCTCTCCACCAGATTCCATCGCTGGAGAACGTCCACGTCGTATGGAGCGGATTGGGTTGCGTTGCAGGGGATCAAGTTTCTCCCCCAGAGAGCGTGAAGTACAGGCTGAAGGAGCACTGGAGAGCTATCCTTGAAAAAGGTGGAGCAGAGGTTGTGTTTGACGATACACCTATCCAGGGGGACGAAGGAGAAAACCTCCCGACCTGCGGCGTTGTACAATTTGTCGATGACAGATTTGATGTTACATCAAATATTGGATGTAAATTTGACGGTAATAGCTCAGTACAGTTTCTCACCGGCAAAAGTGAATTTGTGAATCCGGCTGAGGCGGAAAATGAGCTTGGTTCGGTGGCAGAACAGCTTAATGCAAATAAGAATGTTAATATTGTTATCGTTGGCACCACCTCGTCAGAAGGAAACGTTGCCGATAACAACAAACTGTCAACGAAGCGCGCAGAGGCTTGTAAGAAAACACTGACAAACAAAGGTGTTGAAGCGGAAAGGATTCAGTGCTTGGGCTGGGGCTCAAAGCCTTCTCCGTTCCGAGTGGAGGATCTTGACGCTAATGGCAATCTGATTGAGGAAAACGCAAGAAAAAACCGAGCTATCTTTATTCTCTCTGCGGATGCAGCGGAATTAAAGAACTTTCAGACGTAAGTATATTTTGATCTGAGGAAAGTGAGTGTGATTGCATGTTCGAAGGAATGAACGGATCATTTGGCACAGATATTCCGCGTGATTGTGATACAGTAGTTAATGAACCGCCGCGAAAACGAGGTTTTCGTGATGGTTTCCCCAACTTTGGAATGAGTCTTGAACGTAAGGCAGACATAATTGCGGCTTGCTTTATGTGTGTATTGCTGGTTTTGACAATTGTTTTTTGGGATGCTTTTTCGAATGCGTTGTTTTATGAGTTTTTATGCCCTGTTTTGACAACCGGGGGAAAAGTTATCCTCATATTTCTTCTCATTGTACTTATCGCAATGTATATTCGGTTTCGTATCCGACGTCGTTTCGGAAGATGGTATTGAAGGGGTGATTTCAGTGGTTCGACGAATCTTGCTGTATTTATTTATTCTTTGTATCGCGTTCGTTGTAATATGCGTCATCAGTGTTATCCAGAATTGGGATTATATATCCTGGTTTGATTCTCTCGGCATCACGCTCAGCTCCTGCGGCATACTGGTAATCATTGGAGTTGGGATATATTCAATGCTCAAAGCGTTAAGAAGATAGGAGGCAATACATTTGTCATGTAAAAATAGAGATTCAAGCAAAACAACCAAACAGGTTGTTATACTGATTGATACATCCGGATCTATGAACGGCATTCCCATTCGCGAAATTGAAAAAGCCGTCAATTTGTTTTCCGATTACATTGGGAAAATTGACGGCAAAAAGATTCGATATTGTATTTTAGGATTTAATGATCGCGTACAAGTGATTCGCAATTTTAAAGGATCCAATGATCATGACAAAATTTGTTTCTCTGCATATGGCGCTTCGAATTTTGAAGCCGGTTTACGCGAGGCTAAGAATAAAATAGACGAGGAGCAGGTGAAAAACGAAAGGGGGTGTGAGAAACCTGCTCTTCTTATTATCACGGATGGATACACTGAAAATCTGTCACTAAACAGGGGTGTTGTTGAGGCATACAGCGAAGTATTTGAGTTATACTTCCTTTGTGTAGGCGGTACTACAAATAAAGCGATTGATGTTTTTCCGAATATTAAGAGAATCCAAGATATCACAGCAGGCAGTTTTCAGGAAATTCTGCGGCATATGATCGATGCGGTGGATACAAACAGTAAAACCATAACGACCCGGCTTGCGAAATCGACCAAAAATGGGAGAAAGTCTGTTGATTTTTGAAATAATTAGTTCTATAATAATATAGGCGGTGAGACTAATGCAGATTTTTTTACAATTACAACCCGATCGTCCATTATGCGTACCCTTCAATTATCAATATCAGGTTCAAAGTTCGATTTACTCCAAGCTTTCTGAAATTGACTGTTCCGATTTCTGGCATGATATTGGATTTGGCGATACAAGAAAATTTAAGGCGTTTTCTTTCGGTTCCCTTAAAGGGAAATATACTGTCAGCGAAAACAAAATTCTATTTGAAAACAGCGTATCACTGGAAGTCAGAAGCCCTGTATTCGCGTTTTGCGATGATTTACAAAGAGCGCTTGAAATACGTCCGCAGTTAAAGCTCTTCGATACTTACCTGACTGTCACAAACGCTTCTATCACAAATCGACATATCAACCATCCCTCAGTGATTTTTCGCACGGAATCTCCGGTGCTTGTCTATCAAAGCGAAAATCAAGGAAAGACCAGATATTTTACGCCCGAGGAAGAGGAATTCTATATCGGAATCTGCAATAACTTTGAAAGAAAATATGAAGCGATCTTCAATATTCCTTCTGAACACATACAAATCCGCCCAACGGGTTCCTCATTCAAAAAGGTCGTTACACGTTATAAGTCGACTTGGCTAACAGGATATCATGGTGTCTTTGAGGTAAAAGGAACCCCAAAAAGTCTTGAATTACTTTATAACACCGGAATGGGTGCTAAAAACCCGGAGGGTTTTGGCTTTATAAGAGTATTACACAACAACAAGCTTCATTCAATACAGTGAAGAAAAAGGAGGAATATAATGGAACAAAAAGTATTGGCACTATATGATTTTGCCTCTAAACAAGAGTTCATCTATCGAACAAACAAAATCAAGGAAATTTCCGGAGCTTCGGCACTGCTGGCAAAGCTGTATAGAAAATTTGTTGAGCAGGCAAACCGCAAGTACAACATCGTTTATGATGTTGAAACCGAATTTAACATCGATCACTTTAACGCCGATGGTCAGGTGTTGTATGACGGCGGCGGAAACCTGATGATTCTTTTTCAAAGAGAGGAAGTGTATCGTGGTTTTAATCGCATCGTGTCCACTTATCTCGTAGAAAAGGTTCCGACTCTTCGCGTGATTGCCTGCTGCGTTCCGTTTACAGGCGATTTTAAGAAAGACAGAAGTAATCTTTATCGGAAAAACCGAATTAACAAGAATCTTCATCCAGCTTATGATTTGACGGCTGTGACACCGATGACGCAGGTAGATCCGATGACATTTTTACCTGTAGTACACAAGAGCAGTTATTTAGGCGATGAGATTTCTTTGTCGGCTGACCGTTACTGCAAAGAGAAAGCGTATCATGTTCACGCAAAAAACAAAGAAGACGATTTGGATAATCTTGATGGATTAACGGCGGTTATTTATATCGATGGCAACTCAATGGGCAAAAAGTTGATGAAATGTGCCGATTCTGATTATAACAGAGGCGTGAAGAAACTCAGGTCGTTTTCTGAAAATGTCAACCGAGTTTTTGTCGCCAATCCCATCGGAAAAATGAGAGAGGTTGTTGGCAGTTCGGAGAACAAGGGTTTTCGTCAGGTTATCGGTGGCGGTGATGAAATCACCATTATCTGCGATGCGAGGATTGCGCTTAAATTAGTAGAAGTTTATTTCGATTCGCTTATCGAATCAAACAAGGATTTGCCCGAAGACGAAAAAAACTACGCTTGCGCCGGAATCGCCGTATTTCACGCAAAATCACCGTTTACGGTTGCTTACGAGATTGCTGAGGCAGCTTGCGAGAGCGCGAAAAAGCTGGCACATAAAGATAACGGCAATTACTTTGATTTTTATTATTGCCATGGCGGTATCACAACGGATTTTGAAACGCTGAGAAATCGCGAGCAGAGTATTACTTCAAGACCGTACAGCTTTGAAAAATCAAAATCGGATTTTGGAAAATATATCCCGATTTTGCAAAAAGCAGGCAGAAGTAATGTCAAAGCACTTGGAGAAGCTGCTCAGCTTGGGTTAGCTAAATACTTATTTGAAGCTGAGCGCGTCAACAGTTATCTGAAAGGCAAAGAAACTCTCAAAACAGACAAAACATCAGCTGAAAGCGAAATGAAGATTATCTATGATATGTCCGAATTCTATGATTTATGGTTTGGAAGGGAGGATGATTCTGATGCGAAAACTGATGAAAATTGAGTTGAAATCCGACTTGTGCGCAGGTGTAGGCAAGCACTACGCGGCGATTCTTGATTTGGATACCGCTCTGGACGATTTTGGCTTGCCGATTATTCCTTCACGCAGATTAAAGGGCTGTATGCGCGAGGCGGCCGAAATGATTGGTGTTCAAAGCATAAATGAAATATTTGGCGTTAGCGGAAAAGGCGAATCGGGTTCTTTAAGAATCGGGAACGCTGTGATTGAAAACTATACCGAGACAGTAACGGCGATCCGGGCAAACGATGTTCTTCACAACGAAGTAACGGATTTGTTTTGCTACACAAGGCAAGAAACATCAATTGACAGCGAAACCAATACAGCAAAAGATGGTTCACTTCGTTTTATTCGAGTGGTAAACAAGGATTATCCGAACAGCGACAATCCTATGTGTTTTTACGCGCCAATCGAATTTGACGATGAATATGAAAATGAAATCAAAAAAACCTGTAAGGCTTTAAGAAACATCGGCTATCACAGAAACCGCGGTCTTGGAGCGGTGGAATGCAGCTTGACTGATATGACGGACAAGTTTAAGTTAAAGGAGCAAGCATTCGAAGATGAAACTGAATATGAGATGCGTTATCAAATCTTCCTTGACGGCGACTTGATGCTTCCTTCTTCCGACTCATCTCATTCGATGGATTACATTCCCGGAACATCTGTGTTGGGCGCACTTGCCGCAAGGTATAAGGGAGAAAACTTTGAAGATTTATTCTTGTCGGAAAATGTGAGATTCAGCAACCTCTATATTTCTGATTCCGAAGGACATGCCTTTTATCCTGCGCCGAAATTTCTTGCAAAAATCAAAGCTGCAACAGAAGAAGAGGATAAGGGCATAAAAAACACCATCGGCGTCAAAAGCGAAAGCTGTGATAATAACGAGCCGCCAAAGCAATACAAGCCTTTGAAAAAGGGATATATCAATAAAGACTACGGATACAGAGAACCCGAACGCAAAATAGTCTACCACAACAACATCAATGGTGTGGACGGCGGTCTGTATATGCAGTACTGTATCTGCGCCAGACAGTATTTCAGCGGAACAATTACAGCGAAGGGCAAATACTTAAAAGAGATTTATCCTCTGTTCGGCAACGGTGTTTTGTACATAGGACGAAGCAAAACTGCGCAGTATGCGGCATGCAGAATCGTTGATGCACCAGTGACTAAAGCGGAAAGCAGTGTTTTTACCGCAAAGCAGGGTTCCGTTATTGCCTTTATACTGCAAAGCGATGTTATTCTTACCAATGAAAACGGCGTTTTTACGGCAGACTCTTCCGCATTACTAAATACTCTGAAAAATGATAATTTGATTTTTGAGGAAGAAGACTCTGCTGTTACAGATAAGACTTCAATGGCTGTAAAAATCATCTCCGGATATAACGCTAAATGGAATCTCAAAAAGCCGCAGATTACCGCGTTTGCGGCAGGCAGTGCTGTAATAGCAAGGGTAAATGCGGATACTGAATTGCCAAAGCAAAAACTAATTGGCGAAAAACAAAACGAAGGCTTCGGCATAATAACGGTTATAGAAAATGCAGATTCATACACAGTAAACGAATCAAAAACAAGCAACGGTGAAAAAACGAGGTGCGATATTCTTGCACTGATTGAAAAACGCAGACAGCGTGACGAGCTGCTTGATCTTGCTGTCAAAAAAGCACAGGATATCTTTGCGTCGGGCGATGACTTCCTGAATTCTTCTCAAATCGGTCGAATTTTGCTGATGTGCAAGGAAGCAAGCGATACTGACAATTTCGACAAACGTTTGGAGAACATAAAAAAAGACAGTTTCCGACAAATCGCGCAAAAGCATTTTAGCTCCGAGACAACTGCTTCGGAAGTCGGTGAAGCTAACGAGTGGGAGCAGATCAAACAGTATTTGATTGATTGTTTGACCATCTGCAAATACATTCTCAGGAAGGGAGAGAAGGCAGAATGAGTAAGTTCGAAAGAGTATATTATCAGTTAATCATCAGACTTGCCTCTCCTTTGTCTGTTGGATCAGGAGAAAGTGAAAACACTGATCACGACGTATTTGTTGACGGTAACGGGAATCCTGTTATTCCCGCCACAAGTATTGCGGGAGTGTTGAGAGCTTTTGTTGGCGGGGACACTGCAGTTGAACTGTTTGGAGAGATAGCTGAAAAGGAAGGAGATAAAACAATTCCTTCTAAAATTCGAGTGTATGATGCTCGATGTACAAAAGGCGACAAGGATTATATTACCAACCGAGATTTTGTAAAACTGGAAGAAAAAGTCGCGGTTAAAGGTGCAAAATTCGATTGTCAGGTGGTAGAAACAGGCGCGGAGTTTGTATCCTACTGCGAACTTTTGGACTGCACTTATGAAAACGTTTTGGAAGCAGCTTTTGCTGCGTTAAACAACGGTGCAATTGTCTTAGGTTCAAAAACGACCCGTGGCTTCGGACGAGTAACCCTTTCAGTGAAAAAGCGCGTGTTTAAGGATGTTGATAACTGGCTTGATTTTAAGATGTTTGAGGAATCGGAATGGGCGTCGCTTCAACCGCTGAGCCTCAAAAATACGTTCAGTGATACAGCTGTTATTCAGATCGGACTTCGCTCTCTCGGCGGATTATCCATCAGGGAGTATTCCACCGATATCGACATGCCTGACTACAAAACACTTTCCCTGAAAACCCGGAGCAACTATTCTCCCGTAATACCGGGTTCCTCGTGGGCAGGAGCGTTTCGTGATAGATGCGCGCAAATACTTACCGGTGAAGAAATAACTGATTATTTTGGAGAAGTCAACGAAACAACAGCAAAATCCCAAAAATCACAAATCCGGTTTTCGGAGAGTATCATCTCAGGAGGAACGCCGAAAGACGTCACAAGAAATTCTATCGACAGATTCTCCGGTGCGACAAAAAGCGGCGCGCTTTATACCGAACGCACCTATTACTACGGAGAAACGTCTTTAACCATAACTGTTCCGTACAACGAAAGACTTATTTCTGCAATCGGCGTTTGTCTGGCTGATTTACACCATGGCTTTTTAACTGTGGGCGGATTGTCCTCGATTGGAAGAGGATTGTTCGGAATCACAGACATAAAGCTCAACGATAATAACCTTACGGATTTCATTACGGGAGAAAAGGCTGATATCGCGGGATTTGCAAAGGAGGCGATGAAACGTGACTGAAAATGAACTTATGATGCGTTTGAACGAAATAAGTTATAGATATATGCTTGCTTTTTTCTCAGATCACGCTGATTTTGTATCGGAAATTACTGAACCTGAAAAGCTGCTGGAACTTCGTGCGTTTGATAAAAACGGTGAGTTTCGCGCTTATCGCGATTTGCTTGGGAAGCCTTTTAAATTCCGTGAAATAAATGCGGATAATGAGGATCAGTTTGACGGTAATTATGAAGAATCGCAGTATCTTGATATTGACACGACTAAGATATTTGAGGATGGAGCAAAAAAGCAAGCAACCGGCGGAGGACAATATCATTTGCCTGATGATGCAAAGAATATGACCATGTTAAAAGTACGGTATTATTATCGGTTCACAGATGAGGGTATCGCTCAAAAATGCGACTGGCGTTTGGTTGAGTTTACGGATAAGGAGTTGGTTTGATGGCGGACAAAGTAATATGGAATGAAGATAAAACAAGACCGTTTATTAACCCTTATAATTTTGTATCAACTACGAAAAAGGTTAAACGCGACTCGGTAGAAAAAGGAAACTTGACGGGTTATATCACTTGCACACTCCGTGTTGAGGATATGCTGGCGCTACCCGATATTGCTCAAAACCCGGATTTACAAAGCTTCAGCTTTTTTTCAGCGGAAAACAATCCGATCATTCCCGGAAGCGAACTGCGCGGCTGTATCCGAGCCGCATACGAAGCGGTGACAGAAAGCTGTTTTTCGGTTATCAATTCTAATCTGCTTTCAAAACGTATGTCTAAACCCAATAATCAAAGAGCACCCGGTATTTTGATGAAAGAAAGAGGAAAATGGATAATCTATAGCGCCAAATACCGGCAGGGAAAGAAAAAGCTAAGAGAGTGGGAAAACGGTGTTCACTGTGATTGCGCAAGAAAGTGGTTCAAGCTTGACGAAAAACCCACTATAAACAAGACCTTCTTTTTTATTAACAGGAATCAAAAATATGAAAAAGTTTCATCAGGGGCAATCTGCGGAGATGATGATATTGATAAACTGATTCAGATTTTTGAAACATATTACGAGGGAATCAAAAAAGTAGAGACGGAAGATGCCGAGAAACTGAGGAAAATTATTCGTTGTTATCAGGAAGATTTGCGTCATATGAAAAATGCGGAAAGCTCTGATATTATGGTTCCTGTTTTCTATGAAAAAGATGATGTAAATCTGCTGGTATACCTTTCTCCTGCGCAAACAGGGCGAGTTGCGTTTGAGAATACCGTCCCTTCTTTGTTAGATAACCACACACCATGTGATGGCAAGAAAGGCTACTGCCCGGCATGCTCCTTGTTCGGTTCTTTAGGTGATAAAAACCCGTTGGCTTCAAGACTGCGCTTTACTGACGCAACAGAAAAGGAACGCAGTTCTGTTAATATTTCCGACAGATATGTTATCTTGCCTGAGCTTTCTTCTCCAAAGCTTTCTTCTCCGGAGTTTTATTCTACATGCGGAGATAAAACGGAAAAAGTAACTGTATGGGATTATGATAGTGATGGCGTTGAGCTAAGAGGCAGAAAGTTCTATTTTCACGGACTCCCCAAGGAAGCGGACATTCTCGGACCTCGTCAGATTGAAACAAAGGTCGCAGAATCCGGTAGCCTGTTTACCTTCAAGCTTTATTTTGACAGAATAAAAGAAGAGCAGCTGCAGCAGCTGCTCTGGATGCTGACAATCGGAGATAATCAATCTGACAGTAAACAAATGCACAAAATCGGCATGGGAAAGCCTGTCGGATACGGCAGCGTCAAAATCACCGTGGACAACATATGTTTCAGAAAGTTTGATGTGACAAGTTTCGCATATTCGGTTGAAGAAAAGCAGTACGATGAATATATGAAGGAGTTTGACATCGAAGATCATTTCGATCTGAAAGCCTTGAGCGATTTCAAAACAATTACCAACTATTCACTGACTGTTCATGAGAATAACGGAATAAAAAGCGAAATAATTCCTATCTCCTATCCGATTGCCGAGCGTGAACCGAAGGACGAAAAAGAGACAAGCGAGAATCTTTCAGCGGGTCACCAGTGGTTTACAGGGAATCGAAAGACAAATAATACCTTTGGCAGAATACTTCCTGTTCTTTCGTCTGATATTGACGCCTTGCGTCTATATGCGCTTCATGGAAAGATTGAAACTGTGCCCGATAAAAACAAAAAGCGTTCTACAGGCAACGGCAAAAGGAAGCCGAGAGTGTTCTATGATAAGGAAAAGCCTTATGAAGCTGAAATAATCGGCGTACACGAAGAAAACGGTGAAAAATTGGTTGATGTGACTGTATGTGGCGAAAACGCAAAAATCAAATTAAGATTTTTACCCAAGAGAATAAAAAACAATATTCAAAAGGCAATAGAGGAACACGAAACCATAAGTGTGACGTTTAAGTTTATGTCAAAGAAAAGAGAGCCTGTCTTTTTTGTAGTTCCTGATCAAGCATAATTAAACAAAGCAACGCCCCACCACAATGAGCAAATCGTTCATTGTGGTGGGGCGTTTTTGCGTTCAATCCCCTATGGGAAAGGTAAAGCCGGTAACGCATCGCTTGGCATCGCAGGGATAGACGTGTATCAATCCCCTATGGGAAAGGTAAAGGACGCAAAACAAGATATTATCTTATCTATAAGGAATTGGGTATCAATCCCCTATGGGAAAGGTAAAGACATGTGCCCTATCATCAAAAGAGCGAATAAGTAAAGGTATCAATCCCCTATGGGAAAGGTAAAGGGAGAAGTCGTCTATGTCGACGGCTTTAGAAAGACACCGTATCAATCCCCTATGGGAAAGGTAAAGAACAACATTGTGTGTTGTGTTTTTATTATATTCCATAGATATAGATTTGTCAAGCTAATTTTTCAAAAAAAGACTCGCTTTTGTTCGCTGATATTAGTTATCAATTAGTGTTTTCTACCGGATTAATTGTTAGATTATCGGTAAAATAAAAATTCACATCATAGATCAACTAAATTCTTGACTTGCATTCGCTATTTATGATAAAATAAAGGCGGCAGGTGATGAAGCTATGAAAGAAAAATTTGAAATACTGTTTGACAAAGAGCGTTTGATTGGAATTTCTCAGGAACTGCAGAAGGAGCACTTCAAGCCCGGATATGACAACATGACTGCGGAGGGTTCGGAAACGTGGCTTGAAATCAACTACGATAATTTATTTGCGCAGTTGAAA
>JBGUPW010000172.1:0-20977 GCA_045130495.1 Ruminococcus sp. | reverse complement strand
TTATGATTGAACCGCCGTGTACCGAACGGTACGCACGGTGGTGTGAGAGGTCGGCTGCTCAATTAATGGGCAGCCTCCTACTCGATTCGGTGATTAATTTTTTATTCGGAAAAATATTCATCCGCTTTGAAAAATACTCATCTCCGCTTGGAAAATACTCATCCGCTATGGTATAACGCCCTCGGTGCACACTGCGAAAAACATTTTTTTCAGCCGATTCCATTTCGAGGTTCCGTTGCGAGATTCCGTTGCGAGGTTCCGTTGCGAGGTTCTGTTGCGAGGCTCCGTTGCATGGTTCTGTTGCGTGACGGAGGAATTTTTACAGCATTACACCTCTGTTTTTCTTGCGAATACAGCGCCCAGAGAAACGAACACCGCGATATATCCGAGAGAGATGAACAGACAGGAGAGGATTCTGTCTGTTCCGACCGAAACGTTTGACAAATCGGTGAAAATGGTTGTCAGCCAGAAATCGGTGATGTGCATATCTTTTAGATTCAGCATATAGTCGAGGAGAGTCATTATCAGATCGAGCACCGAGGGGATTATGATAACGGCGGCGATCGAAAGCCCCGTTTTTTTCAAAAGGAAGCTGAGCATAAACACAAGTGAAGCGGCGGCAAGCGCGGCGACGTACTGCACTCCGATGAGCGAAGCTATCTTTCCGAACTCGACATTTTTCAGCCCGAAAAACGCCGCGCCCAGACCGAAGGAGCAGGCTGTGATAAGCACAAAAGCCACGGTAGCGGAGGTTAAGGTCGCTGCAAGCTTTGAAAAGTAATATTTGATGCGGGAGTAGCCTCTGCCGAAAATTGTTTTGACGGTGTGCTGCTCAAAATCGTCGCACACGGCAAGCGCCGTGATAATGCCGAAAATCATTATAAAACTGCTGTTTACCAAGCCCGACAGCGCAAAGCTCGTGCCGCTCATCATGGCGCCTAAAAGCTGAGTTGTCGAGCCTGCATTCATGTTTAAATTAGTGCCGCTGAACATAGCTTCAAGCGCCTTGTACATGGACGCCGTGATAAGGATCATAACAAGCATTATTCCGACGCAGATGTAAAAGCTTTTTTGACGGCACAGCTTGCGAAAGTTAAAAATAAGCAGATTTCTCATTTTATCCCAACCTTTCAATAAAGAAGTCCTCAAGCCCGATGCTCTCGTTTCTCATTTCATATACCCGCACCCCGGCGTTTACAAGCGCGATGATTATCTCGGAAGTGTCCTCGACCTCGGAGGTGATGTGTACCGAGCTTCCGTCTGTCTCCACGCTCAGCTCGGGCTGCCAATCAAGAAGAGCCTGCACCGCTTTTTCGGGATCGTCGGTTTTTATGCTGAGAAAAGTGCGGCACCTTTCGCTTAATTCTTCTGAGGAAATTTCTTCCGTAAGCTTTCCGTCAGCCATGATTCCGTAGACCGTGGCGATCTTGCCGAGCTCGTCCAGCAAATGGCTTGAAATCAAAAACGTGATGCCCCTTGAATTCAGTTCAAGAATGATATCGCGGATCTCCTTTATGCCCGCGGGGTCGAGTCCGTTGATAGGCTCGTCGAGAACCAAGAGCTGAGGCTTGCCGAGCAGCGCAATCGCTATGCCGAGCCTTTGGCGCATTCCCAAAGAAAACTTGCCTGTCTTTTTGTTTCCCGCGTCCTGCAAGCCCACAAGCTCAAGCAGCTTGTGAAGCTCTTCCTCGGGAGTGGGAACCAGAATGGCGAAGCGGCGCAGGTTTTCAAGCGCGGTTTCGCTTTTGTAAAGCGCAGGCTCCTCGATGAGCGAGCCTATGCCTCTCCGTTTTTCGTCGAGGTCGGAATTGCTGCCGAAGAGCGATATCTCACCCGAGTTGGAGCGCGCAAGCCCCAAAAGCAGCTTCATCAGCGTGGTCTTGCCCGCGCCGTTTTTGCCGATCAAGCCGTAGATCGCACCTTTTTTGACGTGGATCGAAACATTGTCAACGGCGTTAGTATGCCCGTAACGCTTTACAAGATCTTTGGTTTCTATAATACAATCCATAATTCTTAAAAACTCCTTTCCTTTAAGGAACTCTTGAATAATTCACGCCTAACGATTGGGCACGCATCTCGCTCGCATATTTTTCGTATGAGTGCCAAAAAATTGAGTGCCAAAAAATTCGGCGGCGCGATTTATACTATTATCAAATAAAACCCCTTTAACATCTGTCGCATAAAATTCCGCATAACCGCGTTGTCGTCCTCGGAAGGCGACAGCCTTCCTGCTTCATCCGCCTTGTTATGCGAATTTTTTCTGCTGACATCTGTTTTAAATCGTTTTATCGTTTTAATTAAAAATAGTATTACGCACCCGAATTAATCAAGATTTCTTTAATAATAATACAGAAATAATAAAGTGTCAATAACAGCGGCAGCGTTCGGGGAAAATTTATTTGGTGAAAACAAACACAAAATGATTGCGTCAAAAAACTTGACATGTTTATTTGCACAGTGTACAATAAAAGGAGTAATGACTAAGAACAATAGGGGTTAAAAAATGGAACTGCAAAAAACAATGTATTACCATCCGGCTCCGACGCTCCCCGCGACACTGCTTATTGTGGATTATCGTTGTCAGCCAAGGGTGGTTCCGCTCAAGGGCGATATGACCTTCGGGCGGATTTACAAGGGTCCCATGTGCGATATCACCGTACAGTCCGCGATCGTTGGCAGACGCCACGGCGAGTTTGTGTACGACGACAGCGAGGGCGTTTATTATTATATAGACAACAACAGCCTAAACGGTACCTACATAAACGGCGTGAAGCTTGAACGGTATAACGAACGCGGCTCGCGCGCCTGCCGTCTGACGGACGGAGATATTATCCGTGTTGACCGTAAAACGCTTAATCAGCCTCACCCGGAAGCGGTTCTTATGATTTTTTGTACCAGCTTGCGCTATGATGAGTCTTGGAGGCTGTTTAATGCGAGCAGGCTTGTGAATATAACGATCGGCAGAGGCGAGAACAACGTGATCCGTCTGACAGACCTCGCAGCCTCGCGCGAGCACGCCATTCTCAGCCGCAGCAACAACGGTTGGACTTTGTATGACAACAACAGCCAGAACGGTGTAAGCGTCAACGGCAAGGAGGTCAACGGAAGCTGCCATGTATGCGACCATGACGTTATAAAGCTTGCAAACACCACTATTATCATAATCGGCAACACGCTGATTTTTAACAATCCGAGAGAGAGCACGGGAAATCTTGTCGTGCGCATAGATAAAAAGACGGTTGACTTCGGCAGGAAAACCCTGCTGCGCGATATCCGTTTCCAGGTTGACAGCGGAGATTTCGTGCTGATACTCGGCGGCTCGGGCGCCGGCAAAACAACGCTTGTCAAAGCCATTCTCGGCGACGGCAAGGCAGACGGACGCATTATTCTGAACGGTCAGAACCTTTATGAGAACTTCAAGAGCATGAAGTCGCAGATCGGTCTTGTGCCGCAGTTTTTGACTCTCAGGGTCAACGACACGGTCAAAAACACTTTGATGGATATAGCAGACATCAAGCTCGACCGCAAAAACTACTCGAAGGAAGAAAAGCAGAGACGAATCGACGATATTATGCAAAAGGTCGGCATCAAGAACCTTGAAAACCATCTTATCAAACAGCTCAGCGGCGGACAAAAAAAGAAGGTCGCAGTCGCCTGTCAGCTTGTTGGCTTCCAGAAGGTGTTTATCTGCGACGAGCCCGATTCGGGACTTGACGCCGCCTCGCGTACCCAGCAAATGGAGATCCTTAAGGAGATCGCCACCAACGACAAGATCGTAATGGTTATTTCGCACGAGCCCGATGACGCCATAGATGTTGATACGGGTCGTTCGCTGTTCACTAAGGTTTTGGTTCTTGCCAAAAGCTCAAAGGACAACGCGGGACACTTGGCGTTCTTCGGAGATGTTGACGAGGCTAAGGAGCATTTCGGCGTCAATAAGCTTCAGGATATTATGATAGAAATCAATCCGCCTTATGAGGGCGGCAAGGGCAGAGCCGATTATTATATTGAGAAGTATTACTCGGCACAAAGGAGACCTGTATATGAATGATACCTCTTTCGCCGTGCAGACGCACGTATATTTTAAAAAGCTGTCAAGAATAGCTCTCCGCGAAAACTCGTGGAAATATCTGGTTTTTGCCGCGATAATTTCATCAATCGTCGCGCTGATCACGGGACCCGATATGTTCGCAAACTTTGATTGTACAAATTCGGGCTTTTTCACACTCGCGTCGGCCTGCATCTGGATAGGTATATTCAACTCTATACAGAGCATTTGCAAGGAGCATGAGATAATCCGCGCCGAGTACCGTCAGGGTATGAAAATGTCCTCGTATGTTTTTGCCCATGTGCTGTGGCAGGCTCTGCTTTGTCTGGCTCAGACGATAGTTATATTTGTTATCTGCTGTATTTTCATGCATTTTGAGAAGTCGCCTCATCTGCTTATTTCGGCTTATGTCGAGAACTTCATCACTATTTATCTGCTAACCTTCGGAGCCGCTGTGCTGGGACTTATGATTTCCTCTATTTCCGGCACGCCCACTACCGCCATGACTATCATGCCGTTCGTGCTTATTATTCAGCTTGTTATGAGCGGCGTGCTGTTCACTCTTTCGGGTTTTTCCGAAGCATTTTCATATCTCACGCTGAGCAAGTGGGGAATGTCCGCATTCGGCTGTGAGGCTGACCTTAATGCGATCCCGACGGGCGTTCAGCAGACGCTCGCGTCAATGCCCGAAACACAGATGATAAATATTTCTAACCCGATGGCAAGCGATTTTTACAAGCCCGAGGTTATCCGTCTGCTTGCGGCGTGGGGCGCTTGTATTTTGATCACCGCTTTCAATATAGCAGTAAGCATAGTTGCACTCAAAATTAAAAACAGAGATTCTTGATCGGTAACTTATATGGAACAAAATGAGAAAAAAGCTGTTGCGTCGGCTGAGCGGTACAAGGTTTTTCTGACTACCCACAAGGGACTGGTTCGCAACAATAATGAAGACAATTTCACAATTAACAGCGTGTCGAAAAAACTTGAATACAAAAATGTCAGCTTTGAGTCCGAGCATCAGGCGCCTGTTCTTGCCGCCGTTTTTGACGGAATGGGGGGCGAGTCAAAGGGCGAGTACGCCTCGTTCATTTCGTCCCAGATAGCAAAGGGGCTGTACAGCACGCTCAAGGATTCTCCCGACAAGCCGATGGATGAGTTGGTCAGCGTGTTTATTCAGAGCGCCAACGATGAGATCCGCAATTTTTTGGAGGAGAACAAGTGCCGCACGGGAGGCAGCACCGTTGCGGCTGCCGTAATAAGAAACGGAGTTATTTATCCGTTCTCGCTCGGTGACAGCAGGATATATTTGCTGCGCGACGGTTCTCTGTCGCAGATATCCAAAGATCAGACGCTTGCCATGAAGAAGTATGAGGCGAACATCTACACGCTCGAAGAGGCGGAGCAAAGCACCGATAGCCACAAGCTGACTGCGTTTCTCGGTGTTGATTACTACCGCCAGGGCGTGTCTCCGCTGTTTTATGAGCCTGTGGTGATCAAAAAGCACGACAAGCTTCTGCTGTGCAGCGACGGTCTGTATGACGAGCTGACAAAGGATGAAATTCAGGAAATAATGGTAAACAATCCCGATAACCCCACAATGGAGCTTGTCAGAGCCGCGCTTAACCACGGCGGCAATGACAATGTGACCTGCGTGTTGGTTGAACGGGCTAAATAACACAAGGAGGAACAACAATGGATTTTTCTTTTTTGACTAAAATGGGCTTTAGCATGGACGATATCGGCAAGATAGCCGAAATCGTTATGAGCGGCGGCGACGAGGACAAAATCGCCGACGAGCTCAACGCCAAGTTCGGTATGGACAAATCTCAGGCTAAGGATATCATCAAGCAGTCAAAAGGCTTCTTGGGCAACATCCCCAACCCGTTTGCGAAGAAATAAAATAATAATGCAAAAATTCAAAAGAGCTGCCGCTTTATCTCAGGCAGCTTTTTTGTTTAAGGGAGACTCTAAAATTCAATGTCGTGATTATGCGCGGCAGGGAATTTAAGAGGTTCTCGGTTGTGATTCCTCTGTTTATATTGATCTTTCCTACGGCGCGGATTTTTCGTGATTATTTATGATAATATGCAGCTTTACTGACAAAACTCCCCTGCCTGTCCTTCGCGGGATAAGCAGGGGAGTTGGAATTTAAATTTAGTTTGTCTGCGCCGCGAGCTTGCGAACCTCTTCGACGGGCATATCAAAATTATCGGCAATTTCCTCATAGGAAAGCTTACCCTTTTTGATAAACTTTATCACCGATTCCAATATGCCTTCCATTCTGCCTTCCTGCCGACCTTCCAAACGACCTTCCAAACGACCTTCCTGCCGGCCTTTGTTCAGCTGCTTTAATCCGTATTCTTCAACAGCCTTGCACATATAATCAACTCCTTCATCGGTGTTTTTGTATTTGTAGGTTACTTCCGCCATCGGCTCGCACAGCATTTCTCCGGCATTTTTGCACTTGAAGTCGTGTATGAGCTTTCCGATTGCGGTCTCTATGTTTTGATACGCTCCGTTCACATAAATAATATGTGCTCCGTCGCTGAACAGCTCGGATATCTCTATTATGCTTCTCTCAATATGATATAACGGTTTGCTGCCTTTCAGCACATCGTTTTCCGTAATAAAAATCACATATGAATCGGGAAGCTTTACAAACGGCGTTCCGCTCGGAAGAGAGTTTACGTCGAGAGCGGCGGAATGAAACCTTGCCCTCTGTGCGACTGCCCCCGAATCGGCGCGCTGAACCTCGATATTATAGCTTTTGCCTGAGCTGTCTTTTGCAAAAATATCAAAGGTCACGTTGCGTGAGCCGAAGAAATCCGTGCTCTGCTGAGTTTTGCTTTCTTCAACAGTTAGGTCGTCCTTGTCGAGAATCACTCTCAAAACAAATTCGACCAGCGGCTTGTTGTCCTTGAAGATGACATTCATAAAATCGTCGTCGATCGGGCGCAAGCTCATAACGATTTGTTTGATTTCCTCGCTCGACATTTCCGCATCACCTTCCAATTGTATTATAACATAAATGCGGCGAAAATTCAAGAATTATTATACGGCTGCACACAAAAACTCCCCTGCCTGTCCTTTGCGGGATAAGCAGGGGAGGTTGAGTTATTCTGTGTATATAACGTTATTAAATTTCAACCGACTTGATGGATTCAAACTCGTCGATCATTTCTTTAGAGGGCTTTTTGCTGATGAGCGATACCACCACGTTTACAACGAGTGCGAGCGCAAAGCCGATCACGAGGGAGTAAAGACCTGTGGCCGCGTAGATCGTTTCTCCGTTTACGAGGGGCAGATAGTCCCATACGATAACGGTGACTGCGCCGGTAGCCATGCCCGCAACGGCGCCTGCAAGTGTTGAACGCTTCCAGAACAGCGCAAGCAGAACAACGGGACCGAACGCAGAGCCGAAGCCTGCCCAAGCGTCGGAAACGAGATCCATAATGCTCGAATTGGGGTCAAGTGCGATAACAAACGCGATTACCGCGACAACGAGAACCGCGATCCTGCCGACCATGAGAGCTTTCTTTTCGGAGGCGTCCTTCTTGATAACGCCCTTAAAGATATCCTCCGAAATAGCGGAAGATGTAACGAGAAGCTGGCTGTCGGCTGTGGACATGATAGCTGCGAGAATACCGCAGAGGAAAATGCCGCCGATGAACACGAGCAGGCCGTTGCCGGAGAATACCTGCTGGATAAGACGGATAAACGCTGTTTCGCTGTTGGTTCCGTCGAGCTGATCTGTGAGGAAGCCTCTCGCGACAATACCGACAAAGCAGGCGGCAGCGAGAGAAAGGATGACCCAAACGATAGCGATTTTTCTTGACTTTTTAACCTCGGTTTCATTCTTGATAGCCATAAAGCGGATGATGATGTGAGGCATACCGAAGTAGCCGAGACCCCAAGCGAGGTTGGAGATGATAGAAACCGCCGAAACGTTTGTGCCGTCATCGTTTTTAAGGAAGTTGAGGTAGTTTTCGGGGGTTGCAACGCCCTTGCTCTGAAGCGCTGTGGAAAATCCGTTGTCCCATGTCATAAGCATATAGGCGACGATCGGCACCGCCAGAATAGCCACGAGCATAAGCATACCCTGAATGAAGTCGGTGGTGCAAACAGCCTTGAAGCCGCCGAGCAGGGTGTAAATGAGGATAACGACAGCCGCGATGATAAGGCCGACTGTGTAGGCGTTGTTGATGCTGTCGCCGAAAAGCACCGAGAAGAGCTTTGCGCCCGAGCTGAACGCCGAAGCGGTGTAAACCGCAAAGAATACCGCGATAATAACAGCGGAGACGATTTTGATAACGCCCTTGTTGTCACGGTAACGGTTCTGGAAAAAGCTGGGGATGGTGAGCGAGTTGCCCGCCACGATAGTGTATTTTCTGAGACGCGACGAAACGAGATACCAGTTTAGGATCGTACCGATAAGCAAACCGATGGCAATCCAAACCTCGCCTGTGCCCGCAAGGTAAACTGCGCCCGGCAAGCCCATAAGGAGCCAGCCGCTCATGTCGCTCGCCTGAGCCGAAAGAGCCGCCGTCCAGCCGCCTAAATTTCTGCCGCCCAGAAAATAGTCTTCATTATTTTTGGTTTTCTTTGAGTAGAACACGCCGATGAGGATCATCAGAACCATGTAGAACGCAAACGCGACCAAAGTAATGATTTTGTCTGTACTCATAATGTTCCTCCTGTGTTTAAGGCAACACCGCACAACCTGCACACGTAATTGGGCGTTATTGCCTTAATAATTTAATGCGTTAAAACGCACCTATATATAATAGCAAAAGAAAATCGGAAAATCAAGAGAATTTAACAATAAAACAATACAAAACCGAAAAAATTTTTCCAATCTTTTACAAAATGTTGATTTGCTGAAGAAATAAGAGTATAATATAATTATCTATGAATACCTTTCCGAAGGAGCGGCGTATGGATTTTGTAAGAAGAACGTGGGCGGAGATTTCGCTTGACGCGATAACGCACAACTTTAATGAGATAAAAAACAAGATTGGAGACAGGGCGAAGATCTGCTGTGTCATAAAAGCCGACGGCTACGGACACGGCGCGGTTGAGCTGGCGCACATATACGAGCGGCTCGGAGCCGACTTTTTTGCCGTTTCAAATATAGACGAGGGAATCGAGATCCGCACGTCGGGAGCGGTGAAGCTGCCGATCCTGATTTTGGGTTATACGCCCGTGCGCGACGCTCAGCGGCTTGCGCAGTACAATATTTCTCAGGCGGTCTTTTCGCTCGATTACGCCAAGGCACTTTCGGCACAGTGCGCCGAGTACGGCTGCGTGTGCAAAATACACATTAAATGCGACACGGGAATGAGCCGAATAGGGTTCATGTGTCAGGAGTTCCCACGCGACGACGATTCTATCGGGGAGATCCTCGAAGCCTGCGCGCTCACCAATTTGCAGCCCGAGGGTCTGTTCACGCATTTCTGCGTTTCCGATGAAAGCGCAGAGGGCAGAGAGTTCACCGAAAAGCAGTACAAAAACTTTACCTATGTGCGGAAGGCTCTTGAATCGGCAGGCTTGAATATTCCGATCGCCCACTGCTCGAACAGCGGAGCGATCGAGGACTACGAAAAAACCTACAGCGACATGGTCCGGGCCGGTATAATCCTTTACGGCTTGGCTCCGTCACCGAAGCTTGCGGGCAAGCTCGATCTGCTGCCTGCCATGACGCTTAAAACCACCGTAGCCTATGTTAAAACTCTCAAAAAGGGCGCCGATATCTCCTACGGCAGAACCTTCACCGCCGAGCACGACATGAAGATCGC
Source organism: Ruminococcus sp. (assembly GCA_045130495.1). Taxonomy (GTDB): domain Bacteria; phylum Bacillota; class Clostridia; order Oscillospirales; family Acutalibacteraceae; genus Ruminococcoides. The sequence continues at coordinate 11,131 of JBGUPW010000172.1, read as the reverse complement.
TACCGTGCCGATAGGCTACGCCGACGGCTTTGTGCGCATGAACGCTCAGGACGGTTATATGCTTGTGAACGGCAGGCGTGCGAAAATCGTCGGAAGGATCTGCATGGATCAGACGATGTTAGACGTTACCGAAATAGACGATGTGAAAATAGGCGACGAGGTTCTTGTGTTCGGCCCCGGGGACAAGGGAGAGCCGACAGCGGATATCCTCGCGAAGAATACGGGCACGATCAATTACGAGGTCGTTTGTCTTGTGGGAAAGCGCGTGCCGCGTATCTATTACAAGAACGGCGTTATCAAAGAGGTGATGTATAAGCTATGAGACTTTTGGTTGTTGACGGCAACAGTATTGTCAACCGCGCGTTTTACGGTATACGCCCGCTGACGAATAAAGAGGGGCAGTTTACCCAAGCGATCTACGGCTTTTTGACCATGCTGAAAAAAATTGAAAAGGAAGAAAATCCCGACGCGGTAGCCATAGCCTTTGATTTGAAAGCGCCGACATTCAGGCATAAAGCCTACAGCGGCTACAAGGCGACTCGAAAGGGTATGCCGCCCGAGCTCGCCTCTCAAATGCCTCCGCTGAAAGAGCTTTTGGGACTTCTCGGATATAAAATCGTGACCTGTGAGGGCTATGAGGCGGATGATATTTTAGGCACGTTTGCCGCAGCCTGTGAGAAAAACGGCGACGAATGTGTAATAGCCACGGGAGACCGCGACAGCTTACAGCTTGTGAGCGACAAAACCCATGTTCATCTCTGCACGAACAGGGATGACGTTCTGTACACTCCCGAAAAAATCATGGAGGATTACGGCGTAACGCCCGAAGAGCTTATTGAAATCAAGGCTATCCAGGGCGACAGCTCCGACAATATCCCCGGCGTGGCAGGCATAGGCCCCAAGGGTGCGGGAGATTTGATAAAGCGCTATCACGGCATAGAATATATTTACGACCATTTGGACGAGCTTGACATAAAGGAAGGCGTTCGCAAAAAGCTTATTGCTTCAAGGGATAACGCGATACTCAGCCGTATGCTGGGTGAAATCGTCAAGGACGCCCCGATAAACACAGACATTGAGTATTATAAGGTTGAAATACCTGACAGAGCTGCCTGCTCGCGATATATGGCGCGGCTGGAGTTGTTCTCGCTTATTGACAAGTTCGGCTTGGACAGTGAGCCTGCCGCCGAGGAAAGCGTTTCCGATGCCGAGGCTCTTGAGGTCGTTGAGAACGATATCCCGATTGAAAAAATAAAGGAACAGAAAAAAGCGTATCTGCAATTTGATATTTCCGAAAATGAATTGAAATCCTTTGCGGTCATGTGCGACGGAGTGATTTACACCTCGACAGATCCGGAAATATTTGAAAAAATAATAACCGACAGCGGCATGACCGTATATACGCGCAGCCTTAAAACGCTGTTCGCGTATGCCGACAGCCGCGGTATCGAGCCTGATTGCGGCAAATTTGACGTTGAGCTTGCCGCTTATCTGTTGGAGCCGTCCTCAAAGGATTACACTGACGACAATCTTTGCGCCGCCAATCAGATTGAGCTTCCCGCCTGCGCCGAGGAGCACAAGGCATACCGCGCTCTCGCCAAGTATGACAGGCTCTGCGAAAAGCTTATCGGAGAGATAAAAGCGAACGGTCAGGAAAGCCTGCTCAACGATATCGAGATACCTCTTGCGGGCGTTCTCGCTAAAATGGAGAACATCGGCTTCGGCGTTGACCGTCAGGGAATAGCCGATTACGGCGCAATGCTGTCTCAGCAGATCTCCCGGCTTGAGGAAGAAATCTATCAAAGCGCGGGAGGAAAATTCAACATCAATTCCCCGAAGCAGCTCGGCAAGGTGCTGTTTGAGGATTTGGGGCTTCCCGTAAAGAAGAAAACGAAAAGCGGCTACAGCACAAACGCCGAGGTGCTTGAAAGCCTGCGCTACGAGCACCCGATCGTCGAAATGGTTTTGCAGTACCGCACTCTCGCAAAGCTTAACTCGACCTATTGCGAGGGGTTGCTAAAGGTAATAGCAGACGACGGCAGGATCCATTCGAGCTTCAACCAGACCGAAACGAGGACAGGCAGAATCAGCTCTACCGAGCCGAATTTGCAGAATATTCCCGTGCGAACCGAGCTCGGGCGCGAAATGAGAAAGTTTTTCTGCGCCAAAGAGGGTTGGGAGCTTGTTGACGCCGACTACTCGCAGATCGAGCTTCGAGTTTTGGCGCATATATCGGGCGACGAAAATATGATACAGGCGTTTAAAAACGGAGACGATATCCATACTATCACAGCCTCGCAGGTGTTTGGTCTGCCGCCCGAAATGATAACTCCGCTCATGCGCAGCAGGGCAAAGGCGGTCAATTTCGGAATAGTTTACGGTATCGGAGCGTTTTCTCTCGGAAAAGATATCGGTGTTTCCACAAAAGAGGCGTCGCTCTATATAAAGAATTATCTGACTCACTACAGCGGAGTCGATAAATATATGCATGAAGTCGTCGAGAGGGCAAAGCTTGACGGCTATGTTGAAACGATGTTTGGCAGGCGGCGCTATCTTCCCGAGTTAAGCTCGGGCAAGCATATGATGAGGGCGTTCGGGGAACGCGTGGCGCGCAATATGCCGATTCAGGGTACGGCGGCGGATATAATCAAAATAGCAATGATCCGCGTTGATGAGCGGCTGAAGCGCGAGGGAATGAGCGCTCGATTGATCTTGCAGGTTCACGATGAACTGATCGTCGAGGCTCCCGCCGACGAAAGCGAACGCGCGGCAAAGCTGCTTCAAGAGGAAATGGAAAACGCCGTAAAGCTAAATGTGCCGCTGACGGCTGACGCGGCGATCGGAAGGACGTGGTATGATGCAAAAGGATAAAGTGATCGCCTTTGTCTGCACGGGCAACACCTGTCGCAGTCCAATGGCGGAGGGAATTTTTAACAAGCTGGCGAGTGAGCGCGGCGTTGACGTCCGCGCAGTCAGCTTCGGAATGGCGGCGGTAAAGGGCATGGCTCCCTCGCCGAACGCCGTGGAGGTTTGCCGCGAGATCGGCGTCGATATCAGCGAACACCGCTCGGCTTTTATATATGATTTTCAAATCGGTGAATTTGATAAGATTTATTGTATGTCGCAGGAGCACGCGATGATACTAACGCAGAGCGTCGGCTATCCGCCCGAAAAAACAGAGGTGTTGGACGTCGCAGATCCCTACGGCGGAAGCGTTGAGATCTACCGTATGTGCCGCGATATAATATCGGTCTGCGTTGAAGAGATCATAAGAGCCTATGAAAATTGAAAGAATGACCGTAGCGCATCTTGACGCCGTGGCTGAGCTGGAGCGCGAGTGCTTTGCGCACCCGTGGTCAAGACAAAGTCTTGAAATGACGCTCGGCGGAGACGACTCGCTGTTTTTCGTAGCTGAGCAGGACGGAAGGGTAATAGGCTACATCGGCATGAGCTTTGTGCTCGACGAGGGATATATTTATAATGTCGCGGTTGAAAAGAGCAGCCGCAAAAACGGGGTCGGAAGCGCGCTTATACAAACTCTGGTAAACTACGGCAAAAAGAACGGCTTTGCCTTTATCACGCTTGAGGTAAGGGAAAGCAACGCCGCGGCGCGGTCGCTGTATTCAAGCTTTGGCTTTATTAAGGTGGGGGAGAGGAAGGATTATTATTCCGACCCGACCGAAAACGCCGTTCTTATGACTCTGTTTTTCTGAAAAGGAATCAAAATTCTGAAAAGGAATCAAAACAAAATGAAAATACTCGCAATTGAATCATCATGTGACGAAACCGCGGCGGCGGTTGTGGAGGACGGCAGAACCGTTCTTTCTTCGGTAATCGCCTCTCAGGTGGAGGAGCATAGATTATACGGCGGAGTAGTGCCCGAAATCGCATCACGCCGTCACGCCGAAGCAATTGTTCCCGTGGTATCGCAGGCGCTCGAACAGGCGGCTCTTACGCTTGACTGCATTGACGCGATAGCGGTCACATACGCTCCGGGGCTTATCGGCGCTCTGTTAGTCGGAGTGAACTTTGCCAAAGGGCTGGCTTTATCAACAGGGCTGCCTTTGGTGCCTGTGCATCATTTGCGCTCGCACATCGCGTCGAATTATATTTCCAATCAGGAATTAAAACCGCCGTTTCTTTGTCTGGTGGTGTCGGGCGGTCACAGCCATATTGTGATGGTTGAGGACTATACAAAAATGAAAATAATCGGAAGAACGCGCGACGACGCGGCAGGCGAGGCGTTTGACAAGGCGGCTCGAACAATGGGTATGCCCTATCCCGGCGGGATCGAGCTTGACAAGGTCGCCGAGGACGGAGACCCGCTCGCGTTCAAGCTTCCGCGCCCGACGGTGCATGACGCGCCGTATGATTTCAGCTTTTCGGGGCTGAAAACCGCCGTAATAAATTTGCTTCACAATTCGGCTCAAAAGGGGATAGAGGTGAACAAAGCCGACGTCTGCGCCTCATTCCGCTACGCTGTAGTAGATTGCCTCTGTACAAATTTCATAAAGGCGGCGCAGGATCTGGGCGTTGATAAGCTGGTGATAGCCGGCGGCGTGTCGGCAAACTCGCTGCTGAGAAGGACTCTTGCCGACGAGTGCGGCAAGCGCGGTTGGAAGCTGTATATGCCCGAAAAATCTCTTTGCGGTGACAATGCCGCCATGGTGGGCGCACAGGCGTATTATGAATATCTGAGCGGCAACACAGCCGGAACGGATTTGAACGCTTACGCGACGATGAGCATTGAAGAAGGATAAAAATTTATATATAATACTATTACCTATATATTTATAATCTATTATCAAATATAACCCGTCTGTTGCGATGAAGCTTTACAGTGATAAGCGCAGCATTATAAACCAGGAGAGAAGCGACAACCAAAATTTGTCCGTTGTCAATTTACAATTGCTCCAAATCAAAAAGGAGGTTCACTATGAACGAAGAATTTAACCCGTATACCGGTCAGTATTATTCCCGTCAACCCGAAACCGATTCTCAGGAAACGGCAGAACAGAATACGCCGCAGTATTATCCGCGGCAGGGTTATCCGCAGCAAGGTTATCAGCAGCAGGGTTATCCGTATCCGCCGCAGTACACAAACGCCGACAGGCTCCGTCCGATGCCGCGCACAGGTAATGCCGCAAAGGTGTTCGGCGTTGTGTCGCTTGTTATCGGATGCTTTTCGCTTATGATCGCGTCGATGATATTTTTCAATTTCCGCAGTTCCGTAACCGTGAAATACGCACAGGCTATGATATCAAGCCTGGTCGTGGCGCTTCCCGGGGTTATTTTCGGAATCGTGTCGCTCATGAAAAAGACAGAAAAAAAGATTTTCGCCATTTTGGGAATTGTGTTTTCGTCGATCCTGATGCTGAGCGCTTTTATCACCTATTTCTTTATGGTAAATACCGTGCAATAAACGCGCGGCAATACAGGGAACCTCTAACAATTCCCTACCGCGCATAAGCACGGAAGCTTCACGGCATGATCCTGCCATAAATTTTCCGCACTTTTGCACGACATTGAATTATTAGAGATTCCCTATACTAATTCACGGGGGATAACGTTATGAACGAAGAATTTAACCCATATGACAGTCAACAGGCGGAGGAGCGGCAGCCTGAGCAGCGGCAGCCGGACCAGCCTTACGACAGCTATTATCAGACGCAGTCCGATTTGCAGGATCATCAGCCGCAGATCCGCTATACGCCGCAGCAGGATTACAGGCAGCAGCAGGATTACTACCGCCGGTCGGATTATTACCCTCAGCCGGATCAATACGGCTATTATCCTTACCAAAATCAGACATACAATCAGACATACAATCAGCCGAACGAAGGCAAGGCGGCAAGGATTTTTTCAATCATCAGCTTTGTCGCAGGTTGTTTTTCGATGTTAAGAGCTTCTTTGATCGTGTTCGAGTTGGCGATGAGCGGATTCATGCTCAGAGGGATCGATTTGTCGATATCGGACGTGTTCAGCATAATGAGCGTCGCCGTTCCGGGCTTGGTTTTCGGAATAATCGCCTTGATCAAAAAGACAAAGATGATCCCAATGGCTATGCTCGGCGCTATTTTCAACGGAACGGTGATCGTGACGGTTTTAACGCTGTATTTCTTTTGCTATTCGTTCGGATAGGATAACGGGAGACAAAAATGGATAATAACCCAAAACCCGATTATGACGAAATGTTCCGCAGGTCGCAGATGACCCCTTATTCCGATGGACACTCAGAAAGCGAACCGTCTTATGACACGCTTTATCGTCAGCAGTATGCCAAAAAAGAGAAAAAGCGCGAAAGCGTCACGCCCGAGGTGCTCGACAGCAACGGTCGGCCGATAAACCGTAAAAGCGGTGTTTCGGGAAATGCTTTGGGATTGATCTCCGCAGTTATCGGCGTTGTTTCGTTTATACTTATCTTTATAGGTATGTTTTTTCACTTTTTTATGGCGCTGAATATACTGATTTGCCTTGTGGGGATCGGCTTCGGCGCGGCGGCGCTTATGAAAAAGGACAACGCGGGAAAGATCCTTGCCGTTGCAGGGATCGCAGTGTGCATATTCGACCTGATAGTACAGCTGATCTGCGTGGTTGTTGTGGCGATCAGCTCGGGCATTTCAGCGATCTTCGGATTGTTTTCGTGATGAATTTTCGTGATAAATATAACAAAATAAAAAAATATAAAAAATATAACAAAATAATCACAAGATAAAATATAAACAAAATATAAACAATAAAAAGGAATGATACCAATGAAAAATCCGGTTGTTACAATCGAAATGGAAAACGGAAAGGTGATGAAGGCGGAGCTTTATCCCGAGATCGCTCCCAATACGGTCGCCAACTTTATCAGCTTAGTGAAGAGCGGCTTTTATGACGGGCTGACTTTTCACCGCGTTATTTACGGCTTTATGATTCAGGGCGGCTGTCCCGACGGAACGGGTATGGGCGGTCCCGGTTATCAGATCAAGGGCGAGTTTGCGATGAACGGCTTTAAGAATGATTTGAAGCATACCGAGGGCGTTCTGTCCATGGCGCGTTCAATGATGCCCGACTCCGCCGGCTCGCAGTTCTTCATCATGCACAAGACTTCTCCCCATCTCGACGGACAGTATGCCGCGTTCGGCAAGGTTGTTGTGGGAATGGACACGGTGAATGAAATAGCCGAGTGCGATACCGACTACTCGGACAGACCGCTTGATCCGCAGGTCATAGCAAAAATGACCGTTGAAACCTTCGGAGTGGATTATCCCGCTCCCGAAAAGGCATAATTAAAGAGTTTACGAAAAGGCTTGATTAAAAATTTACGTAAAATATTCGTATTTAACGCACTGTTTTACGCAGTTGCTGAAAGGAGTTTCAATAAATGAATGTATTACTTGCGGGCGGCGCCGGCTACATAGGCAGCCACACCTGCGTTGAGCTTATCGAAGCGGGTCACAGCGTTATCATAGCAGACAACTTTGCTAATTCCTGTCCCGAGGCGGTGAGAAGAGTTGAAGAGATCACAGGCAAAAAAATACCGCTCTATGAAGCCGATGTGTGCGACGCCGCGGCGGTTGACAGGATCTTCTCGGAAAACAAAATTGACGCCGTGATCCACTTTGCGGGTCTGAAGGCAGTGGGCGAAAGCGTTGAGAAGCCGCTCATGTATTACCGCAACAACATAGATTCCACGCTGACTCTGCTTGAGGTTATGAAAAAATACGGCGTGAACAACTTTATTTTCAGCTCGTCGGCGACGGTTTACGGCGTGCCGAAGACGGTTCCGCTCGTTGAGACCATGCCCACAGGCAGCCCTACGAATCCCTACGGCTGGACAAAGCTGATGATGGAGCAGATACTTACCGACACGGCTCACGCGAATCCCGAAATGTCCATCGTTATCCTCCGTTATTTCAACCCGATAGGAGCCCACAAAAGCGGAAGGATCGGCGAGGATCCCAACGGCATACCGAACAACCTCATGCCCTATATCACACAGGTCGCGGCGGGCAGGCTACCCTGTCTGGGAGTGTTCGGCGACGACTATCCCACTCGCGACGGCACGGGAGTGCGCGACTATATCCATGTTGTAGACCTCGCCAAGGGTCACGTAAAGGCGATCGATTACTCCGGAACACACAAGGGAGTTGAGATCGTAAACCTCGGTACGGGAACGGGCTACAGCGTGCTCGAAATCGTGAAGGCGTTTGAAAAAGTTAATAATTTAACAATTAAGTATGAAATCAAGCCCAGACGGGCGGGAGACGTGGCAGAATGTTACGCTGACGCGGGAAAAGCCGAGCGCGTTTTGGGTTGGAAAGCCGAAAAGAATTTGGAAGATATGTGCTATGATTCGTGGAATTGGCAGTCAAATAATGTGAATGGTTACAAATGATTAAAAAAGTTATTGTGAATTGTGACAAATTGCGAATCAAATCATTGTTAAAATAAACAAAATCATAAATTTCTGTAAAAAAGTGTTTTCCATTTGAGAATTTTTATTGACTTTTGGACGCTACTTGTATTATAATAGATATGCTTATAGAAGCATTATCATTAAAGGAGGAAAAGAAGAAATGTTCAAAAAAGCACTAAGCCTTCTGCTTGCGTTAATGCTTATCATTACATCGTTCTCCGTAGCTATGCTCAGCGTTGCTGCGTTGGATGATGAGGCTTCTTCGCTGAACGTTACGGCGAATTCCAATTTGTTCCCGACTACAACTCAGTCTTTCACACAGGCTAAGCTTGCAGCCAACGACAATCTGGTTACCGTTACCTATAGCATTCAGTCTGAAGAGCGCCTGCTTAACGCGGATTGGCTGCTGACCTATGACGGCACCGTTCTGCAGTTTGATGAAGCAGCTAACACCACAGGCGAAGGCAAAAGCGCGAAGCTCAATGTTATGCCTTGCGCTCCCAACGCGGTTATCAACACCACTCCCTCTTCCGTAGAGTATGGTATCAAAGGTAACTGCACAGATCTCGGCGCTTACTATCTTAGCGGTGAAGACGGCGGCGAAGTTGCGTTTGTTACAGTAACCTTCAAGGTTATCGGCACAGGCGACACAACCGTTAACCTCAACGTTTCGGAGATGAGAGTTACTCATCTTGAAGATGGTCAGACGATGTCCGAAGTTGAGAACGAAACTCAGATGGTTGAGGACGGCGTTGTAAAGGAAACAGAAGTTCAGTATTCTGTAGCCACCAGCGTTGCAACAGGCGAAAATGAGCCCGAGCCCGAGCCCTCCTCGGACCCCGGCACATCGACAGAGCCTGAAGCTTCAACAGAGCCCGAAGCTTCAACAGAACCCGTTGTTACCGAGGATACCTTTGTTGTAGCAGGTTCACCCGCTGAAGTATTCGGAACAGCTTGGGATGCAGCTAACGAAGACAACAAGATGGATGATAACGGCAGCGGCAAGTTTGAAAAGACTTTCACCGTTGACGGTCCTTTCAAGGACGTTCAGCTTAAGGTTGTTAAGAACGGCGCCGAGTGGATTGGCGATTCGACAGGCAACAACGTGACCTTCAATCTGACAGGTGCCGGTGAGTTTACCGTTACTATCGATCCCGAGACTAACGAGATCACTGTAACAGGCGACATTGTTGAGTTCGAAACCGAATTCGTTTACAATACCGTTTTTGCAGTAGGTAACGGCGAAGGCGCATGGCTCAACGGCGCAGCTTGGGATCCCGCATATGCGGCTAACGAGATGACTCAGGTTGCTGAAGACGTTTGGGAAATCCAGTTTGACAATGTTCCCGACGGATTCGAGCGTCAGATTAAATTCGCTATCGACGGCGCATGGACACACAACTTCGGTGGCGTGTTCGAGGCAAGCGGCGTTGAGAGCGATGCTGTTTACAACGGCGACAACATTACCTTCGACACCGAAGATGATTTACAGACAGTCAAGGCTCAGCTCGACCTGAGAAACTTTGACTATCCCTCCAAGGAAGGCGCAAAGTTCACAATCACCATTACAACCGGCGGTGAGCCTGAGCCTCCTACAGACCCCGAGCCCGTTGCTGATGTATTTACCGTTAAAGCAACCTCGAACTTCTTCCCGGAGACATCAGCAAGCTATGTTGACCTCTCCAAGTATGAAGACGAAAACGGCGACGTATTCGTTACCGTAGACTACAAGATGGCTGCCGAGAACAAGTACCTCATCAACCTCGACGTTGACGAGCTCACTTGGGATCCCACCGTTCTTGAGTTCAAAGAAGCTTACAACGTGATCGGCACAGGTCGCGCTGCTAAGTTCACAATCTTCCCGTTTGCTATGGAGCAGGGTCTCGGCGCCGGCATGGTCAACACCTTCGGCGACAACAACGGCGGCAGAATCGTAGGTAACTACACTTCCGTACAGCCCGCTGCTTATGCAACAGAAGAAGACGGATCGCCCATCACAGTTGTAAGAGCTGTATTCAAGGTTCTCAACAGAGACCCCGGCGTTACCGTTGTTAAGTGCGACCTCGACACACTCTCACTGTGTGACGACAGCGTTGCAGAGCCCTATTCACAGTATGTACCCGTTGACAGAGGCATTATTGATGAAGAGGCTTATGCTCTCGGTACATATGATTCCGTACTTACTCCCGAGGGTGAGGATATTCCGATCCCGACCCAGGCTCCCACAGAGCCCGAGCCCGAAAAGACCCTGACTGTTTACGCTACATCCAACTACTGCACTGAGTTCAGCCTGATTCCTGCGAACAACAGCGCTGCTGTCGGCGAGACTTATAATGGAACTGTTAATGTCGGCGATACATTCATGGTTGCTTTCAAGGCTCCGGAAACAAGAAATGTAGTAGACCTCCAGTGGGGTATGAACTACGATAAGGAAAAGCTTGAGTTAACAAATGTAGCTGCTTTCACAACAGATATGCTCGTTAACACAGAGGCTGAGTCCTACAACGTTCTCGGCAGCGTTTCCAACATCAACGATCCTTATGCCGTAACAGAAGGCGACGATTTTGTATGCTTCACATTCACAGCTAAGGCTGACGGTGAGACAGTTGTTGACTTCATCGTTATCGACATGACCGTAAGAGAAGAAGACGGCGAAGATGCAATCATCTATGTTGACACTGTTGACAAGCGCGGCGACGAGCCCACACCGTCATCAGAGCCCGCTTC
>JBGUPW010000171.1:0-9104 GCA_045130495.1 Ruminococcus sp. | reverse complement strand
CCAGCCGCTATACCCACTGCTATCTTTGAGTATTAGATAATCGATGTCTGTCATATCACGACCGTCAAGCCATTTCCTCCACTTACTTTCATAAGACCACAGATTTGCCTGCACCTTCCTTCAGATTCCACCTCGCGGCGGACGCCCTTGATGTTCAGCTAAATCCTTCCTGCTATCGGGCGGATTCGGGATTTTCACCCGTTAGAAACGTGCGCCGTCGGTCGCACTAAAACGAACGGCGGCCAAAGCCGCCTCCCTTGACATGCAAGCCATTTCCCGTTTATAATGTTGATAAAAGTCTTACGCTCCAGAACAATATTTTTTGCTCTGTTTTACACTGCAATTTAGAGTTTACATAGAATTTAGGACAGACCCGCTTGCCGATAATCTGTGTGAATTTGTCAGCGAACATCAAGCTATGACCATAAAACACGACGCGCTGCTGATTTTGGGGTGTTTTGTGGGAAGTGTGATGGATATGATATGTTATAATAAAACTGCACTGGTGTAGTTCATACTATTTTCAATCAAAACGCATTAAAACAGTTGTTAGCGGAATTTTATGCGACAGATTTTAATGGGTTTTATTTGAAGATAGTATAAAAATATTTTAATTCTTAAGGAGGCAATCGTATGCGAAAGAGATTTTTCCAATCGGTAAGCGTTGTGCTGACACTGACAATGGTGTTCATTATCCTTACCTGCGCGCCCTTTGCGTCAAGTGCGGCGGAAACCGGCGGTGACAACAGCACACAAGCTGTTGCGGCTGCGGCGGAAGATCCGTTCGGCAGGCTGAGCGGCGGCAAGTACACACTTGAAAGCACAACCTATCAGTTGACGGCTGATTTTGCGGCAAGGGGATATCTTTATGTTCCCTCGGACGTGAATGCGACCATCGATCTGAACGGTCACACCATCGACAGAGAACTGACCGAAGTATCGGCGACAGGTTATGTCATCAAGAATGACGGCACGCTTACAATCACTGACAGCAGCGGCGATGATTCCGGTAAGATCACCGGAGGTTATGCCGAGCGAGGCGGCGCGGTCAATAACAGCGGCACGCTGACGATAAGCGGCGGTGACCTCTGCAACAACAAGGCAAGCGTCGAAGGCGGCGCCATCATCAATAATTCCGGCGCGAGCCTTACGGTCAGCGGCGGTAAAATCACGCATAATGGAGCCATGCAATACGGCGGCGGCGCGATCCTTAATTCCGGAACCGCGACTGTTTCCGGCGGTACCATCTTCGGGAACACAGCTACAATGAACGGCGCGGGAATCTGGAACGGAAACGGCGCGATTCTAAACCTGACAGGCGGAATTATCTCCGCCAACAGACCGGGCGAATCCCACAACGGCGGCGCGATTTATCTGAATACCGGCACGGTCAATATGACCGCTTGCTTCTTGAATAATAACAATTCAGCCGACACCGGCGCGGTATTTGTCAACAGCAACGCAAATGCTTTCAACGCTACAAATTCAACCTTTATAAACAACAAGTCTACATCATACGGCGGCGGCGCTATCGCTGCTTACGCCGATATGGCGCTTAAGGGTTGTACTATCGGGCAGATATATGCCGCCGCCCCATTCCGCACAGGTGTTTTCGCTGACGTAGCATCCGTTAAGGTTCAAATAGCTCAGCGAGTAGATGCCGCCGCCGGAGTTGTTCTCGGCAACATTTTTGTTGACAATACAATCGGTCATAGTGATCGCGGTCTTTGCCCATATACCGCCTCCGCTTGTATACGCTTTGTTGCCGCTGAGGGTACAGCCGTCTAACGTCGTTTCAGCATATGCCGCAATTGCTCCGCCGCCTTGTTCGGTGCTTTCGTTGCCGCTAAAGACGGTATCGGCAGCCTTGAAAATGGAGGTGTGGTCTCTGGCAACATTTACGCCGCCGCCTTCCTTGGAGGTGTTGTTCCTGACGGTACAGCCCGTCATAGCAAACGGGCCGCTTTTGATATACACTGCACCGCCGTTCTGTGTCGCCGTATTGTTCTCGATAACGGTGTTTTCGAGCGTTAACTTTTTGCTGCTCCAGATACCGCCGCCCCTTGTATTTGCGGCGTTGCCGGTGATAATACCGGCTCGACCTTAAATATGAGCGACTGCAGGATAGAGTACAACACCTGCGGCACCAACGGCGGCGTGCATATTTCCGGCGCGGCAATGATGAACGTCTCGGGCAGTATCGTTATCAAAAACAACTATTTGACTATAGGCAGCAATACCAATGCGAACAATGTAAGGATCACCGACGCCGCCTATATCAAAAAAGACGGCGCGCTTACCCCGGATTCGGAAATATATATTAATCCGAAGATCTATAACCACGCGCTCGCCGTGTCCGTCACCGAGGATGACATGAAGTATTTCATCTTTGATGATCGAAACATAGAGAGCAGCGGCTTAAAGAAATACTGTATCGGCGATGAAATGTACGTCTATGAGAATTATGACGAAAGCATATTCAAAAAAACGTCCGGACAGCCGATCAAGGGCGGTGCGCTGGACGGCGCAACCGTTCGGTTCAGACCGAAGGATTCACGGACAGCGGTTTCAGTCAATAAGGACGGCGACGGCGGAAGTGCGCTTCATCTGTATTTCTTAGGCCATTCGTCCCGTTTCTATCTGAAAAAGGTCACAGACGATACCAACGCGAGCTTCTCCGACTATACCACCGAGCGCAACATAAGTGATGCCTATATCATCTATAATTACCACAAGGAGAGGGAAAACCGCCCCAATACCGGAAAGATGGTCGCGGAATAAAAAAGCGACAATGGTGCGTCGGTTCATCTTGAGAACAGCTTTTCAGCTGACGACGCGAACCGCAACCGCTTTTATTGGTACCTGATCCCGCAGTACGACGGCAGCTATATCATCCAGAACGCGAAGTATCCGGATCGATACTGGTCGCTGGATAATATAGATGAGCCGACAAAGAACGACAACGAGCTCAAGTCGAAATCGAACGCGATGAAATGGGATATCGAGATCATTTCAACTGTTCAATACGCAAGCAACACCAACGGAGCCTATGACGGTGAGAGTGTTCCTTTTGAAAAGGCAAAGAATTTCGATAGCTATAATGTAACGAATTACGGCGTCGCTACCTCATTGAACTGGATGACTAATCTTCCCGACGAGGTCAAGCTGTCCGATTTGAATATCCCCGGCACACACGACGCGGCTACTCTTAACGTTGACAGCTATGATAGTTACCATTGTCAGCAATTATATATCGATGATATGCTGAACGTCGGCGTGCGTCATCTCGATCTGAGGATACACGCTGACAACGGCACCGGATTTGCAGACGATTTCAAGATGGTGCACGGTAAGCATGATTGCCACAACAGAAACGGCAGTGTGCTGTACTTAGGAAATGTCTGGAAATGGTGTACGGCGTTTCTCGATAAGAATCCCGGAGAGTGCCTGATCTTCCAGATCAAAGAGGATAACGATAACGGCGGCGGCGGTCTGATGTACAAATACTTCAAAATGTTGGCAAGTCAGCCTAACAGCTATATCTACAACGGAACGGGAATGCCGACGATGGAAGAATTACGCGGCAAGATCTATATTGTCAGCAGATTGGAGCAGAACGACGCCAAATGGGCAGTTGAAAACGATCACGAACGCCCGGAGGAAGCTTCTTACTCTTCCGATATGCTGTATTCCATCGATCCGTACTACGGCTATACACATCCGACGGCAAGCTCGAAAGACGTGGAAAAAGAGTTAGCAAAAAAATGGGCGTATGACGCAAGCAGCTACAAGGAATATTCAACCGTCTATGATCCCTTTGGTGATGAAGAACAAATTTACCACGCGGTATATTGTACCACCATCAATGGCGTTGAGCTTTGGGATTTTGACGATTGGAAAAATCATGTTTCGTTTAAGAAAAATGAAATATGGTACGGCTTATATCGGCACGACTCATTGACGCTGCAAAAGATACGGGATGCCGCCAAGGATTGAGGCGTTGATGCACTGTGTCTGTACTTTACAAGCGACTCCGGTGTATGGGATGACGGCAAATCCAATTTTGATATTGCGAAAGAAATACAGTCATGGCTGTTTGACGAAGAGTGGTATACCAAACATCTTTATACGGCGTGCTTCTGTCATAACTATATTGACGGATATTCCGCGAAAATGTGTTGGGCTTCCAACTACACGGCATATACCGGTGACTGGGAAGACATCGGCAACACATCCCGCATATGGAGGGGTCCCGGTAATTTCATTTATTATACAGATAACGGAATACTCCAACCTCCTGTCGAAACAGTCGTAACAAAGGAAAATCCCGTTGACGGCGTGCCGGTAGGCAGTATTGTGAGAACCACCTACGCGAAATATAAATATGAGCCGAAGCTCGTGCGCGTCAAATATGAGATCGTACACATTGAAGAGATTGATGGTGACCGCTTTATCGGCCACGATCTGACGCTCGAAGGCGATATCGGGATCAACTATTTTATCGATCTTACAGATGAAGAGGTCGCGAACGGCGCGAAGGTAGATTTCGTCTGGGAGGTCAACGATATGATAAAGACCCACTCCGTCACATTGAGCGCGGGGGACAAGACCGATCACGGCTACAAGGCTTCGGTTCCCGTGGCGGTCGCCGAGATGACCTATGACGTAACCGCTACGCTCACGCTTAGCGGCGAACAGGTCGAGACCAATACCTATTCCGTTAAACGGTACGGCGACACTATCCTTTCTGACAGATACCACTCCTATTTTTTGGCGTCCAACCACACCGAAGCCGAATATGAAAAGCTCAGTACCCTCGTCAAAACAATGCTTGATTACGGCACAAAGGCACAGATACAGTTTGGCAGAAACACCGACTATTTAGCCAATGATGGCGTGAGCTACAGAATGCAAAAGGTAACCGCAGATATGATCACGTCCACGTCGAGCGATATGGCGAGCGGACTCGATGATTACGGTTTGGAGTACGTTGGAACAACGATCGTTTACCTAACAAAGACCTCTCTGCGCCACTATTATCGTATCACCAATCAGACAAAGTTCAACGCCGTGAAGGATAATATCACATTCAACGGTGAGAACGCCGGCTATACCGTGAAGGGCGACAAGATCTACTTTGAAACGCAGGACATCGCGGCGGCTGACCTCGATACCCCGTATACCCTGTCGATCGGAGAAAGCAATTATGATTACTCTGTGCTCGATTATGCGCGCGATTACCTGAATGCCGTAAACGCCAATTACAGCATAAAACAGCTCGTTTCCGCGACCTACTGGTACAATCAGGCAGCAAACGCCTACTTCGGATAAGATGCGCTTTATAATGAAAGAAAAACACGAGCGCACCGAGCTGTAAATCTTCAAATTCCAAACCGAAGATGTTATTACGACCTCCGGCTACGATGAATCTGAGGGTTGGAATCCGTATGATAACGCCTAAGACAGCGGCAACGAATTTGAAAGCTGGAATCTGCATTAGTCTAGTCAGTTTTCAAGATTATTTGGAGTACCAATATCGAAAAAGCTTTTGGGCATTATAACTATTATCAAGTCATAATCTCAACTACGGCAATTCAACTATCGACTCTGGGTCAATAGTTGGGGTAAACCTGAATAAAACAGAAAGCAAATGAGGTGCAGCGTCACACTGCATCTCATTTGCGTTTCATACCGTTGTTTGTTTTATACTATTATCAAATAAAATAAAATCCTTAACATCTGTCGCATATAATTCCGCACAACTGCGTTGTCATCCTTGGAAGGCGACAGCCTTCCCACGTCCTCCGCCTTGTTATGCGTAATTTTCCACTGGCATCTGTTTTTATTGAATTTTTAATTGATAATAGTATTACACACTTTTCTTGATAAAGTCCCGGCGCCTAAATCCCCGCGGTTTTGAAAATGAAGTCAGCTTTTCCCTGTGCGCCGTCGGAGAGACCGCTGTAGGACTGATATTTCTTGGACACCTTGGAGATCGCCTTGATGCGCTCCGCAAGAGATTTCAGGTCGCCGTCGGCTGCCTTTTTCAGCTTGTCAACGCCTTCCTTTTTGAACTTATTTATGCCCTCGCTTAGCTGCATGGAGCCGTCCTTTAGCTGTGTTATGCCGCTGATAAGCGAGGGTATATTGCCTCGCATAGTGCCTATCCCGTTGAACAGCGCTGACGCTCCGTCACTCAGGCTGACCGCTCCCGCACTGAGCTCGCCGGTTCCCGATGCAAGCTTTGAAGAGCCCTGCTTTAACTGTCCCGCTCCGTTTTTGAGAGCTGTCGAGCCGTCCTTGAGCTGATCTGCGCCTGAATTCAACTGATCCGTGCCATCCTTTAATTGAGCGGAGCCGCTTGCCAATTCGCCCGAGCCGCTTTTTACAGCGTTCGTACCGTCGAGTATCTGCATTGCGCCGTTGTTCGCCTGATCTACGCCGGCGGTATAACTTATTATTCCGTTATAAAATGTATTGTAGCTGTCAAGCTGCTTTTTCAGCGCCTGCAAAGAAGCTCTTCCCGCAGTTATGCGCTCAGCAGCTTCGGCGATTTGCGCTTGCACCTGTTCCGAGTTCATATTTTCTTCAATGATCGACTGTATCTGCGCCTCGGTGTTTTCGTCAATCACACCCTGCATTGCGCTCATTTGTGTGCTTACGCCCGCGCTGATCTGTGCCTGAACCTCATCGGGTATCTGGCCTGCTGCTACTGCGGCGTCATATTCGTCAGACGTCATCGAAAGACCTGCCGCTGCAAGCACTGCTTCGGTGACTTGCTTTCTGACCGCGTTTTCAACCCCCTGACGAATGAGCTCTCTCTGACTTTCCACCGTTGCCGTGACGGTTTCGCGCGCTGTCTTTTCCGCAAGCGCCCTTGCATTTTCGTCGCTGAGAGACTCAATAAGTTTGTCGAGCACTTCGCTGTAGTTTTCTATCGTCAGCTCCGGTGCACTGAGTCCCGCAGCAGCGATTTGCTTGTCAGCCTCCGAGAGAAAGGTGTTGAATACCTGCTTTGCTCCGCCGGTGAGCTGAGAGCTGTTAGCAGATATCGTATTAAGTCCGCCCGAGAGCTGTGCGATATACCCTTGAAGCTGCGCGATACCGTTGTCGAGCTGAGAAGCGCCTGCAGCCAAAGAATCTGCGCCGCTGTCCACCTGAGCTGCGCCTCCCGATAGGGAGCCTACGCCGCTGTCGAGCTTTTCTGCGCCGTCCTTTAAATCTCCTGCGCCCTTATCAAGCTGAGCCGCACCGTCGTTAAGTGCCTCGGCGCCGTTTTTAAGGCTTTCTGCGCCGTTCGCTATTTGCTTTGAACCGTCGTAAAGCTGATTTACACCGTCAATCAGCTCGCCCGACTTGTCAAGGAGAGTGCTAAGTCCTTTGTAAAGCTGTGAGGAACCGTCGAGCAGCTTTCCGGTTGCCGAAACAAGCTCGTCAAGCTTTTTGTTAAGATCCTTTGCTTTGCTGTCAAGCTTTTCAACGTCCAAATCGCCGAACATATCATTTGTGGCAAGTGTAAGAGTTGTTGCAAGCTCAAAATTCTTTACATCGGCGGTTATCTCCACAGAAGAAGGGATTTTCAACTCCGCGCTGTCAAGCCGCAAGGTCTCCTGCATTCCCGGGAGTGCAAAGCCTACAACAAAGGTATGAGTGCCGTCGTTGATGACCTTGCCGTTGGTGACGGTTACATTTTCCGTTTTTTCATTGTCCAGCATCATGCCCGTAAGCATAACAAAGGGAACATATACCTTTTCTTTTTTGCCGTTGACGGTTTCCTCGCTGTATTCGCGGTTGGAGTAGTCGATTTTGATTTTAAGCTTTCCGCTTTTTCCTGCCAAATCTGCGGGGCTGACAGCCTTGCCGTTGAGCTCATAGGTTATTTTTACTCCGACGGGAAGATTTGTCGAGCCGGTTCCCTTGTAGTAGATATCGCCGCCGTCGGCGTCCCATTCGCATACGTTGTTTTCGTCAATGGTGTAACTGTTGTCGCCCTTTAATACCTCGATATCTTTAAGGTTGGTTTTATCCTTGAGCTTCTTTTTTCCGGCTGTGTTTTGTATCCAATTGCTGACGATCACCTTTTCGGGTTTTCCCTGAGCGTCGGCAATGACATATACGGTTTCTTTTTTGTTATACTGCACTTTTTTCTCGCTTTTTGAAGCGCTTTCGGCTTTTTCTGTTTTATTATTATCCTTTGCGGAGTTTGACGCTCCTGCGCTTTCGGCTCCTGCGGTGAACGCTGCGGTGCCCACCCCTGCGCAGAGAATAGCAATACTCATTACAGCCGCCAATGCCTTTGGCAGATTTTTCTTTATATTCATGATTCCCTCCATATACTAATTGTTCTTTTTGGGTCTGAAACCGATTGTAGTGACCCCGATCACCTTATCAAACAGCATAAACATTGCGGGCAAGAACAGAATTACGCAGAACATACTTATAATCGCGCCTCTCGCCATCAGCGCGCACAGCGAGCCGATCATATCAACATCCGAATACACGGCGACACCGACGGTTGCGGCAAACAAGCCCATCGCAGAAACGACGATCGACGGGATAGAGGTTTCCAGCGCTGTGATTACCGCAGTCTTTTTGTCGCTTCCGAGCCGCCGCTCACGCTTGTAGCGCGTCGTCATAAGAATAGCGTAGTCAACCGTTGCACCGAGCTGGATTGTGCTTATACAAATCGGTGCGATAAACGGCAGTGATTCGCCGAGATAATGCGGAAGTCCGAGGTTTATAAAAATTGCAAGCTCAATTACGGCAACCAAAATTATCGGCAGCGTAATGCTCTTTTCCACAAGCATGATAATTACAAAAATCGCAATAATCGAAATGGTATTGACCCTTGCGAAGTCAACCGACGTTATACTTATCAAATCATCGGTGCAAGCCGCCTCGCCGACAAGCAGACCGTTCGGGTCGTGCTCCTTGATGATTTTATTCAGCTCTTTTATTTGAGCGCTCATCTCGTCGGAAGCGGTGGAGTATTCCGAGCTGAGAATTATCATCTCATAGCGGTCGCTTTTAAAGATGCTTTTAACGGAATCGGGAAGAATTTCCTCGGGCACCATGCTTCCTACTATACTGTCAAGACCGAGCGT
>JBGUPW010000170.1:0-20813 GCA_045130495.1 Ruminococcus sp. | reverse complement strand
CGGTAGACGATGCTAAAAAGAGGATAATAGAGGAGCTCGAAAAGACCGGCAAGGGTCATGCAAAGGTAAACTTCAAGCTCAGGGATTGGGTATTCTCCCGTCAGCGCTATTGGGGCGAGCCGATCCCGATCGTACACTGCGACAAGTGCGGCTATGTGCCGCTCGACGAGAGCGAGCTGCCGC
Source organism: Ruminococcus sp. (assembly GCA_045130495.1). GTDB lineage: Bacteria > Bacillota > Clostridia > Oscillospirales > Acutalibacteraceae > Ruminococcoides. The sequence continues at coordinate 20,630 of JBGUPW010000170.1, read as the reverse complement.
TCAGACTGCCGATGGTCGAGTCCTATGAACCGACCGACACCGGCGAATCGCCGCTTGCCAATATGACCGACTGGATCCGCACCACCTGTCCCAAGTGCGGCGGCGCCGCCCTGCGCGAGACCGACACCATGCCGCAGTGGGCAGGCTCCTCCTGGTACTATCTGCGCTACATGGATCCCCACAACAACGAGGCGCTCGCGTCCAAGGAAGCCCTCAATTACTGGTCGCCCGTCGACTGGTACAACGGCGGCATGGAGCACACGACGCTCCACCTGCTCTACAGCCGTTTCTGGCACAAGTTCCTCTTTGATATCGGCGTTGTTCCCACTCCCGAGCCTTACGCCAAGCGCACCTCGCACGGCATGATCCTCGGCGAGAACGGCGAAAAAATGAGCAAGTCCCGCGGAAACGTAGTTAACCCCGATGAAATAGTGGACGAGTACGGCGCGGACACGATGCGTATGTACGAGATGTTCATCGGCGACTTTGAGAAAGCGGCTCCGTGGAGCAAGGCGAGCATAAGAGGCTGCCGCCGCTTTTTGGAGCGTTACTGGAATTTGCAGAATATCCTCGTTGACGGCGATTCGATCCGCCCCGAGCTTGAAGGCGCATTCCACAAGACGATCAAAAAGGTCGGCGACGACATTGAAAATATCAAGTTCAACACAGCTATCGCAGCGCTCATGGCGCTTATAAATGATATTTCCAATGCTAAATCAATAACTCGCGAAGAGCTGCGCATTTTCTCCATCCTGCTCAACCCGTTCGCTCCGCATATCACGGAGGAGGTCTACGAGGCAAATAAGTTAGGCGAGGGTATTCTTGCCGAGGCTCAGTGGCCCGTATACGACCCGTCAAAGTGTGTTGAGGAGAGCGTTGAGATCGTTGTTCAGGTCAACGGCAGAATCAAGGCGAAGCTCAACGTGCCCGTTGACGCCGACAGAGAGACCATGCTTGAGCTTGCAAAAGCGGAAGAAAAAGTGACAGCGGCGCTTGAGGGTATGAACATTTTGAAGGAAATTGTTGTTCCTAAAAAGCTTGTCAATCTTGTTGTAAGACCCGCTTAACGATATATTAAATAAAATTCTTCTAAATTTCTACAATTCTATTGACAATAAAAGCTGCATAATGTATAATATCTTTGCAAATTATGCAAATCACCCATGCCTCTTGGCGGATGGGAGGGAAGATAGATGGCAGAAATTAGATTAAAAGAGAATGAGTCTCTTGAAAGCGCTTTGAGACGTTTTAAAAAGCAGTGTGCGAGAGCCGGCGTTATTGCTGAGGTTCGTAAAAGAGAAGCTTACGAAAAGCCTTCCGTAAAGCGCAAGAAGAAATCTGAAGCAGCTCGCAAACGCAAATACAGGTAATCAAACAGGCGGACAGGGCATTCTGTCCGCTTTTTGCTTTTACGCTTTTTATTTTTCCGAAAGTGCAGGTGTTAATATGAAAAGACTACTTATTCTTCTCGGACCTAATCTCAATATGGTCGGGATCCGTGAAAAAGGCATTTACGGCACAGAAACAGCCGCTTCAATAGCGAGGGAAATCAAGGAATGTGCCGCCGAGCTCGGCTTTGTCGCCGAGATCTACCAATCCAACCACGAGGGCGATTTGATTGACAAGATCCACGAATCGCGCCTTCGCTTCGACTGCGCCGTGATCAACGCGGGCGCGCTCACGCACTACAGCTATGCGCTGCGCGACGCGATCGCTTCGGTCAGCATACCTTATGTAGAGGTGCATATGTCGAATATCCACGCGAGGGAGGAGTTCCGTCAAAAATCCGTGATCGCTCCCGTCTGCGCCGGACAAATTTCAGGCTTTGGCAAGTGGAGCTACTTTTTGGCTATAGCCGCGCTCAGGGAAATGGTTAAATGAGCGAATTGTTCTGTAAAAGAATTTTAAAGCTTAGGAAATATCTGAAAAATCCAAATGAAGCGGCGCTGCTTTCAAATGATGTGAATATCGGCTACTTCACGGGCTTTTTCCGCAGCGAGGGCTATTTGTTCGTCACCTGCGAAAGCGCCTTTCTGCTTGTCGATTTCCGCTATTATGAATCGGCGTGTCAAAGGGCAAAGGGCTGCGAGGTCGTTTGCTTTAAAAGCATTTCGGAATGTATCAAGGATATTGTCGGCAAGAACGGCGTTGAGCTTGTTTTTGCCGAAGCCGAAAGCCTGACGGTCAGCCGTTTCGGTTTTTTGAAGAAAAAGCTTGCCGAGATCAACACGGAGCTTGCAGCCGACGGCACGCTTGACAAACACATCGGGGAGATCCGCGTTGTTAAGGATAAAACGGAGCTTGAAAAGATAACCTCGGCGCAGAAGCTCGCTGAGCAGGCGTATCTTCAAATGCTCAACGACGTCCGCCCCGGAGTGACCGAGAGAGAGCTTGCCGCAAGACTTGAATTTTACATGAAGCAGCGCGGAGCCGAGGACATTTCTTTTGATTTGATAACTATTTCCGGGAAAAAGACCTCTCTGCCGCACGGCGTACCGTCGGACAATATCATTCGCGGGGGAGATTTCCTCACCTGTGATTTCGGCGCTGTTTACGAGGGTTATCACAGCGACACCACACGCACAGTCGCGGTGGGGAGCGCAAGCGAAGAAATGCGCGAAATATACGAGGTCGTCTTAAATGCTCAGCTTGCGGCGCTCGAAAAAATAAAAGCGGGCGTGCCGTGCAGCGAGGTCGATAAAACCGCGCGCGATATAATAAAGGACGCCGGTTACGGCGAATATTTCGGTCATTCCACGGGTCACGGAGTCGGACTCGATATCCACGAAAGACCGTATGTTTCCGCAAAGAGCACGGAAGCTTTAAAAGAAGGCATGGTGATAACCGACGAGCCGGGGATATATCTTCCCGGAAAATTCGGGGTGCGCATCGAGGACATGGTGTGCGTAACCGAAAACGGATATCTTAATTTTGTGAATTTGCCGAAAGAATTGATTATTATATAAAGGGAGCCTCTAAGAGAATATCTAAAAATTTTCTACCGCGCTCCGCGCATAAGCACGGAATCTGCACGGCATAATTTTGCCATAAATCTTCCGCGTTTTTGCACGGCATTGAATTATCGGAGATTCCCTAAATTGGAAACTGTTCATCAATTTATTGTGATTTCTTCTTGTCTGATTTGCCCTTCGCTTCGTTAAATTTTCTCGCAATACTTCATTATCGCAGCGAAATTTGCCCCGCGCAGAACAAATCATCCCGTGAATAAATTCACAATTTATTTCTGCACAGTTCCTTAAAGTGCTTGCATTTTTTGACAATATTAGGTATAATAAATGAAAAAGGCAGAGGCTCAAACCGTTGCCTTAAACTTAGGAGGTAAAACAAATGATTTCAGCAGGTGATTTCAGAAACGGCGTAACATTTGAGATGGACGGACAGGTGGTTTCCATCATCGAGTTCCAGCACGTAAAACCGGGCAAGGGAGCCGCGTTTGTAAGAACAAAAATCAGAAATGTTATTACAGGCTCCGTGGTTGAAAAGACCTTCAACCCCAACGACAAATTCCCCACCGCGTATATCGAGAGAAAGGATATGGAGTACAGCTACTCCGACGGCGATCTCTATTACTTTATGGATACAGAAACATGGGAGCAGATCCCGATCAACAAGAGCGTTCTCGGCGACAGCTTTAAGTTTGTAAAAGAGAACATGGTCTGCAAGATCCTCTCCTACAAGGGCAACGTTTTCGGCGTAGAGCCGCCCAACTTCGTAGAGCTCACCGTTACAAAGACAGATCCCGGCTTTAAGGGCGACACCGCCACCAACGCCACCAAGCCCGCCACGCTTGAAACAGGCGCCGAAATCAAGGTTCCGCTGTTTATCGACGAGGGCGAGGTCATCCAGATCGATACCCGCACAGGCGAGTACATGGGCAGAGCTTAATCTTACAGGAGAATAATTACAACATGGATTTAACTGAAAAAATAGCTTATATCAAAGGTCTTTGCGAGGGCTTGCAGCTTGACGAAAGCAAGCCCGAGGTCAAGGTTATCAACGCTATCATCGACCTTCTTGACGACATCACCTATGATGTTCAGGATATGGAAGAGCTTTACGATGATCTCAGCGCGCAGGTTGACGAGATAGATCAGGATCTTGCCGAGGTCGAAACCGAGCTTTACGACGACGGCAACAAGGATCCCAACGACGATTTTGACAGTTACGACGAGTACTACGACGAAGAGGACGATCCTTTTTATGAAGTGACCTGCGATGCCTGCGGCAAGAAGCTCAACGTTTCCGAAGACGTTCTTCTTGAGGGCGAGATCGAATGTCCCAACTGCGGCGAGCTCCTTGAGTTCGACTTCTCCGGTTTGTTCAGCGAGGAGGACGATCGGGAATGTGACGGCGACTGCGGTTCATGCGACGCCAAAGACGACTGCGTGGACTTTGAGGAAAAGAAATAAGCGGTTTTCACGAATTGACAATAGGAAACCTCTAAAAAATTCCTACCGCGCATAAGCACGGAATCTTCATGTCATAATCTTCCGCAATTCTGCACGATATTGAATTATTAGAGATTCCCAATATTTTTCACCATGCTTCACCCCTTGTGTAATATGACAAGGGGTGATTTTTTGGTTGCTGCCGGAATAAAGCGCAGGGCGTTTATCAAAAAGTACAGGCGGTCGCTGTGCGCGATACTCTGTCTGATTTTAATGATTTGGTCTGTAAGGGGATTTGAGAACAAGATTTCCGTTTTCAGCGAAAACTATTTTCCGTCGTTTGCAAGACAAACCGTTACAAAGGCGGTGTGCGGCGCGGTGGAGGAGGTGCTATCGCAAGGCAACTACTCCTACGGCGATTTCGCGGAGGTAAAATACAGCGGAGGCAGGGTCAGCGCCGTCGAAACGAACGCCGCGAATATCAACGCTCTCAAAAGCCGAGTCGTTGCGGCGGCGGAACGCGAGGCTGAGAAAATACACAACAGCGTAATGTATATCCCTCTCGGAGCATTTACGGGGCTCAGCCTTATTTCCAACTACGGCCCCAAGATACCGCTCAGCTATTGTCTCACGGGAAGCTTTTCGGCTGAGCTTGTCAGCAGCTTTGAGTCGGCGGGAAACAATCAGACCATACACCGAATCAGCCTTGTCGTCACCGCCGAGGTCGTGACGGCGTCGGTGGATTATGACGGAACTTTGACCTTTACCACAGACTTTGAGGTGGCTCAGTCGGTGTTGATAGGTGATATTCCCACAACATATGGTGGGTTTTGTGTGAACCCACATTGACACAAAACGAAATATTGCGGAAAAAGATATTGAAATACCGAAACAGGTGTGCTATAATAAAACAGTTAATCAAAATGGGCGAGGAGGCGTTTGTTTGCCCGGGAATATAATCAAACCGGAGCCGCTGCCCGGAAAACAGCAGGAATATATGAAGCTGATTGCCGAAATAATGGAGATCCGCAAGCGCGGCGAAGCTCCGCTGGCGTATATCCGCACCTACGGATGTCAGCAGAATGTGGCGGACAGCGAAAAAATCAAAGGTATGCTCGCGCTGTCGGGCTTCGGCTTTACCGACAATCCCGACGACGCTGATTTTATACTTTTCAATACCTGTGCGGTGCGAGAGCACGCCGAGGACAGGGTTTTCGGAAACGTCGGGGCGCTCAAAAACCTGAAGCGCCGCCATCCCCAGATCCTCATAGCCCTGTGCGGCTGCATGATGGAGCAGGAGCACGTCGCCAACCGCATCTACAACAGCTTTCCGTTTGTCGGTCTGGTGTTCGGTACCCACTCGCTGCACCATTTTCCCGAGCTGCTTTACACCTCGCTCGTCAACGGCGGGCGCGTGTTTGAGCGCGGCAACGACGACAAAAAGATCTACGAGGGCTTTCCCGTAAGGCGCGACGGAAGCTTTAAGGGCTGGCTGCCGATCATGTACGGCTGCAACAACTTCTGCACCTACTGCATAGTTCCCTATGTTCGGGGCAGGGAGCGCAGCCGCGAAAAGGACGTCATCGTTTCCGAGGCGCGTCAAATGATCTCGGACGGCTTCAAGGATATCATATTGCTCGGGCAGAATGTCAACTCCTACGGAAAGACGCTTCAAACGCCCGTAAGCTTTGCGGAGCTTATTGACGAGATCGACGGGATAGACGGCGACTATTGGCTCCGCTTTATGACCTCGCACCCGAAGGATTGCTCAAAGGAGCTTATCGACACGATCGCACGAGGCAGGCATATAAGCAAGCATCTTCATCTGCCTTTCCAAAGCGGTTCCGACAGGATCTTAAAGGCGATGAACCGCCACTACGACCGCAAAAGGTATCTCGACATAATCTCATATGCGAAGGAGAATATCGAGGGCTTGTCGCTGACGAGCGATATCATAGTCGGATTCCCCGGCGAAACCTACGAGGATTTTAAGCAGACGCTTTCACTCATACGCGAGGTCGAGTTCACTTCGCTTTTCACATTTATTTTTTCACCGAGAAAGGGAACGCCCGCCGAGAAGCTTGACGACCCGATATCCGCTGAGGAAAAATCAAAGTGGTTTCAAGAGCTGCTTGACGTTCAGGAGGAGATCGCCGCCAAACGCTGTTCGGCTATGGTCGGGCAGACCGAGCGCGTGCTGATCGAGGGGGTTAAGCAGAAAACAGGAGAGCTTAACGCGAGAACAAGCGGCAATATTATTGTTGAGCTTGACGGCAGCCCCGAGCTTACGGGAACCTTTCAGAATGTTAAAATCACCAAAGCCCGCAACTGGATCTTAAAGGGCGAATTGATATAAGGGAACCTCTAACAAATCCCTAACGCGCATAAGCACGGAAGCTTTACGGCATGATCCGGTCAAAGCTCCTTGAAATACGTCAGGAGCTTTGACAATATTCTGCAATGAATCTTCCGCACTTCTGCACAACATTGAATTATTAGAGATTCCCATAAATTACGGAGGTATATGGTTATGGACGTTATCACAATGGCAAGAGAGCTCGGCAAGGCTCTGCAGCAGGAGGAAACCTTTATCAACTGGCAGAACGCTCAGCGCGTAGCCGACGCTGACACAGAGTTGCAAAGCCTTATCGGAGAGTTTAACTTAAAAAGAATGATAATCAACGACGAGGCTTCAAAGCAGGACAGAGATCAGGAAAAGCTCACAAAGGCAAACAAGGAAATGCGCGAGGTTTATTCCAAAATCATGTCCAACGACAACATGATCGCCTACAACGACGCGAAAGCCGCTTTTGACGCCGTTTACAACAGAGTAAATGCGATCATTCAGCAGAGTGCGCAGGGAGCAGACCCCGACACGGCGGACGCCGTGGACTGCACGGGAAGCTGCAGCACCTGCGGAGGCTGCTCATAATATTTTCCAAATAATCTATAATTGAAAGGGCGTGAGGTTTTGGCTGAGCTGTCGCCGATGATGAAACAGTATTTTGAGATAAAGCAGGCAAACAAGGACTGCATTTTGTTTTACCGTCTCGGAGATTTTTACGAGATGTTTTATGAAGACGCGAAGATAGCTTCAAGAGAGCTTGAACTCACGCTCACGGGCAGAGACTGCGGACAGGCAGAGCGCGCCCCGATGTGCGGCGTGCCATTTCACAGCTGCGAGGGCTATATAGCCCGCCTTGTCGCAAAGGGCTACAAGGTCGCTATCTGCGAGCAGACAGAGGATCCAAAGGCGGCAAAGGGCTTGGTGAAGCGCGACATTATCCGCGTTATCACGCCCGGAACCGTAATGGAGCAGAGTATGCTCGAAGAGGGCAAAAACAACTACATCTGCTGTATGTACTCCTCCGAAAAAACGATCGGTCTTTGCTTTTGCGATATTTCCACAGGAGAATTATACGCTACCGAAATCAGCGGCAAGGACTCTGTGAATGTCCTCACAAATCAGCTTTCCTCATACAGCCCGCGCGAGATTTTGCTGGGCGGCGAAATTTTAAAAATCAAATCTCTGCCGTCCTTTATAAAATCAAAGCTTTCGGCGGGCGTCGAAATGCTGGAGGACGAGAGGTTTGACGTTGAGCGCTGCGCACAGATCGTTCTCGACCGTTTCGGCGCAGACTATAACAAAATAAAAGACAAGCCGGTGCTTGTAAGCACAGTGGGCGCGCTGATAGGATATCTGAAAGAAACTCAGATGTCGGGGCTTGAGCGGATCAGCCATATTCAGCTCTATTCGGAGGCGCAGTATATGCGGCTCGATTTCAACACCCAGCGCAACCTCGAACTTACTCAGACCATGCTCACAAAGGAAAAGCGCGGTTCGCTGCTCTGGGTTATAGACAAAACAAAAACCGCGATGGGCAAACGGCTCATCCGTTCGTGGCTTGAGCACCCGCTGATGAACGTTTCAAAAATCAACAATCGTCAGGCGGCGGTCGAGGAGCTTGTTGACGATACGGTGCTGCGGCTTGAGCTCACCGAATCGCTCACGGGGATTTTCGACATTGAGCGGTTGATGACAAAAATGGTGTACGGCTCTGCAAACGCCAGAGATCTGCGTTCGCTTTGCTCCGCCGTTCAAAATCTTCCGAGGATCTCGCAGCTTATCTCGGACTGCAAATCCTCCCACCTTAAACTTATATACCGCAGCATTGATCTGCTGGAAGATATCCATTCGCTTATCGACAGCGCGATAGTTGAAAATCCTCCGTTCACCGTTCGCGAGGGCGGAATGATAAAAAAGGGATATAACGAGGAGCTTGACGCGGTCGTGTCCGACATGACCAACGGGAATGATATCTTAGCGGGGATCGAGTCGGACGAGCGTGAAAAAACCGGTATCCCCAAGCTCAGGGTCGGCTACAACAAGGTATTCGGCTATTATATCGAGGTAACAAATTCATATAAATCGCAGGTGCCCGACACCTATATCCGCAAGCAGACGCTTACAAACTGCGAGCGCTACATTACGCCTGAGCTCAAAGAAGCCGAGTCGCGCATTTTGGGCGCGAAGGACAGAAGAACGGCGTTGGAATACTCCATTTTTGAGAGTATACGCGCCACAGTCGCGGAAAATCTTGAACGTATCCAAAAAACCGCGAAAGCTATCGCCGCGCTCGACGTTATAAATTCGCTTGCAAACGTCGCCTGCGACAACCGCTATGTCCGACCCGAGGTCAACCAGTCGAGCGCCATACACATCATCGAGTCGCGTCATCCCGTTGTAGAGGCTCTGCTGAAGGACGCGCCTTTTGTTCCAAACGACGTTCATCTCGACAGCAAGGGCGACCGAGTGGCGATCATCACGGGACCGAACATGGCGGGCAAATCCACATATATGCGCCAGACCGCGCTTATAGTCCTCATGGCTCAGATGGGCAGCTTTGTGCCTGCGGCTTCGGCGAAAATCGGCATCGTTGACAGTATTTTCACGCGCGTCGGTGCGTCGGACGACTTGGCTTCGGGACAGTCAACATTTATGGTCGAGATGAGCGAGGTTGCGAACATCGTTAAATCCGCCACGTCAAAAAGCCTGCTGATTTTGGACGAGATCGGCAGGGGAACCTCGACCTTTGACGGAATGAGCATTGCGCGCGCGGTGCTCGAACACTGTGCCGATAAGAAAAAATTGGGTGCGAAAACACTTTTTGCGACACATTACCACGAGCTGACGGTTATGGAGAGCCTTCTTGACGGCGTCAAAAACTACAATATCGCGGTCAAGAAGCGCGGCGATGATATCACCTTCCTGCGCAGGATCGTTCCCGGCGGTGCCGACGACAGCTACGGCATAGAGGTAGCCAAGCTTGCGGGCGTTCCGAATTCCATAATAAAACGCGCAAAGGAAGTTTTGTCCGAGCTTGAAAACGGCAAGACCGAAAGAGTTTCGCCAAAGAGCGCGCAGGACGAAACAGGGCAGCTTTCACTTCTTGCGGCGGCGCAAAGCCCCGTTATTGAACGGCTGCAAGGCGTGGATCTGAACACGCTGACGCCGATCGAAGCGATGAATTTGCTTTATGAGCTAAAAGGCATGATATAAAATATTTAATTTAATTGTTTTAATTTAATTGTTTAATTGTTTTATCGGATATCAGTATTATTTACCTTAACTGCGTAGGGGAGCCCCCGTGTGTGAGCCCTCGTAAAAAGCGCAGGTTAAACGGGCACACACGCTGGTGCGACCCTAAGAATGCTTTTTATTGAAACATTATTTTTCACATGATTCGGAAAGGCGGTGACAGCATGGGAGTTATAAATGTTCTTGACAAGCACGTTGCGGAATTGATAGCGGCGGGCGAGGTCGTTGAGCGTCCTGCCTCCGTTATAAAGGAGCTGGTTGAAAACGCCATTGACGCGGGCGCGAAGAACATAACCGTTGAAATCAAAAACGGCGGCACAACTTTCATGCGCGTCACAGACGACGGCTGCGGTATAGCGAAGGACGATGTGAGAGTTGCCTTTCTCCGCCATGCCACAAGCAAGGTGAGTCAGGAGGAGGATCTTGACAGGATAGCCACTCTGGGCTTCCGCGGCGAGGCTCTCGCTTCCGTTTCGGCGGTATCTCGCTTACAGCTAATCACGAAAAGCGTCAACGAGGACGTCGGTTCGGCTTACGTTATCGAGGGCGGCGAGGAAAAAAGCTTTGACGATGCGGGCTGTCCTGCGGGCACGACATTTGTTATCCGCGACCTGTTCTACAATATTCCCGCCCGCGCCAAGTTCCTGAAAAAAGATGTTTCGGAGGGAAACGCCGTTTCAAACGTGATCGACAAAACCGCGCTTTCACATCCCGAAATAGCGTTTACCTATATCCGCGACGGCAGGCAGGCGCTCAAAACCTTCGGCGACGGCAAGCTGATGTCGGCGATCTACTCGGTTTACGGCAGAGAATTTGCCTCGGGGCTTATCCCCGTCGATTACCGGCTCGACGCTATCCACGTCTACGGCTTTGTTTCAAAGCCCGTACACGCCAGACCGAACAGAAATATGCAGAACTTTTTCATAAACGGCAGATACGTCAGACCGCGCACCGCAATGGCGGCGCTTGAAGAGGCGTTCAAGCACTCGATAATGGTCGGAAAATTCCCGTCCTGCGTGCTCAATATTGATTTGCCGTATGAAATTATCGACGTTAACGTTCACCCCTCAAAAATCGAGGTCAGATTTTTAAACGAGCGCCCCGTTTTCGACGCGGTTTATCACGCGGTCAAATCGGCGCTCATGCAGCACGACACAAAAAAGCAGGCTTCATTTAAAAATGAAACCGCTTTTCACGATATAAAACAATTCAATCCGTTTAAAAACGCCGACGCTATTATAAAGGATCCGCCCAAAAGGGAAGAAAATCCCGTTCAGCGCACGGCTCCCGTGACTGTCCAAGCCCGGGACTTTGATATTTTGAACGTCGCCGAACAGCAAACCGGCGTTGTCCGCGACGCGTCCGATGATCCGTTTGATATCATTTCGGACAGGGCGGTAAGCGCCGCAAAGAAGGAAGCGCGGCAGTCGCACGAGTATATTCCAGACAGCAAACCGCTGTTTGAAAATACTGCGATCGATCCAACCAGCAAACCGCTGTTTGAAAACACTGCAATCGATCCGAAGCAGAGCGGCGAAAGCGCGCAGATCACCAAGGAAGAAAAAGCCGAAAAACCCGAGCCTGCGGAAGTTATCATAAAGGAAAACTCTCAGCCTCGGGAGCTGTTCAGGCAGCCCGAAAACGAGCTGAAATATATTGGCGAGGCTTTCGGCACATATATAATCGTCGAGCGCAACCAAAAGGAGCTTATGCTCATCGACAAGCACGCCGCACACGAGCGGATAATTTACGAAAGGCTCAAAGCCGAAAGCGCCGACGCCGTTCCGCAGCTTCTGTTGCAGCCGGTCACTGTGACTCTCGGCAGAGATGAATACGACGCGGCGGTAAATCATCTCGATATGTTCGGCAAATGCGCCTTTGAAGTTGAGGACTTCGGCAATTCCACGCTGATCGTCCGCGGCGCTCCGCAATATCTGGACGCCGCCGATATTCCCGACTGTATAGCCGAAATGTCCGACTATATAGCGCAGGGCAAAAACGATATTTACACCGAAAACATGGACAGGTTTTACCACACCGTAGCCTGTCGCAGTGCGGTCAAGGCGGGCAACAAAAGCTCCGCACAGGAGCTTATAGAGCTTGTTAAAATTTTGGAGGATAATCCCGATATCCGCTATTGTCCGCACGGCAGACCGATCACTGTAATAATGAAAAAAAGCGAAATTGAACGACAATTCGGCAGGGCGTGATTATTTGAATAAACCCATTACGGTTATTTCCGTCGTCGGACCGACCGCTTCGGGCAAAACAAAGCTGGCTGTTGAGCTGGCAAAGCATTACGGGGGAGAGATAATTTCTGCCGACTCGATGCAGATTTACCGCGGAATGAATATCGCGACCGCGAAGCCCGACCGTGAGGAGATGCAGGGTATCCCACACCATCTTATGGATTTTCTGCCTCCCGACGGAACCTACTCCGTCGCTATGTTTGTCGAGGACGCAAAACGCTGTATTTTTGATATAAGCGGCAGGGGAAAGCTCCCGATAATCGCGGGCGGCACGGGTCTTTATGTGGACTCTCTGCTCGGAAATATCCGCTTTGACGGCGAAGGCCGCGACGAAAAGCTAACTTTGGAGCTTTGGGACGAATACAATGCGGACGGAATCGAACCGCTGCTCGAAAAGCTGAGGCAGGTAGACGCGGAAGCCGCCGAAAGACTTGCCCCGGGCAGAAACCCGAAGCGCGTTATAAGAGCGCTGGAATTTTATAAAACCACAGGGAAAACCATCACGGAACAGATAAATGAATCAAGACAGATACCAAGTCCGTTCAGAGCGGTCAAAATCGGACTGAATTTTACCGACCGCCAAAAGCTGTACGACCGAATCAATCTCAGGGTCGATTCAATGCTTGAACGCGGCTTGATAGAGGAAGCGAAAGAGGTTCTAAGCTCTCCTCTCAGCTCAACCTCGTCAATGGCAATCGGCTACAAGGAGCTCGCGCCCTATATAAACGGCGAAGCGTCCCTTGAGGATTGCGTTGAAAAGCTAAAAAGAGAAACCAGGCGCTACGCCAAGCGGCAGCTAACCTGGTTCAGACGTGACAAAGAAATAAACTGGCTTTACGCAGATGAATATGATTCTTTTGAAGAATTATTCGCGGAAGCTGTTAAAGTTACAGATAAAGGACTCGTTTATGGATAAACTGTTATTTAAACGCATACTTGTAGCGGCGCTGACGATACTTGCTCTTGTATACGTAACTTATTTGCTCATAAGCGCAAATTTTGAGATGTACCCCACCGAAAACGCAGTTATGGCTACGGTGAACAACTCAATAAGCGCCGACGGAATAATTATCCGCGACGAAACGATAATTCCGAACAATTCAAGCGGCATCCTATCCTACACAGTCGGGAACGGCGACGCCGTTGAGGCAAACAGATGCATTGCAAATGTGTATTCAGATCAATCTGACGCTGTCGCAAACAGTCAGGCGGACGCGCTCCAAAAGCGTATTTCCGCGCTTCAGGACAGTCAGCGGAGCGCAAGGTCGGGCGCGGTCAGCATTGACGTGATCAATAATAATATACGCAGCAATTTGATAAACTATCTTTACGACGTAAACAAATTTGACGTTGAATCTGTCAAGGCGGATTCGGACAAGCTGCTCGGCTCGATTAACCAAAGACAGATTCTCACGGGAAAGATAAATAATTTTGATACGCAGATCGCCTCGCTTACCGCTCAGATGGAAGAGCTCAGAAACTCCTCGGGCGAGAGCATAGGATCGATAAACACCCCCAGAGCCGGCTATTTTTCCGAGTTTTGCGACGGCTACGAAAGCTGTTACGACTACACGAAGCTGAATGAAATGACGCTGGAGGATCTGCGCGGCATCTCGGGCTCGTCACTTCCCTCGGATATCGCGGGCAAGGTCATAGCTAACGTCAACTGGTACGTAGCCTGTGAGATCCCTGACGACCGCGCTGCGGAGCTTTCGATTTATGACGGTTCCTTATCGGTGATTTTCTCCGAGGCGACCACCGACCCCGTTCCCGCAACAATATACAAGCTCATTCGTAACGACGACGACAACGCGCTCTGTATTTTGCAGTGCGACTATATGGACAACGGACTTCTTTCGGCGAGGCGCGAGCCGATTGAGATCGGAATGGGAACATACACCGGGCTCCGCGTGAGCAAGCGTGCGATACACGATGATTTTGTTACGAGAGTCACCTACGACGAAAACGACAACCCCCACAAGGAGCAGAAAAAGGTTCAGGGCGTTTACGTTCTGTACGGCAGCGAGGTTCAGTTCAAGCAGATAGCGATCAAGTATTCTACCAAGGATTATGTCATCTGCGACACCTCGCCCAAGGAAGGCGTGCTTTTCAACGGCGAAACGATTTCGCTTTACGATAAAGTAATTGTAAAAGGAGACGATTTGTATGACGGAAAAGTTATTTCGTGACGTTGAATACAATTATCGGCGAATAAACGAGCAGATCGCCGAGGCTGCCGTTAAGGCGGGCAAAAGCCGTGAGGATATCACCTTTCTCGCGGCGACAAAAACCGTTGACGCGGCTGTTATAAACCACGCCATATCGCTCGGGCTTGACCATATCGGAGAGAACAGGGTGCAGGAGCTGCTTTCAAAGTACGACTCCTACGACCTCAGCCGATGTTCGCTGCAGTTCATAGGTCATCTTCAAACGAACAAGGTTAGACAGATCGTCGGCAAGGTCGATTTGATCCAGTCTGTGGATTCTTTTAAGCTGGCTAAGGAAATTTCCGTGCAGTCGCTCAAAAGGAATATAAAAACCGATATCCTTGTCGAGGTCAATATCGGCAGGGAAGAGAACAAGTCGGGGGTTTTCGAGGAGGATCTTGAGGAACTGCTTTGCCAAATTTCGGGTTTAGAGGGGATTTCTGTCAAAGGATTGATGACAATTCCGCCGATTTGTGAAGAAAAATGTAAAATTTCAAAATATTTTTACAATATGCATAAGTTATTTATTGACATTTCGGAAAAAAAATTAGATAATGTATGTATGACTATACTATCCATGGGTATGTCTGACGATTTCTATGAGGCGATTCTTGAGGGCGCTAATATGGTTCGGATCGGATCGGCACTTTTCGGTGCGAGAAACTATACATAAATTCAGGAGGAAAAACAATGGCAGGAATAGTTGACAAGTTCAAACGTATGTGGGACGCTCCCGACGACGAGTACGAGTACGATGAGTATGGTTACGCCGACGAGGAAGAAGATGATTTTGGAGAGGAGCAGGCACCCGCAGAGCGTGAGAGAAGCCGCGACCGCGACAGGCGCGATACCCGCGAGCAGCGTCAGCCCGTTCAGCAGCAGCCGAAGAGCAAGGTGTTCAACATTAATGCTACTGCTAAGCTCCAGGTCGGTATTTATAAGCCCGAGCGTTTCGGAGAGGAGACCCGTTCTATTGCCGATGAGCTTATAAAGACCCATACGGTTGTTCTTAATCTTGAGGATACAAACAAGGACATGGCAAGAAGGATTCTTGACTTCCTCAGCGGCGTTGCTTATGCCAACGACGGAAAGATCAAGCGCGTTGCCACCAACACCTACATTATTATTCCCAGTAATGTTGATCTCACCGGAGACGATTTGTTAGACGAACTCGAAAATAATGGCGTATACTTCTGATAACGATGCGCTTTTTATTTCAAAGCTTGACGACGGTGTTTATCTCTGTGAAAAGCGCCGCAGGGCTTACTTCTTCCCGTTTTTAAGCGAACGTGAGCAAATGCTCGCCGAGCGTTACCTCAACAGCACGGGCTTTCACAGCTTCGCCTTCAACGGGGGATACGGTTCTGCCGAACGAAAAATGCTTGGACTGTTTTATGAAAACAGGGAAGAGCCTTTTCCGCTCTGCGCTGTCGGGCTTGAATTTCGCAGAAGCTTTAAGCTCACTCACCGCGACTTTCTCGGCGCGCTGATGTCCTTGGGCATTGAGCGCGAAACCGTGGGAGACATTTTGGTTGAGGACGGGCGCTGCGTGATATTTGTAAAGGAAGACATAAAAGAATATATAACCTCACAGCTTTTCAAGGTCGGAAACGTCGGAGTGAAAATAACACCGGCGGATCCCGAAAATCTGCCGCAGGGACGCGGCTTTGACGAAAAGGACTGCACGGTGGCGTCGCTGAGGCTTGACGCGGTCGTTGCCGCGATGACAGGTCTTTCACGCGAGAAAACCAAGTCGCTGATTTTGTCGGAGCTTGTCGCGCTGAATTTCGCGCCGTGCCGGAATATAAGTCAGCCTGTGAGAGAAAAGGACATTATTACCGTTAGGGGTAAGGGTAAATATGTAATCAACGGTGTTTTGGGGGAAACCAAAAAGCACCGAATAAAATTATCAATTATTCACTATAGATAAGGAGTGTAAAAAATGCTTACGATTGATGAAATCAAAAATATCAGTTTCAGAAAGGCAACTCTCAGCGGTGGTTATCGTGCGGAGGACGTTGACGCGTTCATAGACGAGGTTATCGCGACCTTTGAACAGCAGAAGAAGGAAAAGATCAACCTTGTTCACAAGATCGACAGACTCGCGACCCGCCTTGAGGAGTACAAGGAGGACGAGGAAACCGTAAGAAACGCTTTGCTCACCTCTCAGAAAATGTCCGACGCCTGCATCAAAGAGGCTAAGGAAAAGGCGGCTAAGATTTTAAGAGAAGCCGAAGATAAGGCTCAGACCCTTGTTTCCGACGCCAACAACATGACCGCCCGCGAAAAAGAAAAATATTTGCAGCTTCAGTCAGACGCGGTTGACCTCAGAAATGAGCTTATCGCTCTGTACAGCAAGCACATTAAGAATATCGACGAGCTGCCCACAGCAGCCGACGTCGAAGCGAGCCGCATTGCTCTTGAAGAAAAATATCCCACCGAACCGGCTGCCGCTCCTGCCGAGACCGCTGCACCTGCTGCGCCCGCATCTCCTGTAGCTCCCGCGGCACCCGTTGCTCCCGCAGCTCCCGCTGCACCTGTTGAACCCGCTGCTCCCGCAGCTCCCGTTGCGCCTGCCGCACCTGTTGCACCCGCAGCTCCCGCAGCACCTGCCGTTCCTGCTGCGCCCGAGACACCCGCAGCTCCTGCCGAAGCTGCCGCTGCTCCCGAGCCCACAACAAGAATTCCCCTTAAGCGCCCGGGCAAATTCAGCCAGCTGAAATTCGGTGACAACTACGACGTTTCAGACGATGAATAATCAGGTAACAACTGATTAACATTAACGTTTTAAAATCGGTTACGCAATTCGCATAAAATTTCCGTCGGTATGTTTTTAAACCCGGCGGCGCGGCTTGCGCAACCGATTTGATCGGCGATTACCCGATATCGTGTACCGGTTTTGTAAACATCGTTTTTCAGGATCCGGTATTTTGGAACCACTGATTAATTCACACCTAACGGTTGGGCACGCAATTCGCTTGCAGCTTTTTTGCCCGCGTGTCGCGGAAACCATTCCGCGATACAAACGGCGATAAAAACGACGATACAAACGTGACTGTTTAGGTCAGATTTGAGCCTGCGTTCAAATGCGGCTTTAAAGGAAGGTTTGTATTAATATAGTGCTGTCCAAATCGTGCTGTCCAAAACCGCGATGGGTCAAGCGCCACGCTTGCGTCAGCCTTGTCTCGATTTATTTTGGCAACCAGACGAAAAGTCCGACAGAGCGGTTTGCGCACCCGAATCAATCAGCGCTTCCTATCATAATTTGTAATTTAACTGGAGAGATCGAACAATATGTGTAAAGATTGTAAGGATTACAACGCGACCCTTAATCTTCCCAAAACAGCGTTTCCCATGCGCGCGGGACTTCCGAAAAGCGAGCCCGTGACACTCAGGCAGTGGGAAGAGGAAAAAGTATACGAAAAGCTGATGGAGCTCAACGAGGGCAAGCCCCTTTTTGTGCTGCATGACGGACCGCCCTACGCGAACGGCGATATCCATCTCGGTCACGCGCTCAACAAAATATTGAAGGATATTATTGTCCGCCAAAAGAATATGGCGGGCTTCAAGTCCCCGTTTGTTCCCGGCTGGGATACCCACGGACTGCCCACCGAGCTAAAGGCGAGACAAAAGGCAGGCATTGGCAGCTCCGCCGATATTTCGGTCGTTGAGCTTCGCAGGCTTTGCGAGGAGTTTGTGACCGGATATATTGACGACCAGCGCGAGCAGTTCAAAAGACTCGGCTGTATCGGAGAATGGGACAATCCTTACATAACTTTGAAGCATGAGTTTGAGGCGGAGCAGATCAAAGTATTTGCCGAGATGGCGGACAAGGGCTACATCTACCGCGGACTTAAGCCCGTTTTCTGGTGCCCCGAGTGTAAAACCGCTCTCGCCGAGGCAGAAATCGAGTACGCCGAGGATCCCTGCCACTCCATTTATGTAAAGTTCCGCGTGACCGATGATCTGGGTAAGTTCTCCGCAATGGGGCTCGACCCGTCAAAGGTTTCGTTCGTTATCTGGACTACCACGACATGGACACTGCCGGCAAACGTCGCGATTTGCGTCGGCCCGCGCTACGACTATTCCGTCATCAAATGCGGCGATGAATACTGCGTTATGGCGACCGACCTTTACAAGTCGGCTATGGAAGAAGCCGGAATCACCGATTACGAGGTTGTCGCTTCAATCAAGGGCAGCGAGCTTGAATACATGAAGACTCAGCACCCGTTCCTTGACCGTGAATCACTCCTTATCGTCGGCGACCACGTAACGCTTGAAAGCGGTACCGGCTGCGTTCACACCGCTCCCGGACACGGCGTAGACGACTACAACGTTTGCCGCAATTACCCCGAGATCCCCGTTATCTGTCCCGTGAACGGCGACGGAGTTCTTACCGAGGAGGCGGGAGAGTTTGCGGGTCTTACCACCGAGGAGGCAAACAAGAAGATCGCGATAAAGCTCGACGCCACAGGCGCGCTGTTTGCCCTCAAAAAGATCATTCACCAATATCCCCACTGTTGGAGATGTAAATCCCCGATCCTGTTCAGAGCTACCGACCAATGGTTCTGCTCCGTTGACGACTTTAAGGAAGAAGCGGTGAACGCCATCAACACCGTTGAATGGATCCCCGCGTGGGGCAAAGACAGGATCACCTCCATGGTTCGCGAGAGAAAAGACTGGTGCATTTCGCGTCAGCGCAAATGGGGTGTGCCCATTCCGATTTTCTACTGCGCCGACTGCGGAGAGCCTTACATCAACAAGGAAGCCATGCTTTCCGTCGCCGAGGTGTTCGGCAGAGAGGGCTCCAACGCGTGGTTCAGCATCGATGCTTCCGAAATGCTTCCCGAGGGTACAAAGTGCCCCAAGTGCGGCTGCACAAAGTTTGACAAAGAAAAGGATATCATGGACGTCTGGTTCGACAGCGGCTCCTCACACACCGCCGTTTGCAGACGGCGCGATTATCTCAGCTTCCCCGCCGACCTGTATCTTGAAGGAAACGACCAGTACAGAGGTTGGTTCCAGTCCTCACTGCTCACCTCTGTCGCGACAATGGGCGTAGCTCCCTATAAGACCGTGCTAACTCACGGCATGATCCTCGACATGGAGAAGCGCAAAATGAGCAAGTCGGAGGGCAACGGCATCAGTCCGCAGGAGGTTATGAAGCAGTACGGCGCCGACGTTCTCAGACTTTGGGTCGCTTCATGCGATTATCAGTCCGATGTAAGCATTTCCTTCGATATTTTAAAGCAGCTTTCCGAGTCCTACAGAAAAATCAGGAACACCGCCAGATATATCCTCGGAAACCTCAGCGACTTTGATCCCGATACCGATATGGTTGATTTCAGCGAGCTTCTGCCTATTGACAGATGGGCGGTCGCCACGCTCAACAGCCTTATCGAAAAGGTTAAGGATTCCTACAGTAAATACGAATTCCACATTGTTTATCACAGCATACACAACTTCTGCGTTGTAGATATGTCAAACTTCTATCTCGACGTTCTCAAAGACAGACTGTACACCGAAAAGGCGGACAGCACCGCGAGAAGAGCGGCTCAGACAGCGATTTATCTCATTCTCAACGCCATGACGAAAATGATCGCGCCTGTTCTGGCTTACACCTCGGACGAGATCTGGAAGTTTATGCCTCACTCGCAGAGCGACAATGCCGAGCACGTTATCTATAACGAGATGCCCGACACTCTCCCGATTGACGCCGACGACAGCTTTATGGCGTTCTGGGACGAGATCCACGCGCTCAGAGACGACGTTAAAAAGGCGATCGAGCCGATGATCAAGGCTAAGACGGTTAAAGGCTCCCTTGAGGCGAAGGTGACTCTCGCCGCCGGCGGAGAAAAGCTTGATTTCCTCAAAAAAGCCGAGCCTGAGCTTGCGGCGGCGTTCATTGTCAGTGAAATCGAAATCGTTGACAACGGCGCAGAGCTTGAGATCACGGTCGAAAAGGCTGAGGGCGAAAAGTGCGAGCGCTGCTGGTCGATCAGCAAAACGGTCGGACAGAGCAGCGAACACCCCACTCTTTGCGCGCGCTGCTGTGAAATCTTAAAATAATTTAAAAGTACCATAAATCGGTGCAATGCTCAATTGCACCGGTTTATTTATAGGGCAATACCGCATAATTCAGGTGTGCGGATTGCGTTGTAAGATT
>JBGUPW010000169.1:0-6513 GCA_045130495.1 Ruminococcus sp. | reverse complement strand
GCGCCGCCGTTCGCGCATGTGATAAGGGTCAGTAAATCCTTTCCGTTCTTGATGTAACAGTCCGCAGATTCATATTTTTTATAAACGTGTTTATCTGTCACGCGGTAAGACAGACTGCTCCAAAGGTTGGTGACGGTGATCTCGTCGCCGATATTCAGATATCGGATATCGTCAAAGAATATGCGTCCGATATATCCTGTATGCGCCGCCAAAACGCAGTTGGTGCTGTCGCCGCCGATCGGAAGCGAGGTATAGGTCAAATGCGCCGCGCCAAACGCCATATTGTCGTCGGTTGCGCCGAGATAAATCGGCAGCTCCAAATCAATGGAAGGGACAGAAATATATCCATACACATTGTCTGGAATACCATAATCAAATAAGTCTAGCGCTGCTTGCCGATAAGATGTTTCGTCAATCAACAAATCATATTGATTGGTTTTCAGCTTTTCATTGTATGCCACGCTGTCGCGGTATAATCTGTCAGCATCGACATGGTAAGTGATTGCGCTGCTTTCATTTGACTGCGGTATATCTGAAAGCTCCGATTTTGATTCAGATTTAGCTTCAGCGCCCGGCGCTTCCGATTGTTCAGGCTGCCGATCAGCTGTTGTTGGTGGAACAGACGGATTTGTTTGCTCAATGCTGCTCTTAACCACCTCGAATTGTTCAATCACGGAATGGGCTTTTTGCTTTCCGATTTGATTGGAAATTCCGGGGGCGATCAAAAGAACAGCGCCCAACAAAAGAAAGATAACAGCGATAATTGTTACGAACCTTTTCTTCATACCTTGCGCTTTCTTTATTGTTGGTTCGGATTTGATACGACAACATCATCGGAAACCGCTCTCGGCGTTCCGTCGGGGTTAGTTGGGTGACGATCCGGCCACGTAAATTCTTCCGTTGACGGGGCAACGGTCGTTTCCGTGACTGATTCTGTTATGACCGGCTTGCTTTCTTCTGTCGTGGCGGCAACAGTGGTTTCAGCGATGGAAGATTGATTGTCGTTTTTATCACTTCCGCAGGCAGACAGGGAAGTAGCTGTCACCGCGCAGATGGCGGCGGCAAGTATCAAAGTTAATTTTTTCATCAATTATTACTCCTTTCTGTATTGAGCAGATTTTTTAGAATACATCACTTAATTCTTTGCGCCGTAAGATGTCATGCGGCGGTTCGGGCAGCGCAGCAAGAAACTCAGGGTCTAATATCTTGTATTTGTAAAGGATAAACGCATCGCGCCGCACCTTTTCGATCTGCGATTCATCAACTAAATCGGCAATGTTTTCGGGCAGCTCAACCTTGATATCAAGATAATCGTCTAACGTGCGCTTCTTGTTTCCCTCAGAGAAAACAAAGCGAATCGGTTCAATTCTGACGCGCTGGCTGTCGTCGGAAAGACGGACTCCCGACCAGTCGCCTGTCAAAATGCAGACAACATTGGGATCCTTGTCCTGAACATCACGCAGTTTTTTATCACGCCAGAACACATAGAATTCACACGAAACCGTTTGATTGGGATAAACTATTCCTGTTTCTCTGTCTCTAAAACTTTCAATCATGGTTTTCTTCTCCTTTCATGCCTACTAGTACAGTGGTGCCTTGTATTTTACGGGTTTCAAGCACATTTCACCCCTTCATCAATGGCACCTCTATTATACCATATAGCATTGTCCCATTTAAAGGACTTTGCTATGAATGTTCATTGATTTTTTCAATGATTTTTGCTTTTAGTTCTTTATACAGAGATTCATCGGAAATGAATATAGTGTATTGCTTATTTGTTTTGGCGGTTTCTGTCTGCGGCATTTTAACGGTGATGTCATTACCATGACGTTCAACCCGTATATCATTGATGGTCATCGCTTCATCAATTGTTACAGAAGCAATTGCGTAAATTCCCTCGCCGCCGACAATCCGAACCCGCGTTGATGTTATTTTCATTGTATCAGCCTTTCGTAATGAATTAGTTGACTATCGTTAATTGATCACCCGCTTTCAACGTATCAAGATAGTAATATATACAAATCTTTCTTTGCATGTCCACGGTCAATCTGCCGCTATACATATCACTTGTTTTGCGTAACAAACGCGGTTCGAAATAATAGGACTCTACGCTGTCTTCATCGCCCTCACAATCAAAACGAATGCGCAGGGTAATATTGTCGGTTGAAATAATTTCGGCAAGCAGAATAGTTCCGGAGAGATATTTTTCTAAAATGATTTGTCTGTCACCGAACATATTCCTTGTTGCCGAATTGACCTCATTTTCAATTTTGTCCTTTGTTTTTGGTTCTGCTATCAAGAAAAGAATGATTGTAAACACTATTATAGCAGCAGCAACGCAAAGCACGAAAACTAACGATGCTTCAAATAAAACAGAAAACAAAATATGAACGAAAATGAGAATAACGGCAATCGTGCAGACAGCTTTAACTGACTGTTTGCTTTTCAGATTCATTTCAATCCGACAATTATTCCTGAAACCTTCAACAGTCCGGTTCAGCTCGGCGATGTTTCCGGTTATTTGCAAATCCATCTTATTTTTCCTCCTTCAAAACAGAAATAATTCGCTCCAGCGTATAGGTTTCTCTGATATAGCGACGAACGACCTTTTCGAGTACCGTATGCAGGAAGATATAATGATCGCCATGAATTTCAATATCAAACATGCGTTTTGGCGCGTTCCATTTTGCAAAGCCAGCAACATGATATTTTCCCGCTGCCTTTTCACATACGGTTTGACTGTGAGAACATTTGATTTGATTTTTATTCCAATCATCAAGGATATCTCTCGAATCGTAAGCCTGACGAAAGATACGAAAATCCATGTTTGTGGTTTTAATAACATATTCACAGATGATTTTTCTAACTTTCTCGTCTATATCTTTTACTAAGTGAGCTTCGCCGTCACTGTCCAGATATATCAGGTCGTTTTTTCCTACGACAAACGAGTTGCCGACAGGAGAATTATGATTATCGGAAGCCTGAACGTCCTGCTTTGGAGTGGACAAATTGTCCGTTTGCTCTTGTTCGCGGGGCGTAGATTCACGGTTATCAGATAAATCAGTTTCTGCTGTAACAACAGGCTGCTTAGGCTCAGACTCATTTTTATTCTCAGGAGTGGACAATTTGTCCACTTTAGCCGCAGCTTCTTTAACATGATTTTGGCGATACGGCTCCATCGCTTTGTCCGCAAGCTCTGAAAAAACACCCGAATCGGTTGTGCCGCCAAAGAATATTTCTTCTAAATCGTCGGGCTTCTCTTTGATATCCCTTGCAATCGTTGTTGTGACTTTACAATCAGAATGATTTAAAAGAAACTCAAACAAATGATTCTGTTCCTCTTTTGAGAGATAAGACAATTCCACCGCCGCTATAACAGGAATAGCACCACTGTCAACCCTGTTCAGAAGCGGCTCGATCAGGTTGGTCAGCCTAATATAGCGGTAAATCTTCTTTTTGCTGAGATTGGTTTCCTCGGATATGGTTTTCATGTCCTCCAACTCGGCAAGCTCCTTGTAGGCGAACGCCAATTCCGAGGGCAAGTAATCGTTGTTGCGGACAAGATTACTTGTCAGGCGAATGGTTTTCTTTTCCTTTTCGCTCAGGTTTGTTTTAATAATACATTTGGTTGTGGGCAAGCCTGCCATGATAACTGCTCTGCGACGGTGCCTGCCGTCAATCAGCTCATACTTTCCATCAGGGAGCGGAGCGACAATACACGGGCTTAACTGTCCGTCTCTCGCAATACACTCTGCAAGCTGCTCAATGGTGTCGTCATGAATCTGAAAACGCTGGTTGTTATCCTCAACAATCAGCTCGTTTTTGATTTCAACGATTTGATTATCGGTCGTTCCGAGAACGTCGGCATAGGCGCTGGCTACCGTTGGGATCGTCTGTGCTTTGATATTGAATTTCGGCATAGTCGCACCTCCTAAAATGGCAGCACATCGGGAAGCTCCCGAATGATGTTGGTAATCAGATGTGCGAGTGCGCATAAGGTTTCAGTATCATTGCCTATGCAATCCTCTTTGCCGGTAAAGGCAAGGTGCAGTTTCTTTTCGTTGTAGCCATAGTCGCCGTCATAGCCTGACAGCTCTGCGGCAACATTCAACTTCGGAAAAGCACAGTAAGCGCCGTTGATATGCTTGCCGCAAATCACAAGATAGGAAATACCGTTGTGGGTAATACTGACTTCCTTGCAGTTGCACTTAAACCGTCTTTCGATTTCAGCCATTGTGTTCACCCCCAATCAGTACGTCAACGACGTTCATATAAGCTCTGCCAACATCGTCCGACGTCCTTTTAACGAGCACAGTCTTGTTAGCTGAGGAGTTTTTCACCGAAGCTCTGAACGGGATCGCCGGAAGAACCATGCTGCCGTAGCTTGCATTTATCGCTTCCAGTACCGCCTTGCTGACCTGAATATTCATCGCCATTGTCGGAAGAATCAGAACGTCCTCGCCGATATTAGCCGTAGGTTTCATACGCAGCAGCGTTTTGAGCATCTTATCGGTGCCTTGATAGGGAATAGGGTCAGCCTGCACCGTAATTAACAAAATGTCCGAGCAGATCACCGCGTTGGTAATGCGGAGGTCAAGCGACGGACAGCAATCAATGAGGATATAATCATATTTTGAAAAGAATCCATCAGAGAAAATACGGGAAAAAACGGTTGTTTCGTCCGTTTGGTCAGCGTGAAGCGTTGTAACGGCTCCCGCGAGCATCGGCGTTGCCGGAATGTAATCGAGATTGAGCTTATCGTTGTGTCTGATGAAGTCGGCGTGATTGACAGGGAATTGTGCCACAGTCTGATAGATCAGCTCCGCAATCGTCGGCTTGCCGTCAAAGGTAAAGTCAAGCCAATTCGTCAAATGCGTCTGACTGTCGATGTCTACAAGCAGAACTTTCTTTCCTCTGATGGAAAGCCCTGCGGCAATATTGATTGCCGAGGTGGTTTTCGCCACACCGCCTTTCTCATTTGCGATGGTGATGATAGTTGGTTTTTTAGTCTGTTCCATTTAATCTAATCCTTTCTTTGTGGACAATTTGTCCACTTATATGTTTTGATTGTATGTGGTTTCCGTGTCAAATACACTAAAAACCACATACAGATTTGTGAACTTTTCTCTATAAAATAAAAAATCCGATTACGTGGTCGTAATCGTACCGGTTAATCAGTGTTATTCTGAATCTTGTAAGAGTCTATACGTTTCCTGATAAATATTGATTAAACTTATCAATATTATGTCGCTTGTATTTTTCATCCAGATGTGTATATATGTCAAGCGTTATTTTTATATCGGAGTGTCCCATTAATTTTGAAGCCGTTTTCAAATCGACCCCTGCAAGATAAAGCATTGTACAATATGTATGACGTAATTGATGCGCTGTAAATGCTTCAACCAATTCGGGTATGCCATCAGGGGATGTATATGGTTTAGGTGTTGAGCCTTTTGATTTCATCATATCACAATAGTAGCGATAATTCAGAGCAGCCTGATAGCTTTTCCAGCTTGATTTCCATGAAGAAGCTGTTTGCATTTTTCCGCTTTTCTGAGGATAAATCAGTCCACAACCACCTGAGGTGTATTTTTCCGGTTTAAGATATGAAATAAGGATATCAGGAATAGTAACATACCTGTCTTTTCCGTTTTTAGTGTGTTTTTTTACTGAATAATTGTTTGAATCTATCAATTCCACTGATTTGGTAACAGCAATTTGTTTGTTTATAAAATCTATGTCCGACCATTTTAACGGAATTACTTCTCCTTTTCGTAACCCGCAGAATAGCATAATTAACGTAGCTAATTGAGTTCGATGATATACCTTCAACACCAAATCTTTCTGTATTTCGTCGATAGGTTCTCTTTCTTGTTTCGGAGCATTTTTAGGTATTTTTCTTTTCTTTTTATAAAACGGGTTCCTACATTCAACTAATTCATTTTCAAGTGCATAATCATATATCCTACAGCCTGTATCAATTATATCACTATATAATCGTCGTGAATAAGGCTTGCCGGTATTGGGATTGTCGTGTTGCGAAAGATAACGAATGTATTCGTCCACATCTAAACCCTTAATCTTGTCGCAAATTCTCTTACCAAAATAAGTTATCAAGTGATTTGCGGCATTTTTTAATTCGGCTCGGTAAGTAAACTGTAACCCAAAGGACACATTATCAAGCCAAAGGTTTGCGATTGTTTCAAAAGTCATCATATTTTCACCTCTAAGTTTTGCGGTGAAATTATACCATAATCTTTATAAAAAATGTTTTTCAAAAAGAACGATACCAATTATAAAGATTTTGATATACAAAACAACCCATGATTCGTAATCAGTAGGTCAGGGGTTCGAGTCCCCTCATTAGCTCCAAGCAAATAACCGCATGGATAAGCCATTTTTTGGCGATATCCATGCGGTTTTTCTTTTGCGCCGTTGGGTGCACAAGAAAACGCAGCTCTGATCGGCAGGGCTGCATTTTTTGTGCAAACAACAAGTGGAGATAGCGGCTGG
>JBGUPW010000168.1:0-20768 GCA_045130495.1 Ruminococcus sp. | reverse complement strand
TGTATTCCTCTGGGCGAAGCGTGCCGTTGGCGAGGTCTTTTCTGTCTTCCTCGCGCTCGCTCTGCTCGTCGTTGAGAATGCTGTCTTTGAAATCGCAGGAAAACTCATAACCGCTTTTTGTCAGCCTGTTGTAAAAGGCAAAAGCAAATACGAGATCGTCGAGGCATTTTTTGAGCTGTTCCTGAATCTGATTGACGGTGTTGCGCTTGCGGAATTTAGCGGCGTTCACCTCTGTAGCGGACTTCTCAACATACTGCGGCTGAGAGAGGTCACCGTAGGAAAGCCCGATATCAAATTCAATTTCGCGCTTGTATTCCTCAAGCCCCGCTATAAAGCCCTCCTGACGCAGCGCCGGAGAAAATTCCCTGTAAAAGTCGTCGCTGTCGCCGTTAACATCGACATACACCTCGTCAAGCTCAAAGCCGCTGTTCGTCTTTTTCACCATTGAAACGTCGGCGTGGATGCGGCGCTTTGCGCTCTCAAACTCATAGTCGAGCCGACCGAACTGAATATCGGCGCGCTTTATTTTTTCGAGAGCTGTTTCAAAAACGGAAATCCCCGCCGCGCTGCCGTCAACCGTGTTGTCGTTCGGCGTTCTGAAATAACCGAAAACGGGACGGTCAACAGGGAAAATGACCGCTGAAACGTAGTTCTTCCAATCGTTGACTGCCGAAAGCGGAACCTCTCTGCCGAGCGTTCGCTCGCTATCGGAAGCATAAGCGGTGTTTGTTATAGTCAGCTTATTGCCGTTCAAAGCGTGGCGTTCAAGGCGCGTGTAGTATTTTTCGCCGATTTTTCTGAACTCGGGGAAAACCACATCGAGCAGCCGCCCGTCGGCGTCAAACTCGACCGGGATAAAGCCGTCGGCGGCTACAAACTGCGCCTGAGTTTCATTCAGCGGCTTTATTACCATTCCGCCCGTAGCAAGCCCCCTTTGCAGGTTCTTGTTAAGGCTTGTCCTGACGTTTTCAAGCAGCCCGTTCAGCTTCTCGTTGGAAACGTTCACGGTCATTTCATTGAGCGTCACGTTCGCCAGCTCCCGCACCGAGGAGCTTTCAAGCCGCAGACTTATCACTCTGTCGTTATCGACCCACTGTGCCTTGCCTTGATAGCAGCGGCACCATATGTCGATCCGCTCAAGCATTTCCTGCGAAAGCGCGGGAGTAATGCCCAAAGCCGTTTGAATGTCTTTAACCGGGAACAATCGCCTGTACACCCCTTTGATAAAATCTATAAGTCCCAAATTATTCACCTCTTCGCTTCCACACCTTGTTCATCGCGTAGCGCGTCGCGTCGATATGGTGATTGTTTCTGTCGGGATAACCCGTGACAACGTTATCCTCTTTGTCGCGCTCATATTCATAATCCAAAAATTCCTCGGCGGTATGCGGGCAGCGTTTGTTGTCGATTACGATCTCGCGCAGCGATTGCAGCCACTTCATGGAATACTCAACCGAGCCGGGACCCTTTTCGGCAGAACGCGCCATAAGCCCGAAGGCGCGGTAATCGCCGACGGATTTCTTCTCGGCGCTGTCGCAAATCAGCAAATCGTTTTCGGTAACGCCGTGGCTTTCCCGAAGCGCTTTTGCGGTCTGTTCGTTGCTCTGCTTGTTGCAGTGGTACTCGTCAAAAATGATAAGCTTGTGCTGCGACGGGATATAGGTCATGCAGTTGTAAGCATACGGATCCGGATACCAGCCCCAGTCTACGCCTCTGTACAGCCTGTCAAATTGCGCTATTTCGTCGTCCGTGACCTCGCGGATAACAACGTTGTCAAAAACGTTTCCTCCGGTACCGTTGGCGACTCCCATGTATTCGTTCTCATAGGCGGTAGGGTTAGTCTGTTTGAGGAACTCCGCATCGTCGAGGAACGGCTTGCCCAACCATTTTTTTGGCACGCTGAGATAGTTGCTTTCGGTGACAAGCCTGTCGGCGCGCGGAATTTTGATATATTTATTCGCCCAGTTCTGAGCCGATTTCGGCGGGTTGAACGACTTGAACTTATACGCCAAGTCGCCGCCTCTGATAACCGACTGCTCGATCTTTCGCACCGATTCCGCGCCCGTGAACTGATCCAGCTCTTCAAACCAAAGAACGCCGATATACCCGAACGGCACCTTGATAGACTTGATCTTGCCGGGGTCGTCCGCTCCGCGAAAGTATATTTTTTGACCGGTTGAAATCCGCGTTATTTCAAGCGGACTGACGGTAGCATTAAAATCTTCACTGAGCCCGAGCGCGTCGATCGCCCAAAGAATTTGTTGATATACAGAACCTCGCAGAGTGTCGGCGACCTGACGCAGAACACAGGCGTGAATGTTTTCGTTTTTCATAATCAGGTCGATGACCTGCAAGCTTATGAACGATGATTTTGTCGAGCCTCTGCCGCCGGGAAGGACATACTCTGAGTGCTCGCGGTTCTCAATATCAAACAGCAGCGGAGAGAATACCGGAGCGACCATGTTAGCCGGAATGCCTTTGTATTCTTTCGTTCCCGATGCAGGCGGCGCGCTCTTTTGCTTTTCGAGTTTGAGATACTCCTTCTCGATTTTCATTTTGTGCTTTTGATAAGCGTTGTCCTGTATTATATCTCTTAATTCTTTTATAGCATTAATATCGCCGCTCTTGGCTTTTTGGAGCAAGGCGGCGTTAACGATAAATAAATTAGTGATATTTTCTGTTTCGAGATCGGCAAAATCCAAGCCGAGTTTTGAAAGCAGCTCCCAATCCTGCGGCGTGTTCGCGGGTTTTTCGAGCAGCAGATCCATAACCTGTTTCATGGTCTTTTTTCGACGGCGGCTTTCACCGGACTTTTTGCCGCCTTTCGACTGTTCCTCGACTGTTAAAATATAACCGCCCGGGATAAGATTCTTTTCATTTGCCACCGTCACCACCTCTCATATTCACCGATTAAAAAATATTAAAAAATCAAATGCAAAAAGGGAAGCCTGCGTTTATGACAGGTTCCCCTTTTTGTGTTCCTCTCTATTTTATATTATAGCATACCCAAAACGAAAAAGCGAAAAACTTTTACCACTGATGTTTCGCGCACCTCATACGGATACTGTCAGCGGTATCGGGTCTGCCGTCCGCAATTTGCGCAATCTTTTCCCAAGTGTAATTTTTAACCAGAAACAAATAAATGCAGTTTTCTTCATCAATATCCGCCGATAATCTGCCAAGCGCGTAATTTCTATCGGCGCTCAGTTTGGAAATTTCTTTTTCAACATCAGCGATTTCCGCAACGCACTTCCCGATTTTATCAGAAACATTATCATTCCCGGGCATACCCGACAACGAAGGTGAAGAATTGACCGCTTCTGCCTTCAATCGCTCTAATTTTCGTTCGAGTTTGGAAATCTGTTTATTGATTCTCTTGAACTCTCTTATCGTCAATTTCGCACTTCCTTATGAAAAGATTCTGTCCCGTGTTCCGTTCCGTACTATTTATTTTTCTTTTTTTAGGAATTTTTAAAAAAATATGAAAAACCCTTAAAATATTATAAATTTCTTGTATTTATAAATATTTAAGTATATAATAACGGTACAACGGAACAGCGGAACAAAACCTATTAAATAGCCGCATAAACAAGCCGTTTTTTGTGTTCCGCATTGTCCCGAAATAAAATTTTGAAAAACCAATGCCCAAAATCAACTAACGGAACAGCCGAAACAAGTCTTTTTATTGTGTGTGTGTGTCAAGCCACGCCCGCAGCCGGGCAACAACGGCGGGAACATCTTCTGTGGTCTGATACCGCTCCGGGTAAATTATGCGGCTATTCAGGGCGTGTGCCTGCCATTCATAATCGGTTATCGTTGGGATATCATATAACGGTATCGCGCCTTCCGTGTTGCCCGACACCGATTTAACAGTATCGGAATCAATCAACAAATGATCTATTATCGGATAATTCATCGTTCATCAACACCAGCCCAACACAGCGCCTGCCCGCACTTCGGACAAAACAAATCTTCGTCTTTGTCGGGAAAGATCGTTTTCCCGCAGATCGGGCATTTATATTCTCTTGCAACCCACGTCCGGTAATTCGCATACTCGTGATATGTTTCAGATATTTCTACATTACGAGACACCCGAAACCGCAGCTCACTAATTGCCCCCTTGATGGTTTGTTCCCGCTTTTGTTTATCAAATTGGCGAAAAATAATCGGTGATAGCATACTGTTCAAATTAATAATGATTTCTCTTGTTTTCATTTTTTTCACTCCATTTTAAAGCTTGTCCGCATCTGTGACACCGATCAGCTTTTATAATTACAGCTTTCCCGCATTCGGGGCATCTGAAATGTTTTTCTACCGCCACAATATCCCCTAACATTCGAGTCGGGTATAAAGGCGATCTTGGTTCTTCTTTATGTAACAGCGCAATACAAATATCTTTTACATCATCGTCAACGGCGTTATGACCCCGAAGGTATTGTATAATATTGTCATTCGTCATCTTTCCAACCTATGAACGGAGTAATATCAATGGATAGCATACGCACTACCCAGTAACATATAACGATTATCACTGATAAAACCAGCGCACCGATTGCTATTAAAACTATTGCCCACCACGGCAAATTAAGCATCTCCTTTCTTAACGTATACCCAAACCGGGTTTTCGCCTTTCTTAATTCTGACCTTCTTTGTATCAAGCCCTTTCAGGCGTTTTACCTGTGATGTAAACTCTGCCCTTCTGACCGCCTTATAGCCGTTCACCGAACAGAAATATTCGTATGATTTAAACAACTCAATCGTGGGTTCATTTTCAAAGTGTTGGTTCTTTTCTTCCACTTCTTCTATAAATTCAACGATTGGGTTATTTGTGCGGTTGTACTGCTCCAGCTCGGAAATAACCTTTTCGGAATATGTGTAGCCTTGGTTTTCGATAACGTTTTTAAGCGCTTTGATACCGATAGCGATCACGTATTCCATAACTGTTTGTTCGTGCAGTTTGAATTTGATTGCTGAATCATAGTCGGGATCATCCTTGGAAAACTTGGCATCAAAGGGAATGATCAATAATCGCCTGAGAACCGCGCCGGTCTTGTCCTTGATTCTCGGGATCGTGTTGGCAGAGAATATCAGCTTGGCATAGCTATTGAATTCAAATGGCTTTTCACCCTTGTTCTGAACCTGCACGCGCTCACCTGTGACAAACTTCTTAAAAATCGATGTATCGGTAATAAATTCATCCGAAATATCATCACCGAGGTTCGCAAGCCTGCCGAATAACGCGGCGTTTTGAAATTTTGCACCTAAATCCTTCAAATCAAGCGCGGAAATGTTATCTTCGCCCAAAACGTGTTGTATCATATCAATATAGGTTGATTTGCCGTTGCCTTTTTCACCGGTCAACAGGAAGGCTTTGCCGCCACCGAGCGTATTGGAACGGTATAGGCAGGAACCAATACATTCTTCAAGCAATGCCCGCAATTGTCTATCGTAGCAGGATATCTTATCAAGCGTTTTATCCGCTAACTCAGAATACGCCGCCGGGTTATAATCCCACGGGATTCGGTTGGTGATAACAATATCAGCCCTGAACGGTTGTAATGTGTCTGTCAGCAAATCATATATACCGTTTCTGAACGCGATATAATGCGGAGGCGCAACAGGTGTGTTTTGGAGCTTCTTCAAGTGAAGATATTTAAAAACCTCCTGCCGCTGTGAATTGGATATGCTGTCGATATGCTGTATCATCGCCGCTTCGATTTGGTCTTGACCTGACACAAATACGCCATCTTTAAAGATATGAAGTTGACCGTTTATCCTGATGATGTTATGTTCCGAAATAAGGAAGTTTCCGAAAAGATGATGTTGCAATTTATTTCCTTTATAGAAAATAGGTTTTAAGAACGCGTCTTTCCGCAAAATCACTTCGAGTTCTTTTTCCGGCAACGGCTCTTTCAAAACATATGTATTGATGATCCGCAGGACTTCTTTGCATTCGTCAACGGAATAATCGTTTTGTTGAAGTGTAAGGATATATTTGAACAGGGCATCATTGCGCCCGTCGCCTGATTTCATATTCAAGAATTCGACCGATGATTTAATTGGAAGCAACCACTTCGGGATTTCCTCATAATCTTCATCGTCAAGAATTTCATATAACAATTCCCGTTCTTTACCGTCAACCTTCAAAACTTCATATGAATTTTTGAACCCCGATTTTATATCCAGCGTCAAGCCGCAGGCAACCTTTGTTTTGGTATAGCACTTTTTAACCTGACTGTTTTTGAATAGGAAATGCATACCGCTTCGGGATTCCAATATGCGGCACCGAACACCTTCACCCTCGCAGATGTCGAACAGTATTTCAGACTGTTTTTTATCATCTACATCGACAAGAATGGAATCTTCGGCAAGTATGCCCGCAAATTCATCTTTGTCTTTGATTTCATCGTAGGTATATAGTTCCGAAGGATCAACGTTGGCGAATTTCATTTGACACTTTTTGTTTTTGGTGGGGACATACCCCTTATAGAAACTCACCCTTAATTACCGTCCTTCGTTTAAAAATGTGAGATATTTCACATACTTGTTTTCTTCTCTTTGCAGGCGTTTAAACTCCGTTTCGCACTGCTTTTTTTCACGTGAACCGATCCGTGTATTCGGATAACGCTTTTTGATTTCATTTATTTCGGCATCAATATTTAATATTTTTTCTTTAAAATATTCCCCTAATTCTTCTTGTGTATCATCGGGGCACCATCTTCTTACAAGCCGCAAAAGCTGTTTCGCCTTACTAAGCGTGTTTGGAAAGAAAACATCAAGAAGAATATCCATACTTCCTGTGGAGTCATAGCCCCATTCAATATGTAAGATTTCCATTAAATCACCACCCCAAAATCTCTTAATCGTTTTTTCGCAAAGTCAACATACCACTGTTTATCCAAATAATCAGGTACCGGAACATCGTTGACAGAATCGTTAAATATAAAACAGTGTTCGGGGCTGTTTGTGAGTTTAGCAGGTCTGCCGGTTTTAACACTAACCTTTTTTACTCCCGGCGCGGCTGCGTTGGTTGATGCAAACACCCTGATGCATTTCTCTTTCAAAGGCTTATCGCCGTAAAGAATAACAGAATATTTATTGCTTATTTTGCTGACAAGTTGAAATTCTTTAAGTGCGTTACACCCGTAAACAGTTTCTTCAACAGGTGTACCGTCAACCATATAATTTACCACGGCTTTATTTAGTATCGGCAAATCATAATCCAACTCGGATAACTGCTTGATATAAGTACCTTTAACCTTCATCGCGCCCGTTTCGCGGTCAATCAGAAGATAGCTGTTTACATCTTTCTGAAATATCTCACCGAAAAATGTATCAAAATCCATCTTCATTCCCGTTCGGTTTTCCCATTCCGCAACAATGGTATCGATAACATCAAAATCGCGGTCATAATCCCGCAGCTTTATTATGATGCCATCGGTATTGTTTTGAATCAGATCGCAGTATGGTTCCAAATGTTCAACCAAATCCAATAACAGCAGTTGCCCGTTAATGCAAATGCTGTTGTTGCTCATGGGATCATATAAGGCGGATTGTTCCTGCTTCATCTGTCCGCTGATGGCGTTATCCATGATCTTAAATGGCAACCGCGCCTTTTTATCTCCCTTCCGTTTGAATTCAATGTTGGAATCGTGGATAAACTCAAAGTTCTCCGGGTTATCCATAACACGATAACCAAAGTGATATTTCTTTTGTAAGGAAGGATAATAAGCGGTCACATCAATAATCAGAAAATCGCCCATGGCGTGATATTTAGTTATTGCGCCGTGACCGCCGCCCCAAGAAAAGTTGTGCGGCACTCCCGCTATCATCACGTTAGGTTGCGATTTACTATAATCATGGTTTGCAGGATTCTTGTACCAATCGGCAACAAACTTGTATTTTTTCAAATCAAGGCAATCCAAAACAGGAAAATCAAATTCATCTTTGAATTCGTGCCCCTTACGGTTGCCGCCTAAGATTTCTGCCGCTAATTGCGCTTTGGTTTTGGAAATTGACGATATAGGTAAATCAAAGTGTTTTATGAAGAACATCGTTGTATTGAATTCCTCAACCCTTCTCAGGAACACTTCAATAGTTTGCTCTACATCATGTTTACAGTAATATATTGTTTCCTGTATTTCTTCCGGCGTTAATTTACGGTCAATGTCAAACGGAACATTACTTTCCTTAATGCTGTTCCCCATAAACCCTTCAAAGGATTTTAACCCCTTGTCGGTACCCAACATAACATCATAGTTGATAAGCGGAACGGACTTTAATAAACTGCTGAACTTCCAACCGGGCTTATGCTCTTTGATGATCCAATCATTTAATTCCTTTGGGTTCAGCCCAACGATCAAAGCCTTTAATATGTATTGGTCGTAATGTCTGCTGTTAAAACCTGCCCAAATGTTTTCTTGATTATCGTTGTAGAAGTGTTCAAGTAAATCCGAATCGTTAACAATTTCGATATCTGTTTGATTATCCATATCGTAAATAACGACAAGCCAATCGTATTTGAACACTTCAAAATCGTAAAACAGCATATGTTCACCGCCTGTCCCGGGGATAACCCAAGGGCAACGCGTACCCTTGGGTTACTTCCGGGTTAATCAAATACTTCTTTGATAGATACGGAATAGAAATCATCGGGATCGTATTCAACAACGTATTCAAGCCCGTTTTCTTCAACCGCTTCCGCAACGTCCATTACCAAATCGGCGAACTGTCCGTAATCCTCAAAATCGATATCAAGCCCGGAATCAAGGCTGTCGAGGAAGGAACAGACACCCTTGATCATTGCACCGTCATTCTTGGTACCAAAAATCACCTTGTTTTCAAAGATGCGCTGATTCTTATACTTGCCCTTGATGATTTTGAACGACGCAGAAACCATCGGTCTTTTTTCGCCGCTCTTGGTAAGCTTCTGTTCCAGTGAAGCAAGCTTTACTTCATACTGCCCCGCCGGGATTTCAGGATAGTCGCGCTTACCCTTGTTTTTTCCTGCGGACGCCATGTCCTTTTTTAATCCGTCCAAATCAACTGCTCTGTTAAATTTGCTCCATACATCTGCCATAGTAAATCAATCCTTTCTTGTAGTACGTCTTGACCTGCGTGTTCTTACAGGTTTTTCTTCCGGTTCCTCAGTTTCCTCGGAATCAGAAACTTCGGTTTCTTCTTCGTCAACCAAATCCTCAATTGAAGGTTTTGCCGGTGTTCTCCTTGCCCTTGTTTTGCGTTCTACGGACTTTTCTTCCTCGACAACGTTGTTATCGCCGTTGGCTGTTTTGCCTGAATCAGGGGCAATCTTGCCCTTTTTTGCGGTGTCTCCGTTGGCTTTGTCATAAACCTCGAAAAGCTTATCAACATCAAGCGGAATATCACGGACATTTACTTTCAATCTGCCGCCACCGAAAACAACTTCATTGGATTTGAAATTGAATGTTCTATCATCGCCGTCAGCAACAATTCTGGCAACGATGTCCACCATACCGGCAAGACGCAAGGCAACTTTTTCCTGAATGTTCGGCTTGATTGCCGTGATTTTGTCACCGCCCTTCTTGGTGATGTCCTTTGAAGTATCTTCGTGAGAAATCAAAATAATGTTTTCATAGTCCAGCGACATCAGCCGGTGGAGCGTATTCAGGAACTCTGTTCTTACCATGCTCCACGCTCTGAATGAATCTTCGGATTCGTGCTGAATGTTCAGCTTGTCGAAAACCCACTGGCGGCAATACTCATAGGCACCTTCAACAAGGTCAACGATGATAGTTTTAAAATCATTGCCGCCCTTTTCAAGTTCGTCAACCGCTTCTTTGAAAATATCCCAAGCAAGGGTTTTCTTGGTGATCCTGCCCTCAACTTCAACAACATCCTTAATGGGGATAACAGGCGCGTCAACAAATTCATAGTTGCCGTCGGTGTTCAGCATCAGCGGCATCGGAAAATCGTTGGCAAAGGTTGTTTTTCCGCAGAACGGCGCACCGTAAATCCAAAGTTTTCTGCGCTTGACCTTGTTGATGGTTCTTCTTTCCGTGCTCGGAAGCTTCATAATGTAATCAAATCCTTTCTGACAAAATTCTTGATATTCGCAAAACTCACACAACCGCCCTTCATTCTTGGGGAAATCGGTGGTTTCGCCTATTCTTTTGATTTGAAGTAAAAAATCAATCACTTTGCAGTAATCGAAATCAACTTTTACGATCCTTGGAACAGCAAATTGTAACTCAAATTCAATACGTTGCCGGAATTCAAGCAGTGTTTCGGTTTTCTTCTGCCTGATACCGATTTTGGGAATAAACACAAAATACAGGTTATCAACCGTTGCGCCGGGGTTGCATTTCTCAAAGAAATACTTGTATAAATGCAGTTGGTTTGAATCGTTATACCGTTCAGGTTTATTGGTGTACTTAAAGTCATAAACATCAAAATGATTGCCACCGGTTGAGATGAGCAAATCAATGTAACCTATGAAATCACGGTCGATTATCGGAATCTCATATTCACCATCGGGCAACATTTCCCGCGCAAGAGGAATGAGATATTCAAGCTTCATGGCTTCATTGATATGATTATCATCAATGATCGGATAGCTGAAATAGTATTCCTTAATTGCGTCTTCAACGCCCTTCTGAATACCTGTATGTAACGCCCTGCCAAGAACCAGCGCATTATTGCTGTCGATCGGGTCTGTTGTCTTTAACCGGTCAATATATTGCATTTGGTATTTGAATGGGCATTTTTCAAATGTGTCAACTCTGGAATGTGACCATTGCATTTTATCACCCCTTCTACTATCTTTTTAAATTCTGCAAACCCCTCGGGATAAAGCACCAAACCGAAACCGCCTGATTGATTTATTTGAATAAGCTTTTGTTTTTGCAGCTCTGACGCTCTGCCGTTGGAAGCCTTTAGTTCCGCTTCAATGCAAATTCCATTCACAACAATCTGCATATCAGGCAAACCACTTTTGGAGAAACCGCCGCCCCAGCGTTTTTCATAATAGCCTATCGGCGGTGCGTGAATATCCTGTTGCGGCGTTCCAAGCGAGTAGATGCCCTTGGTTTCAAGCCAATTTTTCAAGCGCGTTTCAAAGTTCTTTTCGCCCGCCATGACGCATCACTTCTTCCTGTTGAATATAGTCGCAATGAGTGCTATCGGCACAGTTATTCACCTTCCTTCACCGTAACCTTGACATAAGCGGAGGTTTTTGAAACCTTGGTACACTCAGCCGCGATATCCGGGTATGCCTTCTTTAACTTTGCGCTGTCAATCTGACTGCGCTGACCCTCGGGGATGTATACGATGTTAAGTAAATCAGAGTTGAATTTTTTAACGCCGTAACGCTCCATAGCCTCTTTCAGCTTGTCTTTGAGTTTCTTTTCTTTCGCCTCAATCTGCTTTTTTAGCTTGACCGCATTCACGATGCCTTGAATAACCTCAACCTGACTGGTTTTGAACTCGGTCAAACCGCTTTCTTCGTCAAAGGTTGATTCGCCGCAGGAATCAGGGTGATCCGAACAACTCTGCGTACATGAATCAAACTCAGGGCAGGAATAGCAACACCCGTCAAACTTGTTCAATAAACATTCGTTTCTACATTTAATCATTGCGTTTCCTCACTTTCTGAATCGGTCTTCGTATTTCTTAAATAATGCATCGTCGTAATCCTTACGCATTTTCAAGGTTTCAAGCATATCCTGTTCTACACTGTCGGCAACAAGTAAATAATAATAAAAACAACTATGTTCCTGCCCGATGCGGTGTATGCGCTTGATAGACTGTTCATACAATTCCGAGCTTTGCGGAAGCGTAAAGAATACCATTTTATTTGCCTTTTGAAGGTTCAACCCCATCGCGCCCGCCTGATACTGAACGAAGGTTAAAGAATCAGAATAATTTTCGTATTCATCAAGCCTTTTACAAGCGCCTGTCACAAGTGAAAACGGTCTGTCCAATTCGTGGGCAATCGCTTCCATTTCTATCAATTCTGCTGTGAAATTATAGAAAACGATTAATCGATCATCTGTGGATTGAACCAAATCTTTAAAGGCTGACAGTTTGGCTTGGTTGTACTGTCCGCACAACTGTCGCGCGAACAAGTGTTTGGTTAACGTGTTATCGCCGATAAGCTGTGTACCGTCGGGAAGCGTGATAATGCTGTCTTTCATAAACCGCTTGAAGTATTTGGTGTTGGGCACAGTAATGTTAATCGGGATTTTTTCGGGAAGGTCGAACACTTCTTCGGTTTTCATAAAAATACAACCGTAACGTTTCAGCTTCGCTTTAAGCCGGTCAACGTTTTTGTAACCTACTACCCGTGGAACCAAGAACCCTGCGCCCGTGTCAAGCCATTTTATATCAACATAATGGCTGTAAAACATATCCTTGCTAATGCTCCACCCAAGTAACCGCAGTTGTGACCAAAGCTTTTCATATTTGCCGCCTGTCGGCGTGCCGGATAACAAAATCACATTATCCGGGTTCAGCTTATGGATGAACTTAGTTCGTTTCGCAACCGGATTGGTTATCATGGAAGATTCGTCAAGCATCAGCGTGAAATGCTCCAGCTTCAACAACTCACTTCTGCGGAAGGCAAGTTCATAGTTGATTATTCCGATTCCGATTGATGCACCAAGATAGCCGTGCCATGCTGTATATCGTGAAGAAAAATCGGCGTATTCTTTCTTCTTGGTTAAATCCCACACTTTTACATTGGTATAATTCTGCTGAAAATGTGTTATCCAATCGTCAATTTTAGATTTTTGGCAGACAATCAGATTTGTATCATTTTTAAGCAGAATCATCTTTTCCGAACCGACAAACGTTTTGCCCAAGCCCATATCAAGGAAGTACCCGACGCGATTGAATTTCTTGGTGTCGTTAAGCGCCTTAATCTGATGCGGATATAACTGCATGCCCATCAGCTATTAACCCGGTTATTCCAATAATTGATGTGCGCCGTCGCAAAGCACTTTGAGCACTGCACACACCCTTCTTCGTCAGCCGGTTCGGGTTCACCGCCGCAGAACGGGCAAGATAAATTCGGTTTTTCGGGAGTCAAATCAATGTGCGCAAGTGCAGCATCGAGCACCAGAGAAACGACCGTTTTGTTTTTCTCGTTTGCCCAACTGCGAACCCTTTTTCTGAATTCTTCAAACGCGAAAAGTTCAAATTCAAAAGAAATTGCGATTTTATTTTCTTTTGTGCGAAAAGCTGTAAGAGGCGTTGCGTTCACACCAATAGGACTTGCGCAAAAAATGTGTTTGGGCGAAAGAACCTTGGCATTACCCCAGACCTCGGCATTACCCCAAACCTCGGCATTACCCCAAACCTCGGCATTACCCCAGACCTTGGCATTACCCCAGACCTTGGCATTACCCCAAACCTCGGCATTACCCCAAACCTCGGCATCACCGCAGACCTTGGCATCACCGCAGACCTTGGCATTACCCCAAACCCAAGCCTTTCCATCGTGGGAAAGATTCTGCTCTTTTTCGACGTAACCGCCCAAATCGCCCGCGTGAATTTCGTCACCGCTTATGGTGGTAAAGTCAATCAGTGCCTTAATGCGGAACAGTGTTCTTCCAAACCGGTTGATTTTGCTTTCAGTAGTAAGTTCAAATTTTTTCATTGTCTTAAATTCCTTTCAAATCGTGTTTTGTATTCCCCAAACTGAGTGGGGTTAATGTAATATTTGAATTTTCCGTTTTTTAAAATGGCATAGCCGAACGGAAAACTTCTTGCTTTTAATCCTTCGCGCAAGCATTGCGGCAGCATTCCCAGCGCTTTGGCAGCGGTTGACACCGCTAACGACGGTTCCTTTTCCTTGATTTCTCCTATAAGCCATCCGGCGGGAACGTGCAGGGCATCGGCAATTTGCTTCAACGCCTGCGGGCGCGGACGGCTCGCCCCGGCGCAATACATACTGATCCGCGCTTTGCTGATGCCCGTTGCCTTGGATAAATCCGCTTGGGATATAAATTGTTCGTGAAGCACCGTTTTTAATCTGTCTGCAAACATCTTAATATATCACCTCACTTTTATTAGTGTCTTATCAAGACACTTCTTCTGCAAAAAAAATATGGATTACTTCTTTAACGGTCAGATGATACCGATTTTTGATGCACTCAATCTCTGCCCGGGTAAAATCTGCGCCATCTGTTTGGTTGATTTTTGCAGAAAGTCGTTGTGGAGAAATCCCAATTGCAGTAGCAAGCGTAGCATTTGTATCACCGAAAAGAACCATTTTACTTTTAAGTAACCTTTTATTCATCTGTTTCACCGCCTTTCGTTATTCGATGACCACTCTGTCAAGGGCGAATTCGAGCAGGTCTGATGTGATGTCCGTCAGACTCTTGCCGCTGACGTCCGCAAGGTCTATCATCTTGTTGTATTGCTCCGCTCTGACCCTCACTGCCGTTGAGCCGCCTAACAGCTTTGTCGGCTGAACCGATTTAATTACAAGCTTGTCCGATTGCGGCGCAGTGTCGCGCTTCTTAAAGTATGTATTAACCAACTGCCGCTGTACGTCCCAGCTCAATTCATCGCGGAAGGATTTAACCAGCATCAAATAACCCGTTTCTGTAATAAGCATGACGCTCTGCGGTGTGCCGCCCTGCGGTCGGTTGATACCAAGCGTACGAATTTCGCACGGCTGGTCTATTATGAAGTAATCAACGCCTTCAATAAAATGGATCCTGTTATTATGATAATTCCTTCTCGCCGTTCCCTCGGGTCTGCCGTGAACCGTGTCGATTTCCTTGAACGTTACCACACGCTGATTGTTATATTCCATGATTTGGATTTCACTATTGCCGATTTGCATTGTCGCTGTCATTATTCTCACTCCTGACTTCCAATAATTTGATTCTGATCAGCGCCGTAAACAGGCAAATCAGAATAATCATAAACACCGCGCCGCAAGCATAAGATATCGTTCCGCTGTCAATGAAGTTTGGTACCACAAACATCGCGGCAAAGGTGACACCGATAAGCACTTCTGTAATATGCCGCCACACCCAAAGAATGATAGAGCGGTTTATTTCGATAAAAGCAAAAAACAAACCTACACAATAAAGATATGCTTTTCTTCCGGATAAATCTTTCATTCTGCTTCACGCTCCCGCAGCACCTTTAATTCAGTCAACCACGCCGCAAGTTGTCCGTGTTCGGCTTTACATTCCTCGCACACATCATCGCGCCGGGTAATTTCAATACAGTGGGTGATCGCTTCATCAAGGGTCATTTTTTCATATTCGGATTCGTTTAACCCGCCGCTCAAATACAACTGCATCGCTTCTATCACGATGATGTTTAACCTTGTGGCAAGCTCAGCCCAATCAACGTCGCCCGTTTTGGCGTAGGGCTGTTGTCCTGCTGTCTTCTGCGTCATTGCCCGTCTTAACCAATCGAGGTTTTCTTTCAGCACGGGAATGTTTGGTTTTCCGCATCCCATTTTCAGGAAGGAAAACATTAAATCTAATTGCTTGAAATCCCAAGCACCGGTTACTGCCATTATTTTTCGTCTCCTTTTTTCAGATAGTTCACGTAGTCGCTTAATAATC
This sequence comes from Ruminococcus sp., assembly GCA_045130495.1. GTDB lineage: Bacteria > Bacillota > Clostridia > Oscillospirales > Acutalibacteraceae > Ruminococcoides. The sequence continues at coordinate 5,199 of JBGUPW010000168.1, read as the reverse complement.
GGTTGTAGTTTTTCTTTCTGACGCGTTCTTTTTTCGCGTGATACGCAAGATGAACGATGCGCCTGTTGCTGTATGTATTGCGGAAGGCTTCAAAGTCACCCAACAGGTCATTGATGATCGGAAATAGCCTGCCTATCGTTTGTGATACATTGTCTATGAACGGCTGAACGGATTCCGATAACTGTTGGAATGCCCTTGTGATTTTTTGAATGGCTTCTTGAAACTGTTCGTTCTCAAACTCTGTCATTCGTCACTGACCTCGCACATATCAACAAGCGGGTCTTCTAATTCCAAGTCCGTACAAATCGGGCACAAGGCGCAATGTTCGCACTTGTCACCAACTTCATTCCCGACATAACAGGCTTTGAGGATGGCGGCGAATTCCTTCTTATTGCATTCGATTTTCATTTACTCATTCACCCCCAGTCAATCATCTGACCGCAGCCGGGACAGAATTGTTCAAACAGCTCCATGACCTCTTCGCCGCATTTGCCGCATACATAACCGGTTGTAATGCTGCCGTTGGGGTTCCGTGGAGAAATCTTTTTCGGCTTGCACGGTATTCGTTTTTCGAGTGCCGATTTTGCAAGCTCGACCGCATTGCACCGTCTGTCCCAGTCGTTGGTTGAATATCCGTTGATTTTGCAGTGGCTTAATTCGATAATCGCCGCTTGTGGTGTTAATCTGTTTTGCATCGTCTTTTACTCCTGCCCTTTTCTTTTTCGTCAACGATTTTCCATGTATTATATAACGCATAAGCAATCGGTTTATTGACATAACCTTTTAACTTTACCGCTTTATCATACTCGGCTTCAAGCAGCTTTATAGCGTCTTTAAGGGTCATTTTCTAAACAACCTCGCTTTCATTGGCGGTCGTGCGGTAACAACCGCGTTTGAGGTAATACACCGTATGCCCGTCAGCGTCAATGCCGAATCCGGTAATAACCCATTTTTTGTTCTGATAGGTCACAATCTGACCTTCTGTGTAAAGCTTCATTTTAACACCTCTTCATCCCTGAAATAAAGCCATTCGCGGCTTCCTTCCCTTTTGATTCTGCTCAGCGGAATAACTACATCTATCGCGTTTAAATCGTTGTATACCGTTTGCCGCTTGACCATCTCGCCGCTGTATTCTTCAAACATCGCCATCAGCTTTTTTACCGAAATTGGCTTGCCGTCCTCAACAAAATACTTTGTAAACAGGGCAACCCGTTCTTTTCCGTAATTGTTGTTTGCCATTAATTCTCCTTTCCGATATATGGTGGGTGAAGCTCTGCAAAACCTCACCCACAAAACCTTTCAAATCGTGTTTTACTTTCTGCTTAATTTTGTGACGGAATCAAAGCTTACGCCATAGGGAAGAACCGCCCCCTGCTTTTCGAGCATTTTTTGATATCTGTCCTGCGCTTCAATCGCTGCCTGCTGCGGGTTATCTGCGTAAACATCAATGCATCGTCGCCGCTTGATCAGCGCTAATGCGCTGACCTCAACCGCATATTTCGCCATTTTATTCCTCACCCCTTTCCCAAATCATTTCCCCGTCAAGGTTGTTAATTGCCACAATAAAATCATATTTGAAATTATAGGCATCGGGATCAGAAAGAAGGTCAGCAATTTCAATAAAGGATTCTTCAAGAACCGCACCAAATACGGTGATCACCCGATAAGTCTGGGTTTCATCCTCAACGCCAAACATCAGCTTCCAGAAGTTGACCCTTGCGCTTTTCAGTTCATCAAGAATGTCACGGCGGCACCATTCATCATCGGAGCATAACCAGATAATGGTTGCAATTTGTTCAATCGGACATCCGTTTTCATTTGCGTAAAACAGTTTTTCATACTGCTCATTCGTGCCGCATGTGAACCAGTTGTGGTTGATGCAGAGGTTTCTTAAATTCTCGGTGGTTGTTACTGTGTAATTTTTCATAATCAATCCAGTCCTTTCATTGTCTTGGGTGAATTATCAGTGTCTTTTTAAGACACCTTAATTATATCAAGTGTCTTTTTAATTGTCAAGCGAATTTGAAATATTTTAAGACACTTTTTCAAAAAAACTTGATAAATGATAAAAAATGTGTTAAAATTAAGACACTAAGATTATTTCTCAAAAAAGAAGGTGGAAGATAATGAGTGAATCAGATAAAATAATGGCAAATAGAATCAGGTTTTTACGCAAAAAAGCAGGATTAACACAAGAAGAATTGGGGAATCTTATCGGCGTTCAAAAATCAGCTATTCGTAAATACGAAAAAGGTGAAGTGGAGAATATAAAAAGGGCAAATATAAAAAAGCTTGCGGAATTCTTTAATGTATCTCCCGCATACTTAATGGGATTTGCTGATATTCCAAAAGAACCAAAAACAAAAAAGCACACCATTCCCGTCCTCGGCAGAGTTGTTGCCGGTATTCCGTTGGAAGCTGTTGAGGAAATCATTGATTATGAGGAAATATCGGAAGCAATGGCATCCCAAGGTGATTTTTTCGCGCTCCAAGTGAAAGGTGACTCAATGGAACCGAGAATCAGGGATGGTGATGTCGTCATTGTCCGCAAGCAGGAAGATGTTGACAACGGCGATATCGCCATTATGCTGGTGAACGGTGATGAAGCAACCATTAAGAAAGTCCAAAAATTTGAAGGCGGAATAAATCTCATACCTTCAAACTCCACATACCCGGTTCTGACCTATACCACTAAAGATGTTCTTGAACTCCCTGTGCGCTGTTTGGGGAAGGTGATAGAACTCAGGGCGAAATTCTGAATGTTCCGCAGTTCCGTCCCGCCTCTATATATTTCTTATTTTTATAGATTATTAAAAAATATATAATTTTTAATAAAAATTACCGTTATTCTATCATTTCAAGAATAGAATAACGGAACAACGGTACAGAGGAACAAACAGTTTAAATATTGCAGTATTTAAGCCGTTTATAATGTTCCGAACCGTACCGCTTCAAGACAAAAGAAAAAAGCCGCCCGGTATTGCAGTACCAAGCGGCTCAGGACAAGCCAAAACACGATTTGAAAGGAATTGAAAAGGTGAAATGGCTCTATTTTATTATAGCACCAATCACCTTAAAAAGTCAAGATTGGAAAGGTGATCAAAATAAAAAATCCAAACGGATATGGTTCTGTTGTTAAGCTTTCGGGCAACAGAAGAAACCCGTGGTGCGCAAGAAAAACAGTCGGCTTCAATGAAAAAGGACATCCGATATATAAAGCTATCGGCTATTACCCGAAACAATCCGATGCATTAACTGCTTTGGGTGAGTACAACCACAACCCATACAATATTGACCTTGCGAAGATAACATTAAAAGAACTTTTTGAACGCTGGGCAAAGCGGGAATTGCCCAAAATGGCGAAATCCTCTGCGGCTTCAATGAAGACATCATTTAAACACGCTCGGGTACTTCACGACGTTTCTTATAAAAAAATCAAATCTTACCAAATGCAGGAAGTTATTGACAACTGCGGCAAAGGTTATTCCACCCAAGCTGCTATTAAGAACCTGTTCGGTAAGCTTGACGCGTATGCTATGGAACTGGAAATCATTGATCGCATGAACTCTGATCTGATCCATGCCGCGCCTGTAACTCCGAAAGAGAAAACTCCCTTTACCGATGCAGAGGTACAGGCATTGTGGAAAATCAAAGACGAACAATGGGTTGATAGCGTTTTATTCCTGCTATACACAGGTTTCCGCATCAGCGAAATGTTTGGTTTGGAAACCGCGAATATTGATCTTAAAGAAATGACTATGTGCGGCGGCGTGAAAACCACAGCGGGCAAAAACCGCATTGTACCGATTCACCCGGATATTCAAAATATTGTAAAAAGGCGCGTAAAGCAGGGTAGTAAGTATCTGTTTCCCAACCACGGTGATGTAATACTTGTAAGAAATACATTCGCACCGCATTGGGATGAGGTAATGAAGAAAATCGGCGCAAGCCATACACCGCACGAAACACGCCATACCTTCCGTTCCAAGCTGGATTCCGCAGGCGCAAACAAGAAGTGCATTGATTTGCTTATGGGTCATAAATCAAAGGACGTTGGCGAAAGGGTTTATACACATAAAAGTATATCTGAATTGACGGACGCAATTAAATTATTATCGTATTAGTAACAAACAAAGACGGAAACCCGCATAAACACTGGGTTTTCCGTCTTTTGAATTTTATTATACCACAGAATTACATTTTTTTGTGAACTTTGTTGCTCAAATAATGGATCTCAAGCAAAACCTGCGATTTGGCGAAAAAATATCCTGCGAATTGGTGAAAAGATGGTCTATGACACCATTTTCGACATCTATCATCCAATTTTGATAATATACAATCCATTCTTACAAGCATACTCATACGTCTTTGCCGCTCCTCCCCATGAATGTGTAACATAGCAAATCGCGTAAGCGGCATTTTGAACAAGGTACTGATTACGTTTGGGAATCGCCGCCTTGAAGTGGTATTTTTCAAAACCCTCGGGATAAATAATGGAATCAAAAATAGATTTATCAAAGATATTAAACGAAAGATAAGGAATCACCAGTTGATAACACCGTTCCAATCAATACGGCAGCTTGATTGAAGCCCACGCGCTGTATGCCGTTCCGTTGTTTTGCGTTTTCAGAACCGCTCTTGCTTCATAGATACACTTATCGGAATAAGTAGCGTCGTAAATCCAACTGACATAGTTCGGTGTAATGATTTCGGCATAATGATAACCGCTCCAGCTTTCTTTTTTATAGCGGTACTGATAGCCGTTCGCGCCCTGCGTGTAGCCGCCAAGCGCAATTTGATTGCCCTCAATCGAATAGTTGAGGTATGGCGTATGAAGATAGGTCATTGTCCGCACGCTTGAATAGTTTTTGTCGATGGGGCGTCCGCTTGCGTTGATATTTCCCGCGTGTACCTGATAGCAGTAAACCTGACCCGATGTCAAATTTGAGGTCAGCGTGTAATTTACATACTTCTTCCAACCGGATGAATGCAATGAGGTATAGTTGATATCGTAGCTTGTACCCTTCACCTTTCTGTACACTCTCCACTGCGGCTTTTTGGTATTGTAGTCATACACGCCGAAATAAAGATAATACCTCGACGCGCCGGCATTGCTCCAAGTCACCCGCTGACCGCCCTTGGTGTTTGTCGGTGCATAAAGCGTCGGCTTGCTGACCGCAGACGCTGAGGTCACGCCAA